>CANQDL010000006.1 GCA_947591105.1 uncultured Oscillospiraceae bacterium
GCCCCTGCGGGGTGTGAGTCGTCAGAGCAAGATTCTACCATGGGCCCAAAATTCGCTCTGCGCTCATTTTTGCCCCACGGAATCTTGTTGGGGAGTGCCTTCCCCAAACCCTGCTTGTCGTCGTCGCAAGCTCCACATCCCTTGCTTCGCCGCAAGCGGCAAAGCTCGTCCGTTCCGCTGCTCCTCCTCTCCCCATCGCAAACGCTCCGCTGGTTTGCGCTGGGGGCCCCATACCGGCTTGTTTGCTCATTTTTCAAATTCGCTTGTCTCCAAAGGAGATCATTTTGCCCATGCCGAAAAAGTACAACACGCCCCATCGGAGCATGACCGTAAAAACACGTCTTAGCAAAGAGGAATATGCCGCCTTTGAAGAAGTCGCAGCTTTGTGCGGCGTCAGCAAAGCGGCATATATCCGTAAGGCTATCACCGGCGCGCTACTCAAGCCAACTATCGTGATCACGGCGGTGAATGATGAACTTCTGAAAAAACTGGATGATCTCATCACACAGTACGGCAAGATCGGCGGCAATCTCAACCAGATCGCACGGCGTCTGAACGAGTTCGGCGCGCCCTACACCGACTTGGAGAAGGAAGTCCGGGACGCGGTCGTTGACCTCGCTATGCTGAAATACGAAGTCTTGGAAAAGGTGGCGGCGACCGTTGGAAACGTTCAAACACATAAGCTCTAAAAACGCCCGGTACAGCGACGCGGAGAAGTACCTACTGTTTGAGCACGACGAGTTCACCATGAAGCCCATTCTGGATGACAGCGGACGGCTTATTCCAAGAACGAATTACCGCATCGCTACGCTCAACTGCGACGGCCAGGATTTCGCCGTCGCGTGCATGAGGGCCAATCTGCAATATGGCAAGAACCTGGATCGGGGCGACGTGAAAACCCACCACTACATACTCGGCAAGGACGCCATGAAGCGGTGCGCGATCTGCGGCAGAGCGTTTCTCCCCGGTTCCAACCGGGCGAAATATTGCGACGATTGCAGAGCCATAGCCCAGCGACGGCAAAAGGCGGAGTACGCCAAACGCCGCAGGGCGAATAGTAGAACGATAGAACAGCAAAGTTCTTGAATCTGCAAGGCTTTCCGGGTGCAAAACCCGGCGGGGTGGCATCCTTGTACCCCCTGCCCACAGATCCAGGCTTTAGACTATATCAGAAAGGAGAGAGCAGAACATGACAACGTTCATCCATCACTACTAGAATAGCGCCACATAGGAGGTAAGAATTGGGTCGTAGGAAAAAGCTTATAAACGACACCAACATCCCGCAGCACGAGATCGAAAAGCTCGCTCGGTGCTTCCTGCCGGACATCCTCGCGTTTTATGAGAGCGACGAGGGCCAGCGGGAGTTCGCAGCGTGGAAAGCCCAGCGGGAAGAAAGACACCTCCAAGACACCAGGGCGTAATAACGCCAGCGGCGGCAGTCAAGTGACTGCCGCCGCAATAATGACCAATATGCCAGTTTAATGCTTTAGAAATGTGTTCCATTGCATCCACAAGCGGTTTGTGGTATTATTGGGAAAACTTTGAAATCAGGAGGCGGATATAATGAACATTCAAGAGACCATTGGTGCATTGCACAATATGTATTTGCCTACAAATAGATACAATACATATGGCGACGTCCTCCTGAAAATGAATATTAACGGAATAAGAGGCCTGTCAACTGTTATAAATTTTGATTTTCCTATAACAGTAATCACAGGGAAAAACGGATCGGGCAAGAGCACAATAGCCCAGTTGGCACTGTGTTGTTATCAATACAAACGGCCAGGAGAAACACATCGAAATCCTGAGGATTACTATACGTTAGGCAACTTTTTTATTAGATCAAATCTCGATCCGCATCCGTATGCTGACGATGCCTATTTAAGTTATACATATGCAACATCATCAGAGGCAGACAATTCCGGGCAATTGTCTTTGGATGGGTTTAATTCTGAGGGCGATTGCCCAGCCAGAACGCGTATTATTAAAAAAGGAAGCACAAAATGGAGAGGATATTCTGAACGGCCAAATAGAAAGTGTATCTATTTTGGCATGGGCTTCTTTGTGCCCCACCATGAGATGGGTAGCCGGATATATTTAGATCCAACAACAAAAATTAGAAACAAGCGAGGCTTTAGTTCTGAAGCTAAGAAAACAGCTGCCCAGATTCTTGGAACGACGTATCAGAGCCTAGAAGTAGCAACGATAGAGAATCAATCTAAACGAGCTCAAATGGGATTTGCATCTCGGTTCAATGCTACATATTCAGAGAACCATATGGGATGCGGTGAAGGGCGGCTAATCAGAATGGTTGACGCACTTGAATCAGCTCCAGAGCGTAGCCTTGTTGTCATTGAAGAGCCTGAAACAGCTCTACATCAGGACGCACAGCATCAATTGGCCTGTTATTTTTTAGATGTCTGCAAGAGAAAGCGCCATCAACTTATTATCACTACCCATTCACCATCTATTATCGAAGTGATGCCCATGGAGGCGCGAAAGAAAATAGAGCGCACCGACACGGCAACAACCGTTGAAAACAATCCTACGATTGCAGAAATAGTTGCTCACCTGTCAGATGGCCATCATAAGACTCTCCTCATTTATGTTGAAGATCGTTTCTCGGAGCAACTACTTATAGAAATTATCAGAAAATATGCAGATGAGTTTTCACAGGCCATTTCAATCGCCGCTGTTGGGAACAAAGACGATGTTGCAAAGGCTGTAGATTACACTAACCATCACTTGAGGCTACATGCAATCGGCATTAGAGATGAGGAGAAAACTGCGGAGCCCACAAAAAGAATCTTTGCCTATCCATCTAACCAAGCGCCAGAGAGTGAGGTTTTTATGGATTCAGGCGTTACTAGGTTTTTCTTAGAGCGGTATAAAATCAATTTATCAGAATTTCTAGGAGCTATTGACGACCATCATAACTACCCAGATCGTATAGCACGCCGTTGCAATCTGAAAGAAGATGCTGTCATCTTACAGGGAATTCAAGCGTATCTTGACAACCAAAACCCTGAAAGATTTTACCCCTTACTAAACAGCATTAAGAGCCAATGTCCTTAAAACTTACGATAGAACCGTCAGTATTATCTCCTAGAGCTTTTTGATAGGTGCTCATGTCTTTTTCTTCCTCGGTCCCCTTGGCTTCGATTCCGGTCTCTTTCGTACCCCGTTCCTGAAGTACCTCGCCTCATACGGCTCAAACCAAAACACAAGTCCGAACCCATCGCCTACGGGATATGGTCCCACAGGTCTTGGGTTCGGATTATGTTGGTTTGGTGCCGGTGGCGGGGGTCGAACCCGCACGGTGTCGCCACCGCCGGATTTTGAGTCCGGTACGTCTGCCAATTCCATCACACCGGCATGGTGTACGGCGGTCGTACACCGGCTATTATACATGGTACCCCGCCGGAAATCAAGTGCTTTCCGGTCTGGCGGCGGGCGTGGATCTGCTTGGCCTCCGGGCGCTGCCATATGCGGCGCGGCATTTGCTTGTACTTCTCCGGCCGACATGCTATAATTATTCTTCAGCAATCGCAAGGAGGTCATGCCATGGAGAGCCGGCCCTTCAAGGTCGTATCGCCCTATGAGCCCGCCGGGGATCAGCCAGAGGCCATCGACGCGCTGGCGGCGGGACTGGAAAACGGCATAGAGGAGCAGGTGCTGCTGGGCGTCACCGGCTCCGGCAAGACCTATACCATGGCCAAGGTCATTGAGCGCATCCAGCGGCCCACCCTGGTGCTGGCCCACAACAAGACCCTGGCCGCCCAGCTGTGCGCGGAGTTTCGCCAGTTCTTCCCGGACAACGCGGTGGAGTACTTTGTCTCCTACTACGATTACTACCAGCCGGAGGCCTACATCCCCCACACGGACACGTTCATTGAAAAGGATTCCTCCATCAACGACGAGATCGACCGGCTGCGTCTGTCCGCCACCGCGTCGCTGCTGGAGCGGCGGGACGTGATCGTGGTCAGCTCCGTCTCCTGCATTTACGGCCTGGGCGAGCCGGACGACTTCGCCGCCATGATGGTCACCCTGCGGGTAGGGATGGAGATCAAGATCGAAGATCTGCTCATGCGCCTGGTGAACATCCGCTATGAGCGTAACGACGTCGCCTTCGAGCGCAACAAGTTCCGTGTCCGGGGGGACACGGTGGAGATCTGGCCGGCCTACTGGAAGGATACCGCCATTCGGGTGGAGTTTTTCGGCGACGAGATCGACCGGATCAGCGAGATCAACGCCGTCTCCGGGGCGCCTCTGCGGCGGCTAAACAACATCCCCGTCTGGCCCGCCACCCACTACGTGACCCCCAAGGAGAAGATGGAGGCGGCCATTGTGGAGATACGCCGGGAGCTTGAGGAACGGGTGGCGTGGTTTGAGCAGAACGGCCGGCTTCTGGAGGCCCAGCGCATCCGGCAGCGGACGGAATATGATATTGAGATGATGCAGGAGCTGGGCTACTGCTCCGGCATCGAGAACTACTCCCGAATCATCTCCGGCCGGGCGCCGGGCAGCGCCCCCATGACGCTGCTGGACTACTTCCCAAAGGATTTTGTGCTGTTTGTGGACGAGAGCCACGTGACCCTGCCCCAGGTGCGGGCCATGTACAAGGGCGACTTCAGCCGGAAGCAGACGCTGGTGGAGTACGGCTTCCGCCTGCCCTCCGCCTTTGACAACCGGCCGCTGAAATTCCCGGAATTCACCCAGCGGCTCAACCAGGTCATATACGTGTCCGCCACGCCGGCGGAGTACGAGCGCAGCCGGGCCGGGCAGATCGCCGAGCAGGTCATCCGGCCCACCGGACTGCTCGACCCGGAGATCATCGTCCGGCCTGTGGAGGGGCAGATTGACGATCTCATCGGCGAGATCAACGGCCGCATCGCCAAGAACCAGCGCACCCTGGTCACCACGCTGACCGTGAAGATGGCGGAGGATCTGACCGCGTATCTGACCGACGCGGGGATACGCAGCCGGTATCTGCACCACAACATCGGCTCCATTGAGCGGATGGAGATCATACGGGATATGCGTTTGGGCCACTTTGACGTGCTGGTGGGAATCAACCTGCTGCGGGAGGGCCTGGACTTGCCGGAGGTGTCCCTGGTGGCCATTTTGGACGCGGACAAGGAGGGCTTTCTCCGGTCGGAGACCAGCCTGATCCAGACCGTGGGCCGGGCCGCCCGGAACGCGGAGGGCACGGTCATTATGTACGCGGACACGGTGACCCCCTCCATGGACGCCTGCATCCGGGAGACGGAGCGCCGCCGGAAAAAGCAGCAGGCCTATAACCAGGCCCACGGCATCGTGCCCCAGACCATCATCAAGAGCGTGAAGGACATGATGGAGATATCTGACGGGGCGGAGGAGGCCAAGGCCGTCACCGCCGCGGGCATCAAGATGACCGCCGCCGAGCGCAAGGCGGAGATCGAGAAGCTGGAAAAGCAGATGCGCAAGGCCGCCCAGATGCTGGAGTTCGAATATGCCGCCGTCATCCGCGACCGGCTGGTCAAGCTCCGGGGAGAGAAATAACGGCAAAAAGCGCCGCCTCCGAAAAAGGAGGCGGCGTATGTTATTTTTTCGCGCTGTAAGTGGTGACCCGTTCCAACGGCTCCCCATCCAGGTTGATGGCGCCGGGGCGGTCGAAGCGGACGGATATCTCCCGGCCGAAACGCACGTCGCACTGGGGCATGTGCTCATGGCTGCCGCTGAGGACTTTCGGCAGCTTCAGCAGCGCCCTGAACCGGCCCAGGCCGAACAGCACCACGCAGCACAGCTCCTGGCCGGTTCGATCCTGCCGGGGCGCCAGCTTCTGGCCGCCGCCCACGTACCGGCCGTTGAACACGGAGGCCACCCACACCCGGTCGTAGGTCTTGCTCTGGCCGTCCACCGTGACGGTGGCGTTTGCCACGTGGTAATCCCGAAACACCAGCCGTAGCGCCAGGGCGATGTAGTTGACCGGCCGGCCCAGCCGGGCCTTCTCCTGCTCCCCCAGCTCGCACACCTGGCCGTCCAGACCGAAGCTGACGTTGTTCAAAAAGCGCTGGGTGCCATGGACGGTCTTAACTGTGGGAAGGTTTCCTATGTATTTATTGAAAAGAACCAGCTGCTCCTGGCTGCCCTCCAGCACGTCCCGGAGAAAGTCGTTGCCCGTGCCCATGCGCCACACGTATACCGGCGCGGCGGGCACCCGTCCGTCCAGGGCGTTGATGAGATAGTGCAGCGTGCCGTCCCCGCCGCACACGATGGCCTCGTCCTCCGGGGAGAGGCCCATGAGCAGGGCGGCGGCGTCCTGCTTGGTCACGTCCGCCAGCACCGGCGTCTGCCCGGGGCGGCGCTGGCCGGCGGCGGCGATCACCCCGTCCAGGCCCTCGGTGCCCTTGCCGTTGTTCGCAAGGGGATTGTAGAGAATATACACCATGGCGTCTCTCTTTCTCTGTGCCGCTTTATTCCTAAAAATTATACTCCTTCCCGCCCCGTTCGTAAAGCCTCTCTTGCTGTCCGGCTTATGGGACATCTGCCCTGATATCCTATACTTGCCGGGCGGGAGAACGGCCCGGACAAAATAAAGGAGGCCGCGGCGATGCGGGGATATTTTACGGGAACCGGTTTTTACGGATTGGTGGACGGACGGTATATGCTCTTCTCCAGCGAGTCGGAGTACTATGAGTACATGGAATCGGAAGCGGATGGGGCGGACGCCTCTTGACAAGAAGAAATTTGACCGTTATAATAAGCAAAGCTAATTTCATAAAGACGGCGTAAGACCGTCTCGCCGGAGCCTCTCATGGGGCGTGACGGGGCAGACCAGACCGCCGCAGACAGTTCGTGACCATCCTGTCTATAAACAAAACTACGGCGAGGAGAAGATCACGGGAGAGCGTATCGCTCTCTCTTTTCTTGTCCGGGAAGGAAAATTGAATGAACGAGCTTATTTTGGCCGCCTCGGTGGTATTTATTTTCGGGGCGGTGCTGCTGGCCTACCGGCTGTTCGGGGACACGGGACTTTACGGTATGACGGTGGCGGTGACCATCCTGTCCAACATCGAGGTGCTGATCCTGGTGGTGGCCTTCGGCATGGAGCAGACCCTGGGCAACGTGCTGTTCGCGGCCACGTTTCTCATCACGGATATCCTCAGCGAGAACAGCGGCAAACGTGCGGCCAACCGGGCGGTGTTTTTGGGGATCGCCGTGTCGGCGTTCTTCGCGCTGCTGACGGCCAGCTGGATGCTGTACGTCCCGGCCGAGAGCGACTGGGCCATGCCGTCCATCCGGGCCATTTTCTCCACCACGCCCCGGCTGGTGCTGGCCAGTATGTCGGTGTACGCGGTGAGCCAGCTGCTGGACGTGTGGCTCTACCACAAATGGTGGGAGTTTACGGACAGGAGATTCGGCGACCACCGGAAGTTTCTGTGGCTGCGCAACAACGGTTCCACCCTCGTCAGCCAGCTGGTGAACACGGTGCTGTTCAATCTGGGGGCCTTCGCGGGCATGGAGGGCTACACCCCCGCCCTGCTGGCCAGCATCATCTTCGCAGGCTACGCCATCTACGTGGTCACCAGTCTGCTGGACACCCCCGTCGTGTATCTGGCCAGAAAAATACACGATCAAAAATGTGCAAAAGCCACGCCCAACAAGGCGTGACCGGCGGAGTGCCGGACAGAGTTTCAAAACTCTGCCCGGCACTTTTTATATTGCTCCGTTATTTTCGCAGGTGTATGGCGTGCAGCACCGCGCCCAGGCCGGCGCCGCCCAGGACGTTGCCCACCGTCACCGGCAGGAGGTTTTTCAGGAAAAAGGCGCCCCAGCCCAGGCCCTCGGCCCCGCCGCCGTAGCGCATCACAGAGAACAGCCCCGCGGGGATGTAGAACATATTGGCGATGGAGTGCTCAAACCCGCACAGCACGAAGGCCATCACCGGCATATACAGGCCCACGACCTTGCCGGCCACGTCCTTGGCGGCCATGGTCATCCACACCGCCGTGCACACCAGCACGTTGCACAGCACGCCCCGGATGAGCGCCTGGCCGAAGGCGAGGCCGCACTTTCCCGCGGCGGTGGCGATCACAGCCTCGTAGCAGCCGGAGAAAGTCCCGCCCCACACGGCCAGCGCCGCCACCAGGACAGCCCCGGCCAGATTGCCAACGTATACCACCGCCCATGCCGTCAGCAGCTGCCCGGCGGTGATCCGTCTTTCCAGCAGGGATATCACCATCAGGTTGTTGCCGGTAAAAAGCTCGCTGCCGGCCACCACCACCATGGCCAGGCCGGCGGGGAAAATGCAGGCCCCCGCCAGCTTTCCCGCCAGGGAGGTGCCGATGCTGGCCGCCACGCCGGCCAGGGCGATGAAAGCCCCCGCCAGCACGGCCAGCAGGAACATCCGGCCCCGGGGCATGGCCGCCTTGGCGGCGCCGGTCTCGACATAATTCTGGGCGATCTCTTTGGGTGTATTCATGGCGTCCTCCCGCGAAAAATCTTGCATTATGGGCCTGTTCGCTGTAATATGTTTTATTGTATCATGCGCGGACACTTCTTGTCTACGGGAACGGAGAAACTCCATGCTGCACCAACCCAATCTCACCGTGAACGCCGCCGGCCACCTGGCCCTGGGCGGCGTGGACACCGTCGCGCTGGCGGAGAAGTACGGCACGCCTCTGTACGTGCTGGACGAGGATATGATCCGCTCCAGGATGGGGCTTTACAAGACGGCCATGACGGCCTGTCTGCCTGCGGGAAGCCGGCCGCTCTATGCCAGCAAGGCAATGTGCTGCAAGGCGCTGTGCCGCGCGGCCATGGAGGAGGGGATGGGCCTGGACACCGTCTCCGCCGGGGAGCTGTACACCGCCCTGGCCGCGGGCTTTCCCCCGTCGGGCATATGCTGCCACGGCAACGCCAAGACGGACGAGGAACTGCGCTACGCCATCCAAAGCCGGGTGGGCTGCATCGTGGCGGACGGGGAGCAGGAGCTGGCCCGCATCGACCGGCTCTGCGGGCAGATGGGTCTGCGCCAGAGCGTGCTGCTGCGGGTGACCCCGGGCATCGACCCACACACCTTCGCCGCGGTGAATACCGGGGTGGTGGACGTGAAATTCGGCGTGCCCGTCCCCACCGGCCAGGCCCTGGCCGTCACCGGCGCGGCGCTGAAAATGCCCCACATCGACCTGGAGGGCTTTCACTGCCACATCGGCTCCCAGATCTTTGACGCGGGCCCCTTCCGACTGGAGGTGGACGTGATGCTCTCCTTTTTGGACAGCGTCCGGCGCGCCTACGGCTATACCGCCGGGGTGCTGAATCTGGGCGGGGGATTCGCGGTGCCCTACGAGCCCGGGGAGAGCGCCCCCGACTGCGGCGGGATGATCCGGCAGGTGGGCGAGCATCTGGCCGCCCTGTGCCGGCAGTACGATTATCCCGCTCCGGCGGTGATGATGGAGCCGGGCCGGGGCATCGTGGCCGCCGCAGGCATCACGCTCTACACCGTGCAGAACGTCAAGACCGTCCCGGGAGGCAGTACCTACGCGGCGGTGGACGGTGGCATGGGGGACAATCCCCGCTACGCCCTTTACCGCGCACGCCACAGCGCCGTGCTGGCCAGCCGGGCGGGGGAGCCGGAGGACTGCGCCGTCACCATCGCGGGACGGTGCTGCGAGAGCGGCGACCTGATCGGGGAGAACGTGCCCTTGCATATGCCGCAGGCAGGGGATATCCTGGCCGTGCTGGTCACTGGGGCCTATACCTATTCCATGGCATCCAACTACAACCGGGTGCCCCGGCCGCCGGTAGTGGCGCTCCGGGGCGGACAGGATCGGCTCATCGTCCGCCGGGAGACCCTTCAGGACGTGGCCGCGCTGGATCTTTGACAGAAAGGCACCAAATGAGGCAAAACACACCAGAAAAAAAGCCCGGCCGCCGGCGCATCCCTCTGCCCGGTCAGAGGATCGTCCGCACGGTGATCTCTGTGTGGCTCTGTTTCGGGGTATATCTTCTGCGGGGCAAGCAGGGGCTTCCCATCTTCTCCACCATCGCCGTGCTCTCGGGCATACAGCCCTACGTAAAGAGCATGCGCCAGGTGGCAAAGGAGAAGGTGCTGGGCACCCTGATCGGCGCCGGATGGGGACTCATCCTCATCACCCTGGAGCTGGCGCTCATCGAGGGCGGCATACCGGACGAGGCCGTGCACTACCTGCTGGTGGGGCTTTTCACCGGCGTGACCATCTACTCCACGGTGCTGCTGGGGCTGGCCGGCATGGCCTCCTTCGCGGCGGTGGTATTTTTGTGCATCGCCATCAACCACATCCAGGGGGTCAACGCTTACACCTATGCCTTCAATCGGCTGCTGGACACGGTCATCGGACTGCTGATCGCGGAGCTGGTCAACCGGGTGCAGCTGCCACGGGCCCGGAACCGGGACACCCTGTTTGTCTCCGGCCTGGGCACCACCATCCTCCGGGAGGGCAGCACCCTCACCCCCTACTCCCGGGTGGAGCTCAACCGGCTCATTGAGGACGGGGCGCTGTTCACCATCTCCACCCGGGCCTCCCAGGCCACCGTGCGGGAGATCCTCCGGGAGGTGGATCTGCGGCTGCCCATCATCACCCTGAACGGGGCGGCCATGTATGATCTGAAAAACGAGCAGTACCTGCGCACCACGCCCATGTCCCCGGAAAAGGCGGAGCGGATCATGACCTGGGCCCGGGACGAGGGGCTGCCCTTCTTCTGCCACATCATCCGGAACAATATGCTCATCATCCGCTACCGGGAGCTGGCCAACGACGCCATGGCCCAGGCATACGAGGCCCGGCGGCGCTCCCTCTACCGCAACTATGTGCGCAGCCAGGAGGATCAGTATGAGGACGTGGTATATCTGACCATCGTGGACAAGACCGAGCGGATCGAGGACGCCTACGCCCGCCTGACGGGCCAGAGCTGGGCGGCGCAGTACCAGCTGGCCAAGGAGCGGTACTACTTCGGCCAGGGCTATTCCTTCCTGCGGGTCTATGACAGCGCCGTCAGCTGGCAGGCCATGGTGGAGCAGCTGAAGCGGCAGCTGGGCGTGGAAAACACCGTCACTTTCGGCAGCATCCCGGGGCAGTACGACGTGCTCATCCAGGATGCGGATCGAAACACGGTGGTCAAGCAGCTCCGCCGCCGGTATGAGCCGGTGGATATCCGGGGCTGGCGAACCATATTCCGCCGGTGAGAGGTGAGAGCATGAGGGAAGTTGCCATTCCCGGTTATGCCGACCGGGTGTCAAATTACGTCGCCGCCCTGCAGGGGGTAGGTCTGGAGCCGGTGGTGACCCTGGAAAGGGAGCGGGCCGCGTCCTGCGCCGGGCTGCTGCTGCCCGGCGGCGGGGACATGGACCCGGCCCGGTTCGGACAGGAGAACGCCGGCTCCCGGGACATGGACGAGTTTCTTGTCCAGATCCGGTTCGATATGCTGGACGCCTTCGTCCGGGCGGGAAAGCCCGTGCTGGGCATATGCCAGGGCCATCAGGTCATCAACGTCTACTTTGGGGGCGATCTGATACAGGATCTGCCCACCGCCCAAAGCCATATGGCCCACGGCCATGAGGACAGCGTCCACGGGGTGATCCTCCGGCCGGAGAGCCTGCTGTACCGGCTGTACGGCCCCGACGCCACGGTCAACAGCTCCCACCACCAGGGGGCGGGCAGACTGGGCCGGGGGCTTGCAGCCACGGCCTTCGCCCCGGACGGGGTGGTGGAGGCTGTAGAGCACGGGAGCCTGCCCATCCTGGGGGTGCAGTTTCACCCGGAGCGGATGGCCTTCGCCCACGCCCGCCCCGACACCGCAGACGGCCGGCTGGTGTTCGACTGGCTCCGGGCGCAGCTGTAGAAAGCGCCTGCCCTGTTCCTGCGGCGATTGCATATTTGTCGTGGAGGGAAAGACGACGTTTTGCCAGTCCGAAAAGCTCAACGCGTCGCGGGTAAGCCTATTAAGTGCGCGGCCCGTATACTGCCCGCCTGACCCGGCGTAAGACCTGCACGCCAAACCACAAAAAGAGACACGCGCTTTTTGGCGCGTGTCTCTTTTTGTGCCCCCCGGGGCATGAAGGGGGCCCTTGCCGCGGGTCACTCTCTCCGCAGCGCGTCGATGGGATTCAGCTTGGCGGCCTTGATGGCGGGGATCATGCCGAACACCACGCCGATGAGCATGGAAAACAGCACCGCCACGGCGATGGCCGGGTAGCTCACCGCCGTGGGCGTGCCCATGGCGGAGGAGATAAACCGGCTCAGGCCCACCCCCGCGGCCACGCCCAGCACGCCGCCGATGCTGGTGAGGGCGGCGGCCTCCGTCAGAAACTGCCAGAGGATGCGCCGCTTGCGGGCGCCGATGGCCTTTTTCAGACCGATCTCCCGGGTGCGCTCGGTGACGGTCACCAGCATGATGTTCATCACGCCGATGCCGCCCACCAGCAGGGAGATGCCCGCGATCCACAGCAGCTGGTTGTTGGTGGCGTTGGACATCTTCTGGATCTGGGCCGCCTGATCCATCAGATCGTCGCTCTTGTAGGCAAAGCCCATCTGGGACGCCTGCTGGGAGATCTGGCTCGCGGTGAGCAGATCCTCCGCCTGCTGGCCGATACGGGTCATATCGTCGGTGCTGGCGGCCTTGAGCACCACCCCCTGGGGTTCGTCGAACCGGTAGGCGATGGGCCAGTCGGCCAGGGGGATGAAGATCTTTCCGCCGGACTGGTCGGCGTACATCTCATAGTCCCGGATGCTCTCGATCACAAAGTCGCTGGAGGCCGTCCGCTCCACCACGCCCACGATGGTATAGGGCTCGCCCTTGATCTCCAGGATGCCCCCCACGGCGCTGGCGCTGCCGAACAGGACGGAGCTGGCCCCGGTGTCCAGAATGGCCACCTTGCGGAATTTGGAGAAGTCGTCCTCCAGAAAATCCCTGCCCCGGGTCAGGCGGAAGCCGTTGGCGGCAAAGAAGTTCTGATCCACCCCGTACAGCTGCCCGGAGTAGGCAATGTTGCCGCAGCAGACGGCGCTGTCGTAGCTGTCTACCTGGCGGTAGCAGAAAAGACTCACCGCCCGGACGTTGTCCAGCTCCGTCAGCTGCTGGTACGTCTCCTCCGAGATGGGCGAGACCCCCTCCGGCGGGTCGCGCCAG
Organism: uncultured Oscillospiraceae bacterium; assembly: GCA_947591105.1. Taxonomy (GTDB): domain Bacteria; phylum Bacillota; class Clostridia; order Oscillospirales; family Oscillospiraceae; genus CAJOIG01. The sequence goes on from CANQDL010000006.1 coordinate 13,153, forward strand.
GACAGATCGTAGGTGGAGTTGTTCTGGCTCAGCTGCACGGTGACCGCGTTGGTGCCGGCGCCGATCAGACTCTCCTTGATCTGGTCGTTGGTGCCCTTGATGGTGGACACGATGGTGATGATGGAGGCGATGCCGATGATGATGCCCAGCATCGTCAGAAACGACCGCATCTTATGGCCCCAGATGCCCTGGAAAGCCAGAGATATGTTCTCAAACATGCTCGCGCCGCCTCCTTAATAGCCGTTGTAGAGGATGCTGACGTCCTCCTGCTGCACCGTGGGAGCCCCGGCCTTCACGCTGCGCCCGTAGGGGAACGCGATGTAGTCGGCGTTCATATCCAGGCCGCTTTTGATCTCGGTGAGCTGGCCGTACAGGCTCTTGCCGGTGGTCACATACCGTTTCTCCAGCAGGCCGTCGGCCCCGGCCACGTACACATAGCTCCGGCTGCCCTCCGTGCGCATGAAGGCGTTTTGCAGATAGAAGGTGCCGCCGTCCGGATCGTCGCGCACGGCCTCGCCGGTGGTGGAGAAGTACACGTCCACCCAGTAGCCCTCCCGCAGGTTGGCGTCCTCGCCCACCTCCACGGTGAAGGGGTACTTGGAGGAATTGCCGTTGGCGCTGTTGGAGTAGTAATTCACATACTGCTCGTTGGTGGGGTACTTGGATATCTCCGTGATGGTGGCGTCCATCTGGCTGCCGGACATGTAGTCGTCCACGGTGACGGTGTCGCCCACGTGCAGGTTCTGCATGTCGAACTCGCTCATATAGGCCTCGATGAAGTAGCCGCCTCCGCCGGAGATCTTCACCACCGGCTGCTGGCTCTGCAGGGCCTCGTCGGGGTCGAGCACGCTCTTGACCACGCCGGCGGTGGTGCACAGCACCTCCCCGTTGGAAAGCTCGTACTGCACCTGCTTGAGCTCCTGCTCCGCCATCTTCAGCTGGATGGTCTTGCTGGCGATCTCCCGCTCGGTCTCGGCCCGCATCTGGGCGATCTCCTCGGCGGGGTACATATTGCCGCCGCCTCCGCCGCCGAAGCCGCCGCCGTCCTCTTCCGGCAGCTCCTCGGTCTGGGGCATATACTGGGGATCCATCACGATAAAGCTCCAGTACCGCTCCCCGGCCCGGTTGCCGGTGAGGATGAACTGGATCTCAAAGGAGCGGAGAACGGCCCCCTTCATGCTGTTGCCCTCCCGCATCTCAAAGACCATGTAGTAGGACGCGCCGGTGGGGCCGGGCGTGGGAGAGGGAGAGGGGCTGGGCTCCGGGGTCTCCGTGGGCACGGGTGTGTCCGTAGGCGCCGGTGTGTCCGTGGGCGCGGCCGTGGCCTCCGGCGCGGGGGTGTCCGTGGGGGAGGGGATGTCCGCGGGCTTGGTGGGGGCCTCCGAGGGCTCTACGGGCGCGATGGTGGGAGATACCGGCGGGGCGTCCGTGGGCGCGGGGGTATCCGTGGCCTCCGGCACAGGGGTGTCCGCAGGCGCGGGGGCATCCGTGGCCTCCGGCACAGGGGTGTCCGTGGGCGCGGGGACGTCCGTGGGCATGGGGGTGTCCGTAGGCGCGGCCGTGATCTCCGGCGCGGGGGTGTCCGTGATCTCCGGCGCAGGCGTATCGGTGATCTCCGGCAGGGGGGTGTCCGTGGGCTGGCCTGCGTCCAGCAGCACCTGCCGGCCGACCAGGCTGGGCCGGGACAGCATGATGAGCTGGTTGAGCCGGTGGCTCTGCCCGGCGGACACGGGCACGGGCGCTATGGCGGAGACGGCCTGGGCGGTCTCGCCGCCGGCGCTCTGGTCAGGGGCGGTCTGCCCCTCCGGGCTGGGGGAGGGGGACGGCTGGGCCATCATCAAAAGTTCCTCCACCACGCCGCCGTTCAGGGGCCGGCCGTCCGCCCACAAAAACACATAGGGATCGGCCGCCGTGCCCTCGCCGCCCTGGAAGAAGGGGATGTCGGTGGGAACGGGGGTGGCGGTGGGCTCGGGCGTCCTCTGGGGGGCAAAGCCGGGAGTGCCAACCTTGTAGCCGTCGATCTCCTCCAGCTTCTCCTGGGCCTCCTCCAGATCCATCTTCAGTTGGTCGATGGCGATTTGCTTACGGGTCAGCTCCACCTCGTCCAGGGTGGTGTCAAAGGCCAGGATGGGGTCGCCCACCTGCACCTGCTGTCCCTCCTGCACGAACACCTCCGTGACGGTCTGGGTGGAGGAAAGATACACGGTCTGCATCTTGTCGGAGCGCACCTGGCCGCCGGTGTTCACCCGGTCGTACCAGGAGTCCGTGGTGCCCAGCTGCTCCAGGGGAAAGACGTTGACCGCCTCGCCCGTGCGGTTTTGCAGATAGTAATACACGCCGCCGCCCCCGGCGCCCAGCAGGATGAGGACGGCCAGGGTGATGGCGACGGCCTTGCGGGCCTTGCCGCTTTTCGCCTTGACAGGCTTTGGGCTCTGGGAGGACATCTCATGCTTGGCCATCTGTCCCGCCTCCTTCCTCTGGCAGGAGCATCCCGTCCAGGATGCGCCGCAGGCGCTTTGCCCGGGCGCCCACCTTGGGCTCGTGGGTGATGAGCACGATGGTGGCGCCGCCGGCGTTGAGCTGGTCGAAAAGATCCATCACCTGCTGGCCGGAGGCGCTGTCCAGCGCGCCGGTGGGCTCGTCGGCCAGAAGGAGCTTGGGGTGGTTGATCATGGCCCGGGCGATGGCCACGCGCTGCTGCTGGCCGCCGGAGAGCTGGTTGGGCATAAAGTTCATCCTCTCGCCCAGACCCACCATCTCCAGCGCCTTCTCCGCCCGGCGAAGGCGCTCGCGCTTTTTCACCCCCGCGTACAGCAGGGGCAGGGCCACGTTCTCCCGGGCCGTCAGCTTGGGCAGCAGATAGAAGCTCTGAAACACGAAGCCCAGCGTGGAGTTGCGGATGTCGGCCAGGTGGTTCTCCGAGGCCTTGGATATGTCCTCCCCGTTGAGCCGGTAGGTGCCGCTGGTGGGCACGTCAAGACACCCGATCATGTTCATGAGGGTGGTCTTGCCGCTGCCGGAGGGGCCCATGATGGCAAGGTAATCCCCTTCCTCGATGGTGAGCTCCACGTTTTTCAGGATCTTCACCACTTCCCGGCCCTGGGGATAGTCCTTGCATATGTTGTGCATCTCAAGAAGCATGGCTGCCTCCCGTTAAAAATCCGCCGAGATCGCGGGCGCGTTGCTTTCCGCCTCCGGCTCGCCCTCCTGGGCGGCCGCGGGATCGAACTTCTCGGTGGGGAGGCCCTCCTCCATCCCCTCCTGGGGGAAGGCGATGTAATCGGTCAGATCCAGGCCGTCCGCGATCTCATAGCTGTCCGTGGTCTCGCTGTACTGGCCCAGGGTCACGGGGCGCTTTTCCAGCTTGCCTTTTCCGTCGTCCGCCCACACGTAGGCGTCGTCGCCCTCCCGCACCAGGTAATACCCGGGCAGCATGGGCCCGGCGGGCTTATCCTCTTCCTCGTCCGTATAGGGCTCTATGTACACGTGCTGGCCCAGCATGAGCCCGTCCGTGTTCTCCAGCTCGATATAAAAGGGGTACTTGCTGGACGAGGTCATCTCGTCGCTGCTGCTGTCGGAGGATGAGACCACCACCATGCCGGAGGCGCTGTCGTTGTTCTGCACCGGGTTCTCCCAGTCGATCATGGTCAGGCTCCCGTCCCAGGTCTGCTCGCTGTCCGTCCGGGAGCGGATGGTCATCTCCATCCCCTCCGTGAGGGCATAGGCGTTCATCTCGCTGATGTTGCCCTGGATGCGCATACGGGTCACGTCGGTGACGGTGATGTAATCGACGCCGGAGCCGGCGGACTGGTCGGGGCTGTAATAGTCGCTGCCGCTGCCGCCGGTCTCGTCCACGGACATCACCCGGCCGGCGATGGGGCTGACCACCACGGTGTTCTCCAGCGCCGCCTCCATGGAGGCGATGTCCCGGTCGTTGACGGACATGTTGTACTCCGCCTCCCGGATATCCGCCTTCCGGGAGTCGATCTGCAGGGTGTAGCTCAGCTTGTCCTCTTCCTTGGCCTTGTCCCGCTCCTTCTCCAGCTCGCCGATCTCCGCGTTGGCGGAGGAGACGGTGTTCTCATAGTCGGCCTTCTTCAGACGCAGGTTTTCCAGATCCAGCTGCATCTTCTCCACGTCATAGGCAAACAGGGGGTCGCCCGCCTGGATCATGTCCCCCTGCTGTACGTAAGTTTCCAGCACCACCTTGTCGCCGTCCCGCTGCACCTTGGCGGTCTCTCCGGCCACCACCATGCCCGCGTAACGATCCGCAAGGCCCACGGAGCCGGTGCCCACGATAGAGGCCACCGCCTCCACGCTCACCGTCTGGCCGCCGGCTGTCCCGCTGTTGGAACAGCCGCCCAGAAGGCCCAGAAACACCGCTCCCGCCATAGCCGCCGCAATGGTTTTTCTCATCGGCTCTTTCCTCCGTCTGTGCGCATACCGCGCCGCTTTCCCGGCGCGGTCGATTGAGCCTATCATAGCACACTCCGCTATAAAAGAAAACCTCTTAAATCTTAAGATTTCATTAAAATACAGCCGCCCGGGGCGCGTCATCTGAAAAGGGGCTGCCGCCGGCAAAAAACCGTTTGTCAGATCGGGGATTGTGTGATATCCTTAGCTGACGCGAATTGCCTTTCGCCGGCATAGCGTCTCAGAGCGAAAAGAGGTCTTTCCCATGAACCGCAGATCCCTGAAAAATCCCCTGCTGCTGTTTATCACCGCCCTGGTGTGGGGCGTGGCCTTCGTGGCCCAGAAGGACGGCATGGCCTATGTGGGGCCGTTCACCTTCAACTGCATCCGCTCCTTCATCGGCGCGCTCACGCTGCTGGCGGCGCTGCCCCTGCTGGATCGGATTCGGAGCCGGGAGCATACCTTTGAAAAAGGCAGCCGCCGGGATATCCTCATAGGCGGCGCGGCCTGCGGCGTGGTGCTGTTCGTGGCCGCCAATTTGCAGCAATACGGCATCGCCCTGCAGGACGCCGCCACCAACGTGGGCAAGGCGGGATTCATCACCGCCTGCTACTGCGCGCTGGTGCCGGTGGCGGGCCTGTTCATCGGAAAGAAGTCCCCCCTGCTGGTGTGGGTGGGGGCGGCGGTGGCCGTTGTGGGCTTTTTCTTCCTGTGCCTGATGGACGGCGTCATGGCCGGACAGGGCCTGGGCCTGGGGACGAGCGACCTGCTGCTGATGCTGTGCGCGGTGGGTTTCACCGTCCACATCCTGGTCATCGACCACTTCTCCCCCCTGGCCGACGGGGTGCGCATCAGCTGCGTGCAGTTTTTCGTGTGCGGCCTGCTGGGCCTGCCCTGCATGTTCCTGTTCGAGACCCCCGTTCTGGCCGACATCCTGGACTGCGCCATGCCCATCCTGTACGGCGGCGTGATGAGCAGCGGCGTGGCCTATACCCTGCAGATCGTGGCCCAGAAGGGCGTGCACCCGGCGGTGGCGTCGCTGATACTGAGTCTGGAGAGCGTGGTGAGCGTGCTGGCGGGGTACGTGCTCCAGCCCGGCTCCCGGCTCACCGGCTGGGAGATACTGGGCTGCGCGCTGGTGTTCGCCGCGGTGGTGATGGTGCAGCTGGCGCCCCAGGGGGAGAGGGAGAGAGCAAAAAAATAAACGGCTCTGCCAAAATGCGGCCGCGCCCCGGAGAGATCTCCAGGGCGCGGTTTTTGTTATTTTGGATTCAGTCGGTATACACGTTGCCGGAGGCCTCCACGTCGGTGATATCCACGTCGTTGTAGGTGCCGCCGAAGCGCCAGGAGACGCTCATCGTCCCGGAGGTGCCGGAGGGCACGTCGATGTAAGTGGAGAACAGGCTGGAGCTGGTCAGGCTTCCGTTATTGGACACGTTCAGGCTCTTGCCCATGGTGGAGGTGGAGTAGCCGCCGAAGCTGATGGACACGGGGTGGCTGGCCACCGATATACTGTAGGAGTTGATGGTGCCGGTGATGTACACCCGGCATTTTCCGCTGCCCTGCTCCCGGGCCTCCCAACTGACGTTCATGTTCAGATTGGTGCCGGTGTTGGAGGAAAAGCTGCCAGAGCCCACGCTGGTGCCGGGCTTTTCCGTGGGGGGAGGCGGGTTGGTGGGCTTGGCCGTTGGCTTGGCGGTGGGCTTTGAGCTGGAGGAATTGTTGTTGCTGCTGCTGTTGTTATTGTTGGAAGAACCGCCGCTGTTGGAGGAACTGCCGCCGCCACCGCCGCTGCTTCCGCCGCCGCCCAGAGGGGGACTGGTGAAGCCGGGCATGGTGGGCACCGCCACAAAGGTGGGGACGGGCGTCTGCGCCGGCACGTCCGACGCCTGCACGTCGCTGGAGGGAACCGGAGTGGAGACAGGCTGGTCGATGGAGATCTCCTCGCTGGTGAAGCGGTCAAGCATCACAGCCTCAAACCCCACAGTCAGAGACAGCACGAGCAGCAAAATGGCAACTCTTTGAAGTTTCATAGGATTATCCCTCCCCTGGCACTCTGGCAGGCGCTCCCAATCATTTCAGAATATACCTTTGGCAGTATATTGCATTATACGCCCTTTTCTCCGGGAACGCAACCATTTTTACCGGCCCATGGCCAGCTGAAAGTAGTTGCATTCCAATAACTGCCGGGCGTAGGAATATCTGTCATACACCACCTGCCGCATCCGGCCCACGTACCGGCGGGCCTCGCTCTGGCCGGAAAAACGCCCGTCCGTCGGGGAAAACACCCCCTCCACGGCGTGGTAGCGCCCCGCCGCCGTCACCCAGTCGCAGTAGGCGCTTCCTGCCAGACTCACCGGCACGTCCACCTCCGGCCCGTCCGCCAGCACGTCCCGCCCGGACAGGAACCGGGCGTCGTAGGGCGCGCCGAAGAGATCCAGGAGCGTGGGCGTCACGTCCAGCTCCGAGCAGGGCGCGGCCACCTCCGTGCCCGCCAGACCGGGAGCCCGGAGAAACAGCGCCCCCCGGCCGGCGCCGTCCCCTGCCGCCGCCAGACACACCGCCGTGCTGTCCTGTCGGCCCGTCTGCTCCAGAAGCTGCCACAGCTGGGCCAGGGTCTGCTCCACGTCCTGGCCCGACAGCACGAAATAGGCCGCCCAGGGCCTGCCCGTCTCCGGCGCCGAAAGGGCCTGGGCCAGGGCGTCCCCTTCGGAAGCCGGGCGCTGCTGAACGGCAAAGCCCAGCGCCTGGTATGCCTCTGGCCGGGCGTCGCCGGTATAGGCCCGGCAGTCGTAGCCCGCCGCCCCCAGGCCCACCCCCAGACTGAAGGGCAGATACGTCCCCTGCTGGCCCACCCAGGCCAGAGAGGTGCTCTCCTGCACCGCGGTGGGCGCCAGCCCGGTCAGCAGGGCAAACTCCCGGCCGTCCATGCCCTGGAACCAGTCGGGGGCGTATACCGACTGAAAGCGGACGCCCTCCGCCAGCATCCGCCACAGCGCCGGCGTCTGCTCCGGGGTTGGGTCTGGGGCCGTCCAGTTCTCCGCCAGCAGCAGGATCAGATCCTTTCCCCGCAAAAGACCGGTGCAGGGGGTTTTGGCCGTGGGCGTGCAGGAGTAAAAATAGCTCTCCAGCTCCCGGATGCGGGCGCTGCCCGCGGTGGCCGTACCGCCGGATCTTTTCAGCTCCAGCACGTTGTAGCCGCTCTCGTCCCAGCGCGCCGCCATGGCCGCCGTCTCCTCCGACGGGGCCTCTCTCGTCCTGGCCGCCACCAGCGCCGTCAGCACCGCCAGCAGTATGGCCAGAAATACCCGCCGCATACTTGTCCCTCCTTTGCCCGTGCTGCCTATAGAATGACGCAGCGGCCGGGTCGAAGGCGGTCGAACCCCGTAAAAGGCGCGAAAAAAAGTGGGCCCGCCGTCAGGCGAACCCAAATATCCGGTTTTGTGATCCGGGAGGCCTACCTCTCCGGGCCGTAGAAGAACAGGGCCACAGTCCCGGGGCCCACGTGGGAGCCGGTGACCGGCTCATAGCAGACGGTGAGGATCTCTCCGGTGCATCCGGCCTGCCGGAGCTTATCCGCCACCCGCTGGGCGTCGTCGGCGCAGTCGCAGTGGGCCAGACCCACCGGGCCGGACATATCGGCGCAGAACTGGCGGTACTTGTCCGCCAGCGTGTCCAGAGAGCGGCGCCGGCCCACGTTCATGTGCCGCAGCACGATGTGGCCGTCCCCGTCGCCGTAGAGGATGGGCTTGACGTTGAGCATGTTGCCCACCACCGCCACCGCGGAGTGGAGCCGGCCGCCCCGGCGCAGGTATTCCAGATCCTCCACAGTGAATATCTGGTACATGTGGTCGCACTTGTCCTGGGTGCGGCGCACCGTCTCGTCAAAATCCACGCCCTCGTCCCGCAGCTTTGCCGCGAACAGCACGGGCAGTCCCTCCCCAAGGGAGGCCCCCTTCGTGTCGATGACGGCCGCCTTCCGGCCGGGGAATTCCTCCCCCAGCTCCGCCGCCACCGTCCGGGCCAGACCCACCGTGCCGCTGATGCCGCTGGACATGCCGATATAGATCAGATCCTCCCCGGCCCCCAGCACCGGGCGGAAGGCGTCCAGAAACGTGGCCGGCGCGGGCATGGAGGTGCTGGTCTTTGCGCCGGCGCGCATCGCCGCGTAAAAGGCCGGGCCGTCAAAGCCGTCCTTTGCCACGTCCAGCAGCTTTCCGTCCACCGTGCAGTGGATGGGGATGATCCCAAGGCGGTTTTTGTCCACCAGGTCTTGGGGGATGTTGGCCGCAAGATCGGTAAATACTTGGAACATGGTGCATTCCTCCCCGCGTGTTCTCATTGCCCCCAGCTTACCAGACCGGCGCCGCCGGGGCAACCTCCGGTTCCGTCCCCGGCTCTCCTTCCCGCAAACCGGGACTCTCCGGCCGTGGGAGGGTGACTCTCTTTTTCGTAGAATCCCGCTTTTTTCAAGGGCTTGCGGGCACAAAAATGCCGGGCGTCCGGGAAAGGACGTCCGGCTGGGGATCAGTGTGTCTGTCCCGGCTCCATGCCCACCAGGGAGTCCACAAAGGAGCGCATCTCCTCCCGGGAGCGGACGCGGCGGGATTTTTCCAGCACCTGCCGGCGCTCCTGCTCGCTCAGGCCGGAGAACACGTCCATGGCGTTGGGGTTCTGGGCCAGAGCCATGCCGAATCCCAAGGGGATACCCGGGCCGTTTACGAAGTTTTCCTTCACTTTCATCACCGCAGGTAGTATCCCCGGCTGCCGGCGGAGTATGTACCGGCTCAGCCGTGGAGCTGGCGCACCAGGGCGATCTCGGCGGCGTAGCCGGCGTCGTCGTTGGGCGTCTCCAGGATGAAGGGGAGTTTTTCCAGCGCCGGGTGGGTGACGATGCGCCCGATGGCCTCCAGGGGGATGAGACCCTCTGTCAGCTTGGCGTGGCGATCCTTGGGGCTGCCCAGAGGGTTTTTGCTGTTGTTGAGATGCACGGCCTTCAGCCTGTCCAGACCCACCGCCTTGTCAAAGGCGGTCAGCACCCCGTCCAGGTCGCCCACGATGTCGTAGCCCGCGTCCCACACGTGGCAGGTGTCCAGACACACCCCCACCTTGCCGGACAGCTCCACCCGGTCGATGATGGCCCGCAGCTGCTCGAACCGGCCGCCCACCTCGCTGCCCTTGCCGGCCATGGTCTCCAGCAGAACGGTGGTGGTCATCCCGGGAAAGAGCACCTGGTTGAGCACCTGGGCGATCTTCTCGATGCCCGTTTCCAGACCCTGACCCACGTGGCTGCCGGGGTGGAAGTTGTAGTATTGGCCCGGGGTGTACTCCATGCGCGCCAGGTCGTCCGCGAAGGTGCTCAGGGCGAACTCGCGCACGTAATCCTTCTCCGCGCAGGGATTGAGGGTATAGGGCGCGTGGGCCACGATGCGGTCTATGTCCCTGTCCCGGCAGAAGGCCGCGAAGGCGTCCACGTCGGCCTGGTCGATCTGCTTGGCCGCGCCGCCCCGGGGGTTGCGGGTGAAGAAGGCAAAGGTATTGCCCCCCAGCGCGTCGATGCGCTGGCCCATGGCCAGGTAGCCGCCGGAGGCGGAGATGTGACATCCGATACGAAACATGCGATCCATCCTCTTTTCTTTATAAATCAACCGGGAGCGCGGCGAATGGCGGCGGTTTTTACGTCCCGTCCCCGGCGCTCAAAAGCTCCGCCGCGGCGCCGGCGTTTACCCGCTCTCTCGTCTGAAGGGTGCGGGCGGAGGCGGACAGGTGCTCCGCGTCCATGTGCATGGCCAGGTCGGCCAGCTCGCACAGGCTCTCCGCCGTCACGTTCTCCAGCCTCACCAGGGGAAAGCCCGCCTCCCGGCAGAAGGCGTCCACCTTGGGGTCGTAGCTCACCCCCGCGGCGGGCACCCCGTCCCGCAGGGCGAACACCAGCCCGTGCAGACGCATGGCCAGCACCATGCTCATCCGGCCGATCCGCCGGGCGTCGGCCGACACCGTATAGGGCACGCCCTCCAGCTCCGCGCACACGGAGCGCACCGCCTGCCGGTCGCCGGGGGCCATGCAGAAGAACACCGGCGGCAGCCTGTAGCGCTGCCAGACGTACCGCACCGCCTGGGCAAAGTCCGGCACGTGCGCCCAAAAGCCCGGCCAGGGCCGCAGCGCTATCCCCACCTTCCGCTCCCGCTCCCCGGAAGCGCTCGGCAGATTCAGCGCCGGATCGGCCGCCAGCAGGATACGGGGCCTGTCCACTCCCCAGTCCCGGAGGGTCTGCAGGCTCTGCTCGTCCCGGACGGTGATCGCGTCCGCGCACCGGCTGAGGATCTCCGCCGTCCGGCGGCGCTCCCGCTCCCGCCTGATGGGCCCCGCGCCCACGCCGTAAAGCTGTGTGGCACAGCCCATGGCCTTTGCCGCCCGGAGCACCGTCAGGTAGTACCAAAGACTCCGGCGGCTGGTCACGTCCTGCAAAAGGCTCCCGCCCCCCAGGATAAACAGCCGGGCCCGGCCCATGGCGAGCAGCCATCCGGGTATGTTCATCCGGCCCACGCCGCCGGCGGCCACCCGGCGGCCGGCCTTTTTTCCGCCCCGGGCGATCACCGTCACGGGCATGTCCCGCTCCAGCCGGCGCAGAGCCGCCGTCACGGCGGCCAGAACCGCGTCGTCCCCGGCGTTGTCCATGCCGTAGGCACCGGATATGACCGCCCCGCGCCGGTCGGCGGGCGGGCGTATGAACCAGTTTTTCATCCCTTGCTCCTTGTGCAATCGGCCCGATTGCGGTACAATGAATGTGAGCAGTATCGCTTTCAATTGGATTATAGCGCATTTTTCGGAAAGGGGCAACCATGACCGATCTCTATCTCATCCGCCACGCGGAGGCGGAGGGCAATCTCTACCGCCGGCCTCAGGGACAGTACGACTCCAACATCACCCCCCTGGGCCGCCGGCAGGCGGCGGCACTGGCAGAGCGGTTCCGGAACGTGCCGGTGGACGCGCTGTGGGCCAGCGACCTGATCCGTACCCAGTCCACGGCCAGCGCCATCCTGAAATACCACCCCCAGCTGACGCTGCACACCGACCCCGCCCTGCGGGAGGTGGACGTGGGCTGCTGGGAGAACCGGACGTGGGGAGAGCTGATCCAGCAGCAGCCGGAGCAGCACTACTACTTTGCCCACGACCCCGCCCGGTGGCATGTGCCCGGCAGCGAGAGCTACCAGGCCGTGCAGCAGCGGATGGAGCGGGCCCTGCTGGCTCTGGCGGACGCCTACCCCGGCAAGACGGTGGCGGTGGTCAGCCACGCCTTCGCCATCCGGGCGCTGGCCTGCCGGCTGACGGGGACGGACTATGACCAGCTCCCCTTCGGGGACAACACCGCCGTGACGCACCTGACCGCCGAGGACGGAAAGCTGACCCTTCTCACCTACGGCGACGCCTCCCATCTGGGGGCGCTGAGCACCTTCGCCCACCAGGGCCTGGCCAACGACCACCGGGGGAAGAAGGCGGACGGACTGTTCCAGCCCATGACCCTGCCCCGGGAGCAGGAGCTCTATACCCGCTGCTACCGGCAGACGTGGCTGGCCAGTCACGGGGATCTGGCGGGCTTTTCGGCCGTCATCTACCTGCGCTCCGCCGCCCAGCACGCGGGCAAAGACCCCCGCTGCCTGATGAAGATCTATTATGAGGACGCCTTTGCGGGGCTTATAGAGCTCGACCCGGATCGGGGCGAGTCGGAGGGCTTCGGGTGGATCAGTCTTATCTGGGTGGAGCCGGATCACCGGAACCGCCGGTTCGGCGCCCAGCTGCTGGGCCACGGGGTGGTTTTTTTCCGCCAGCGGGGCCGGCGGGCGCTGCGGCTGCACGTGTCCCAGACCAACAGCACCGCCATCGCCTTTTACGAGAGCATGGGCTTTCGCTCCGTGGGGAGCGCCGAGGGAGTGGGCGGGCCGCTCTATTTGATGGAGCTGGACATCGTCCCCCGGGTCTGGCGTCTGCCATGAGAGCCGCGCCCCTCTACCTGGACGCCCCGCCCACCGTGAAGCGGGTGCATGTGGGCCCGGGCCGGCGGATCGTGGCCATCTCGGACATCCACGGGAACCTTGCCTACCTCCGGGGCCTGCTGGAAAGGTGCGCCCTCACGGAGCGGGACGTGATCTTTTTCGTGGGGGATCTGCTGGAAAAGGGGCCCGACTCCCTGGGCACGCTCCGGTATGTGATGGAGCTGGCCCGGCGGCGGGAGGTGCACACCGTGTGCGGCAACTGCGACTTCTGGCAGAACTTCTGCGACCTGCCGGAAGATCCGGCCCAGAACGCGTTTTATCTCCAGTACCTGGTGGGACGCAACCGGGGCTGGGGTGACGGGCTCATCGCCCAGATGCTCCATGAACAGGGGATCGGCATCTGCTGGGACATGGACTTGACGGCCGCCAAGGCCGCCGTCCGGGACAACTACGGCCCGGAGCTGGACTTTCTGCGGGCGCTGCCCCACATCATCGAGACGGAGGATTACACCTTCGTCCACGGGGGCCTGGCGGCGGACAGGGGCGCTTTCGCCTGCATGAAGATGGATCATTACCGCACCGTGGCCAGACCCCACCGGAAGTGGACGGTGGTGGGCCACTGGCCGCTGGTGCTGTACGGGGACGACACCGTGGACGCCAGGCCCATCGTGGATCGGGATCTGAAGCTTATCAGCATCGACGGCGGGTGCGTGCTCAAGGACGATGGCCAGCTCAACGCCTTCTTCCTGCCGGACATGACCTGGACGAGCTACGACCGCTTTCCCACCGCCCGGGTGAAAACGGCTCAGGCCGCCAGCGCCCGGCACTATTATATCCGCTACGGGGACAACGCCGTGGAGATCCTCTCGGAGGACGGGGACTTTGTCCGCTGCCGCCATATCCGCACCGGCTACGTGATGGACGTGCCCGCCGACCATATCCTCACCCGGGAGGGAAACCGGGCCACCGTCAACGACATCACCGACTACCGCCTGCCCCTGAACGCCGGGGATGAGATCTCCGTCGTGCGGCGCACCAGCCGGGGGATCATGTGCAAAAAGGACGGCATCTCCGGCTGGTACGACGGCCAGCTGATCCAGTAGCCGGACGAAAACTTCACCGCATCCAGCAAGCCCCGTTTTCAACGGGGTTTGTTTTTGTCTGCCGCGATATCAACCGGCCGTTGAGCCGGCCCGAAGAGCCGGTCATTGTTTTTTGCCGGCAGGGGCGTATGATAGGGACATGGGCCCAAAACAGAAAGGAGCTATACACATGGACATCGGAAAACAGATCAAAGCCCTGCGCCTGCGCCGGGGCGTCACACAGCAGGCCATGGCCCGGGCGCTGGGCGTAAGCGCCCAGGCCGTCAGCAAGTGGGAGCGGGACACCGCCGCCCCGGACATCGCGCTGCTGCCGGAGCTATCCGTCTATCTGGGCGCGAGCATCGACGAGCTCTTTTCCCTGTCGGATGACACCCGCATGGAGCGGATACAGAACATGCTCTGGGACAATCGGACGCTCTCCGCCGCGGACGCGGAGACCGCCCGCGCCTTCCTTCTGGAGAAGGCCCGGCGGGAGCCGTCAAACGGCGCGCCCCTGGCCCTTCTGGCGGATATGGAGAACCACATCGCCCAAAGCCATATGGAGCTAGCGGCGGAGCACGCGAAAGAGGCCCTGCGTCGGGATCACAGTCTCAAGCAGGCCCACAGCGAGCTTACCCGGGCCATGGACGGGGCGGGAGACTGGTGCGTGCGCAACCACAGCGCCCTCATTGCGTTTTACAAGGATCTGGCCGCCCGCTGGCCGGAGGACAAGCGCATATATTGGTGGCTGCTGGATCAGCTCATCGACGACGGGCGTCTGGAGGAAGCCCAGGCGTATCTGACCGCCCTTGAAAAACTGGACGACAGCTACCGGCCCGCTCTTTACCGCTGCCGGATCGCCTTCCGGGCGGGGAAGAAGGAGCAGGCCGCCGAGCTGCTGGGTAAGTTGCAGCAGACCTGGCCCGACGACTGGGCCGCCGCCTTTGACATCGGGGACGTGCTGGCCCGGGCTGGGGAGTATGAGCAGGCCAAGAAATACTACCGGGCCTCCATGGAGCTGCAGGGGCCGCCCCGGTATACGGACGGGCTGACCTCCATTTCCCAGATATGCGAGATACAGGGAGACCTGGCCGGGGCCGTCGCCGCCGCGGAGGAGGAGATCGCCGTCCTTGCCAGCGACTGGGACACCGTGGCGGGCAATAGCGTGGATCAACACCGCCGGCGCATCACCGCGCTGAAGCAGCGGATGGAAAAGAGCTGACGGCGGGAAAAGAGACAGAGGCGGGACAGCGTGTCCCGCCTCTGTTATTTTGAAGATCATAAGCTGCTGTGCCTCCCTGTGCAAGGAGAGGTGGGCGCCGCTTCGCGGCGCCGGGGGGTGTTACAATCCCCCAGTCAGCGCCTTTGGCGCTGACGGCCCCCTTTGCACAAGGGGGCCTTTCCATATTGTATCGCTTTCGGCGGTAAAGCCCTTTCGACGGTCTGTCCGGCGTCTGTCCGGGCCGCTCCCGCTGGAAAAACTCTTGCACTAAACCCAACAACGCGCTATAATGACAATAACGGAATAACAAAGGCGGGCCGCAAGGTGATAGGGACACCTCACGGCCCTATGCAGGAGTAGTGGCTCCTACACAGCTTTTCAGCGCCCAAGGTTCATTATACTTTCTCCCGCTTGTTTTTACAAGGGGAAAAGGTTAGCTGGCTTTGTGTTGTGTTGTGCGCGGTGTGGGGTATTGCCCTGCGCCGCCTTTGTTGTTTCGGCGGGAAAGTTCACGGGGCAGGGCAAACCCCTGTTCCGTGGGCGAGTACCGTTGAGACAGCGCAGCGCAACACCGCTGGGATAGATCGTTTTCCTTTCTGACGGTGGCTGTAGAACTAGATCGAGAAAGGAAAGCAAAAGATGAAGAAAAGAATATTGGCGATGCTTCTTGCCCTGTGCATGATCCTGCCCCTGGGGGCCGGGGCCCTGGCGGAGGGGGAACTGAACGCCTACCAGCTCACCGAGCCGGAGATGGCGGCGCTGATCGAGGCGCTGGGCGGCGCCGATCCTATGGCGATCGGCAACGGGTTCTTTCATATCATCATGACCTATGAACAGACGTCCAAAAGCCAGGCCTTCACCTATGCCGACGCCATAGCGGACGTTCTGGCCGCAGACGGGGACGGCAGCGCCGCCGATTCGCTTGCCTCCATGTTCGGCATAGGGGACGAGGCGGAGCTGGAGGTGGTCACGGCTATCTCCGACTGGCTGAATGAACAGCAGATGGACGAGGCGAGGACTGCGGCCTTTTTCCAGTCCCTGTCCGACGGGATGAACTGGCCCACGGACGCTTATGAGGCGTTTGCGGAGGAGCTGTTCTCCGGCCGCGAGGCCGCCCCCGCAGAAGAGGACGCGGCTTCTGCGGAGGAGGCAGCCCCCGCGGAGGACGGCGAAGAAGACGTGAGCGCCTACCATCTCACCGCGGAAGAGGCGCAGGCGTTTGCCGATGCGATGAGCGGTTTTGATGTGGAGGACGTCTTCCATGCCTTTGACCATATCCGCCTGACCATGGATCTGTTCCCCACCTCCTATGCCGATGCCATCGCGGACATCCTGGACGGGGGCGACGGCGCCGCTGAAAAGGTCGCCTCGGACTTCTCCATCGGAACCGAGGCGCAGCTGGAGGTCGTGGCGGCCGTCTCCGACTGGATAGAGCGGCAGCAGATAGAGCAGGACAGGGTCGAGGACTTTTTCTGGGCGCTGTTCGATGTGGACGACATCAGCCAGACCTTTGACGCCCTGGATAAGCTTCTCTCCGGCGAGCTGCTCCCCGCGGAGGGAGCCGCAAAAACGGCGGAGGATACGGTGACGGAGCAGGATCTCCAGGAGCTGCTGACCTGTATCGGCAAGGCGGTGCAGGACGAGTATCTGACGCCCAACGGCGTCGACCCGGCGGCCCTTGTCTGGCCCACCGACCCGGGTACGTTCCGGTATTTTGATGTGCTGTTCACCAACTATTGCATAAGCGCTCTTACCGGCGAGCCGCCTAAGCCTGTCACGGATGATTACGTTCCCGCCTCCCCGGACAAGGAGATCATGGACGCGGTCTATGCCGGCGTCATGAACTGGCTGGACGGATTTGAGAGCGTAGATTATGAGTATCTGGTCACCTTGGGGCAGGAGATAAACAATATCGAGTATGTTTTGGAGTATCTTCCCGCCAACCTGACATTTTGAATATGCGGGGGCATCTTTAACGATGCTCCCGCCCTGTTTATCTCCCCGGCGAAGGGAAAGTCGTCACGCGCCGCTGTCTTTTATCAGCAGCGCGCGGATATCCTCGCGCAGATCGAACATTTTCATGTAAACAAGAAAGTCCCTTTCCAGAAGAGCAGCAGAGATCCCGAAGGTCTGCGCAAAGGCCTGCGCCGAATCATCAGCGCACCGTTTATAGAATTCAACGTATTTTTCCGTGCCGAAGCGCTCGATCAGGTATCCTGTAAACGCGCCTGCGAGAGGGTAGGTCAGCGTACAGTCATACGCACGGAAATGGCTGTTTTCAATCAGATCGGCTACGGATGGATTCTTTCCCTGCTCAATATACCACCGCGTCCAGGAATAATTGTCGATCCCCCACCAGTACCGGTCAAAAAACATGGCAAGCCCTTCGCTGATGAACCGGGAATCCGGTCTGCAGATCGAATAGGAAATGATATGCGCGTCTTCGTGGAAGCCGACGCATTTTACTGTTTCGCTGTATACGGCAAACACATGATTCATGCCGTCCTTGCTCATGATCTCCGGAAGGGCGAAGCCGTTGCACGGCTCGTCGTCATCCTCGTCGTGGATGATGGCGTATTGTTTTCCTACCTCTTGGGGCGTATCGAACAGATGATAGTGGATCTTGCCCTTTGCGTCGGCGTGAAGGCAGCTGCTGATAAATGTATAGCATCCCTCCTGCTTGTCAGCGATCTGATCTATCTCTTTTTCCGCCAAGCTGTTTTCCTTGTAGTGGAAAACATAGTGCGTCGTTGTCATTTCCATACTGGCTTCACCTCTGTAAACCTCAATTTGCCGCGCTGGTTGCCATTATACCCCGGCGCCGGCGATAGCGCAAGGGCGGGAACATCCCAAACGATGCTCCCGCCCTTCGTATTCTTTGCGTAACTGGCAGCCGACAAACATCGCCGCGCGTATAGAAGAGGCCCGAAGGACGCAATTCGTGCCGTGATTCTGTCGATTCGGGACAAAGTGGTTGACTACCGGCGGGATTTTTCTGATACTATAACTATTCCTAAAATCGTCTTGCGCTTGACTGAAAACAGATAACGATCGACGGAGGCGACGGACATGTTCCACAGAAATAAACGGATCTTGAGCGCACTGTTGGCGCTGGCGGCGCTGGCGGGTCTCGCGCCGGCAGCGGCGGCCGCCGGAGACGTGACGCTCATGCCCGGCGTGACGCCGGAGATGTCGGACGCCTCGTACTGGGCGGATCGGCAGCCCGGCGCGGACAAGGTCATCCTGACGCCGGAGGAGATCCGGGCGTTCAACCAGGACTCGGCCGAGCGGGAGGGCACCATGGTCATGGATCTGCGCTCCGCTGCCGAGACATACAACGGACTGACCTACAACAAGAACCTGGAGAAGTCCGAGACCTCGGACGGGGAGTATTACTTCGAATGGACTTACACCGGCGAGGGGGAGGAAGCGCCCTGGGAGTACTTCCAGGCCATGATCGACAACTGCCAGGATCCTGACGCGGAAGAGGATATGCCGGTGCGCTATGGCATCGCCGTAACGCGCACGCTCCTGCGGGTGTTCCCCAGCCAGAACCCCATCCTGGACGACCCCGATGACCCGGACTTCGACTACCAGTCCCTCAGCTCTATCCGGGTCAACGAGCCCATGCTCATCTACAACACATCCGCCGACGGGAAGTTTTACCAGGCCCGTATATCCAGCTGCTCCGGCTGGGTGCCGGCGGAGGACGTGGCCCTGTGCGCCGACAAGGACGAGTGGCTTGCCGCCTGGGATCTTCCGGAGGAGAAGCTGCTGGTGGTGTACGGGAACAAGGAATATACCGACGCCTCCAACTCCACCCCCGAGACGGCCCGGCGAATGCTCACCCAGGGAACGGCTCTGGAACTGGTGACGGACATCGAGCCGGATCAGCTCATCGGCAATCGCTCACCCTACCACAATTATGTGGTGTATCTGCCCGTGCGCCGGGCGGACGGCACATATGAAAAGCAGATGGCCCTGATCCCGGAGACAGCCAAGGTCAGCGTGGGCTATCTGCCCCTGACCATGCGGAATATCGCCATGGTGGCGCTGGAGAGCCTAGGGGACGCCTACGGCTGGGGCGGGATGCTGGACGTGGAGGACTGCTCCGGCATGATCCGCACCATCTACCGCTGCTTTGGCCTGGACATCGGCCGCAACGGCAACTGGCAGTATAACATGAACATCGAAAAGATCGACATGAAGAATATGTCCCTGGAGGAAAAGAAGCTCATTCTGGACAAACTGCCCTTGGGCGCGGCGCTGTGCTTCGACGGCCACGAGATGATGTATCTGGGCAAGGTGGACGGCGAGTATTATGTGGTGAGCACCGTCAGCAGCATCGTCAGTCCCGACACGGGGAATATCCTGCGGACGCGGGACGTGATGATCAACGACCTGCAGGTGAAGCGGGGCAGCGGCAAGACCTGGCTGGGGGCGCTGAATATGGCGTTCATGCCCTGCTACGCCAAGCTGGAGGGCAAGAGCTACGCCTTCCCGGCCTTGCAGTGGTACCATGACGACGTGGCCTGGTGCCTGGAGTCGGGCGTGATGCCGGCCCTGGACATCGACGACACCTTCGGCATCGGCGCTCCCGCCAGCCGGGCGGATCTGGACTATGCCCTTCGTGTGCTGGCCGGCGAGGATGTGCAGGGGGAAGAGGCGGCCGTCGAGCCGGACGGCAGCACCGTGAGCCAAAACGAAGCGCTGACGGCGCTGTGGGAGTTGGCCGTGGCCCAGGACTGGCCCGAGGCGGCGGACAGCCCGTTCCCCTATAACTGGGCGATGGACGCGGGCGTAGCGACTGGGAACGACTGGGCCCTGCCCATCGGCGACCCCGTCACGCGGGAGGGTCTGGCCACCTGGCTTGCCCGGTACGGCCGGCTTTGCCCCGCCGCGCAGGAGGCGGAGGATGCACAGGACGAGTCAGACGCCGCGTAGTAAGTTGAAGGACTGTCCCTCCCAGCAACTATGAGCGGTTGCTCTGACGGGGCCCAGGGGAGGGCCCGGCATCAAGCGCAGGAAAAAACCACGGGGCGGGAGCATCTCAAACGATGCTCCCGCCCTTTTTGGCTCCCCGACAAAGGGGAAGTTGTCGAAGTCACCGCCAGCCCCACAGCCTCCCCTGTGCAAGGGGAGGGTGCCGAGCGTAGCGAGGAGGAGGGGTTGTTACGGAGCAGTAGAATCAACATGACAATCCCTCAGTCAGCGCTTCGCGCTGCCAGCTCCCTTTACACAAGGGAGCCATAAGTTGTGCGCCATAGGCGCGACAAAGGGGAATTTTTGAAGATACGCTACCATGGAAAAATTAAATAGAACACTAAACTGCTTAATGCAATTCCAATAATATACAGTTTTCTATGTTTTACTTTTTTGAAAAATAATACACTAAACACAACAGCCCCTATAATATCCATTAACAGCTGAAATAGGAATGTATGATGTTCCAAAAAATAAAATGAAATTGCTATTGTTTCTGCTACTAATGCACCTACTGGTAAAGAATACAACAATGAACTTAAAACATTGTCTTTATTCCAATAATATAAAACAAAAGCTGCTATTGCACACAGAATAGAAAGCAAAGTAAATAGTATAAACAAAGATTTACGGAATCCACCTGAAAATAATGGGATAAACATTCCTAATATTGCCTGTAATCCGTAGAAACTCAATGTCATTCCAAACATATATAAGAATGAACTAATACCTGCACATTTATTTGAAGTGCTTAATAAAACAATTATTGTATTTGTAATAATCCAAAATCCCAATAATGTTTGAATTGACGAAAATCCCCACAAAGAGTCTAAAGAGCAATAATCTAACAATCTACATATACATCCTATAAATATACCAACTAAAAACACTATACTATAAGACTTTAATGTATGGCTTAATTTTATATTTTTCATTTCAACACCCCTCTCTACAAATCCCGATTTGCCGCCCTGGTCATCTCCCCGACAAACGGGAAGTTGTCGAAGTCACCGCCAGCCTAAAGCCTCCCCTGTGCAAGGGAGGTGGCCGCCAAAGGCGGCCGAAGGGGTTGTTACAATCCCTCAGTCAGCGCTTCGCGCTACCAGCTCCCTTTACACAAGGGAGCCATAAGTTGTGCGCCATAGGCGCGACAAACGGGAAGTTGTGAGGGCAAACACAAGGCTCTTCCATTCTCGCCTATACTCTGGCTCCAACCTCTACTGCAATGCGCAAGATACGTTCCCGCATGTCCTCCGGCATGTGGCCGAGGATGCGGTGATCCCAAGCTACTCCGTCCAGACAGTCGGCGGCATAGAGCAAGTAGTGGACATCGACCCCGCGAAAATCGCCGCAGGCAGTCAGGGAGGCACATTCCATTTCCACGGCGGCGCAACCCTCGGCTTTCCGGCGCGCCATGGCTCCTCTCGTCTCCCGGTATACGGCATCCGTGGTCCAGACCTTCGCCTTGCGGAAGGGCACCTTCAACTCGTCAAGGATTGTAATCAGACGCGCCGCTGTTTTGACCTCTATGTAATCGGAGGGCGGGGCGTAGTGGTAGCTTGTGCCCTCGTCCCGGTATGCAGCGGTCGGGACGATGAGATGCCCGCTTGTCAGTTTCTTATCCAGCGACCCCGCTGAGCCGAAAAAGAGGAGCTTCCTCGCCCCCCATGGCGATCACCTCCTCCAGGACGATGGCGGCGGCGGATCCGCCGATGGGCGATTGGTAATAGGCCATTGCCTGTCCCCGGACTTCAAATTTCCATATCGGAATGGGACGCCCGCTTTGGCTGGCCGCGATCTGTTCCACCGGGAAGAGCGAGGTGAGCAAATTCGTGGTTTTCGCGGAAAAGGCAGATAAGACCGTTTCCGGGAACCCTGGCACTGCGTTCGCTATATCCCGCGCCGTGAGGATCTCCTCTCCGCTACGTTCAAAGGAATCAATAATCATTTTGAGACCCCCTTAAATTATCATGTCAAGGTCATAGATTTCGTTTCTTGACCGCTTGTCTCCCATCATCATTGTTCATGTAACAGTGTGGCCCTATAAAGCCCAATCTGCCGCTTTATCCGTTTCTTTGGCTCTCATTATACCCCGATCTCCCGTAAAAGCACAAGGGCGGGGCCGTGCCCGCTGGGCGGACAAAAGACCGGCCCGGGAGCAGCGCCCCCGGGCCGGTGGTCCGAGTGACTGGACTTGAACCAGCGGCCTGGTGGTCCCAAACCACCCGCGCTACCAACTGCGCTACACCCGGATAAAGGGCCGCCGCATGCCGCGGCGGCCCCTATACTATATCCTCTTGTCACCCTTCTGTCAAGAAAAAGCCGGTTTTAGTTCTCCCGCTTCTTTCCCCAGAAAAACAGCGCCACGGTGCCGGGGCCGGTGTGGCTGCCGATAACGGTTCCGATGGGGTTGATGAGCACTTTCCCGTTCAGGTTGGGGAAATGGGCCTCCACCAGCGCCGCCACCGCCTGGGCGTCCTCCAGGCAGGCGGAGTTGGACATGAAGCACTTGCCGTCGTAGGCCGTGCCCCCGTCGGCATACGCCGCCATCTTGTCGGCGATGGCCTGGATGACCTTCTTCTTGGTGCGGATCTTCTCCCGGGGGATGAGCCGTCCCTGGTAGTCCACATTCATCAGCGGGCAGATGTTCAGCATCCCGCCGAACACCCCCGCCGCCTTGGAAATACGCCCGCCCCGGACGAAGAACGTCAGATCCGTGGAGAAAAACCAGTGGTGCAGCCGCAGCTTGTTTTCCTCCGCCCAGTCCCGGAGGCTGTCGATGTCCATCCCCTCGTCCCGCCTGTCGGCCAGCGCGTCCATCAAAAGGCCGTAGCCGGAGGAGGCCGCCAGAGAATCGACGATGTATATCTTCCGCTCCGGGAACCGCTCCCGGGCAATGGCCGCCGCGTTCTGGGCGGAGTTGAACGTGCCGGAAATGCCGGAGGACAGGGTCAGGTGCAGGATGTCCTTGCCCTGCTCCAGGAAGGGGGTGAAGTAGTCCAGGTATTCGGATATGTTCACCTGGGCGGTCTTGGTCATGGCGCCGTTGGCCATGGCCTGATAGAACTTGTCAAGGGGCATGGACTGGCCCAGATCGTCCAGATACTCCTTGCCGTCCAGGAAGTAGTGAAAGTAGGTGCAGTGGATGTCCCGGCTCTGCAGGTGCTCCCGGGACAGGTCAACGGTGGAACAGCAGCTCAGGATATAATCGCTCATGAGATCCTCCTTGGTCAGGGCGCGAGCCCCGTATCTTTGTGCCCATTTTATCAGCAGGCGCCCGGCAGAGCAACCTACCCTGGGGAGTGTGGCGCTCTCAAATCGCGGCCGGGACGTAGAAATCACTCTACGTCCCGGCCATCGCTATTCTACAAATAGGAGAATCCCGCTGTTTTCAGCTCCTGCGGCGGCGGATGTGGAAGCTCAGGAACACCAAAAGCTCCGCCGGCACCAGGATCAGGAAGAGCTGCCAGGGCTGCAGCTTATAGTGGAGCATAAAAAGATACACCAGCGTGATGACCGCCGCCACCAGCCCCATTACGATGAGCATGTTGTACTTGCCCTTGTTCCAGACGGAGTTGAGTACCAGCAGGGTGACCAGCGACACCGGCACGGCGCAGGCAAATATCAGCCACTGCAGCTGGTCAAGGGCCAGCCAGAAGGCCACGAACATGATCAGCGCCATCGTCCATATGCCCACGATGGCCACCAGCGTCACCACGCCGCTGCTGAAGGTGGGGGCGTTGGCCTTTTCCTCCGCCCGGGCACGCTCCGCCGGATCTTGCCAGGCGCTGTCGTCCCGCAGCAGATCATCGACGGTCAGGCCGTAGATCTGCGCCAGGCGCATGAGCACATAGGCGTCGGGGATGGATTCGCCCCGCTCCCATTTGGAGACGGTCTTGTCGGAATAGTTGAGCTTTTCGCCCAGCTCCGCCTGGGTCATGCCCGCCTTCTGGCGCAGCTTGATCAGGTTGCTGGCCACCACCAGCTTCAGCTCCTCCATCGATCCGCCCCCTTTCCACGCCTTGGTGGGTTTATTTTACCATACCCCCGTCGGTTTCGCAAGCGGCGAAACCGGGAGAATGCCCCCGCCCCGGCAAAAACGACGCCTCCCCCGAGCCGGGGGAGGCGTTACGGATGGTATGGCGCGCCGGTATGGGGCGGCGCTACCGTTTTTTGCCGAAGAAAACGAAGAGATAGGGGGAAAGACACCCGACAACGGCGCTGAAGATAAAGCTGTTTGTAAGGCGCATCAGGAGCATGGGGATAAAGCTGCACCAGTCGCTGGTCATGCCCAGATAGGAGATGGCCGCCGCCAGGGAACCGGTGACGTCAAACAGCAGTTCGATCAGCAGAAGCACCAGATGAAAGACCGCCCAGATGGTGGCGGAAACGAGGATCTCTTTTTTCGTCAGCTTCTTGAAAAACAGAAGGCCGCCGATGATCAGCGACGCGGCCAGGATGAAGCCGTAGATGAGCAGCGAGCGGTTCGCGTCGCTGGTGACGGTGCCGTCCGGCAGGGTGACGATGGCGAACCGGCCGATGCCGTAAACGATCAGATAAAAGGAGACCAGGCTCGCGGCGATGCAAAAAAGGGGCACGGTGAACAGGGTGTTTTTTCGCACGGGTCAGCCTCCTTTTTTCGTCAGCGTCCGGCCCAGAAGCGGCAGGAAGATGAGCCCTGCGGCGGCGACAGCCATCAGCACGATGTAGAGCCTTGCCCGCGCCCCGCCGCCCAGCAGCTCCGCCCCGGGGCCCGCCAGCGCGGCTAGCAGCAACAGCGCGGGAAAGAGGACGCGGCAGACGGCCAGCAGCTGCTGCCGGCCAAAGGCGCGCGCGATGAGCGCGGGGACTACCGTGGAGATGCCGCCCAGCAGACAGGCCATTGCCAGACACAGGGGCACGCCTACCACCGCGTCCACCTCCTTGGGGAAGGCCCACAGCAGATACGCGCACCCCACCTCCGCCAGCAGCAGCGGCAGCGAGGCCCATACCTCGCCAAGCTTATCACACAGCCAGCCGAAGATGTAGCTGGCGGGCATGGCGAAAATGGCTCCCAGGGCCAGCCAGGGCGCCGCCCGGTTGAGAAGGGTGGGCCCGCCGCCGCCCTTGGCCAGCAGCCGGGCCTCCACGGTGCCCAGGCAGCCCGCGCCGGCGGCGGTCAACGCCCCCGTCACGGCCAGCGCCAGCCAAAAGCGCCAGCTGCGCAAAAGCTTCCCCACGGACAGGGGCGGCTCCGGCTCCTGGGACTCAAAGGTGGGCGCGTAGCCCTCCCCGTCCGGGTAGAGCCCCGCGTCCTCCGGCCTGTCCCGCAGCAGAAAGCGCACCGCCAGCGCCAGCAGCGCCAGCGCGGCCGCCGCGGCGAGATAGAGGGGACGCCAGTCGCCGCCCAGGGTGGTCTGGACAAAGTTTGCCACGGCCGGCGCGCCGATGGCGGAAAAGAGGGGCCCGCCCATGGTCACCAGACCCAGCACCCGGCCCCGGCAGCGGATGAACCAGTGCACGCACAGAGCAGCGATGCCTATTTGCAGCATGGCGCACACGCACCGCACCAGGACGAGGGAGACGAACAGGAGCCAATACCGACCCCCGGCGTTCATAAGCCCCACGCAGCCGGCCGCCGCGGCAGCGCCCAGGAGAATGAGGCCCTGGCGGATGCCGTGCCTCAAAAACACCGTCCCACACAGAAACGCCCCCGGCACGGCCAGAAAGGCGCCCACCGTCAGCGGCAGCTGCACGTTCTCCGGCCGCCAGTCCGGCCCGCCGGACAGCTGGCCGCGGAAAAGCTCGATCTGGCCGCCCTCCAGTCCGGCGCACAGGAACGTGTACACCAGCCCGGTCAGGCACAGTATGACGGCGTAAAAGCCGAATTTTTTGTTTTGGAACATGGCGCCGGCCTCTCTGTGGGGTTGTTATATGGTGGTCTTGCTCTTTTTCAGCGAGCGCACCAGAAACACCGTCTCGATGACAATGAATACCAGCGCGCCGGCGGAGACGGCGATCCACAGACCGGTGCGGCCGTCGTCCGTTTCTTCCGTTTGCTCTGCCTCCGTTGCCTCTTCCGTCTGCTCCCGGGGAAGCTCTTGCTCTGTCTCCGTCTGCTCCTGGATGGGGATCTCCCGGGCGGCGGGCTCCGTGTCGGCGGGGGAGCTATCGTCATAGTTCTCACCGCCGGCCAGGGTCAGGTCGGTGCCGGAGCTGTCCTCGGGCGTCTCGGGCGCCTGGGCGGACTCGTCCAGCTGGTAGTAGTACATCACGTTGCCTAGGGTGGCGGGCAGCACGCTTCCGCAGTTGGCGCACTTCCATGTGCCGTAGTAGGTGGGGTCGCCGTTTTCGTCAAACTCCGCGTCATACTGGTAGGCGTATTTGTGACCCACCGGCGGCTCCAGCGTCTGGCCGCACACAGTGCAGACAACGCCCTGGGCGCAGTCGGCCGGCTCCCCGCTGGGCACGTGGCCGGTGGCGGGAGCGGGCTCGGTGTATGTGTCCCCGCAGTAGGAGCAGGTGTAGGTGGCCTCTCCGTCCTCGGTGCAGGTGGCGGTGGTGTCGGTGAGCTCGTAGTTGTGCTCGCCGTTCGGCAGGGTCTCCGCCGTGTAGGTCAGGCCGCACTTGGAGCAGGTGTAGGCCAGCAGCCCCTTCTGGGAGCAGGTGGACGGCTTGACGACGGACACCTCGAAATGGTGGCTGCACACCGCCGGATCGGCGGAGCGGCTGTCCGGGCCCGCCGAGGCGAAAACCGGCGTGACCAGCAGCGCGGCTGTCAGTATGAACACAAAGAGCTTTTTCATATATCCTTATCCTTTCTGTGACAGGGAACAAATCGGATGCGTCCGAAGCGGATCAACTCTATGATACTCTATGATAGCATAGATCGGCGAAAAAACCAACTGCTTTTCTCACGCCCGCGGGCGCTTGACAGCAGGGTCGTTTTCGTCTACAATAGCATCCGCGATATGCCCATGTAGCTCAGCAGGATAGAGCAGCCGCCTCCTAAGCGGTGGCTCGTTCCAATCCAAATGCAGCTCATAATTGAATAAAAACTTGGTATGCCCCAGTAGCTCAGCGGATAGAGCATTCGCCTCCTAAGCGAAGGGCCAGAGGTTCGATTCCTCCCTGGGGTGCCAGCTTTTCTGCAAGCTCCTGATCTTGTATCAGGGGCTTGTTTTTTTGTCCGCTGAAAGATTCATTATGAACTGTATCTTCTGGGTGCTTGCTAATTGGATTGGAACTGGAGAAAGGGGTCGTGCTAATGAAATAAGGGTGTGTGCTAATTTGAGAGATCATCTTGCTTTTTGACCGGCAAGCAGTGCGGCCAGCGTGTTGGCCAATTCCGGGGACTTCTGAAGCTGCTCTATCAAAGCGGCCAGATCGAGTGTCTGCTGGGGCCGCTCTGGCTCTTGTGGGGGACGGACGTTACGCAGATCGGGATTGGAGTAAAAGGCACTCTCAAATTTCTGCGCGTTCACCTTTCTGTCCTCGTCCAGAATATGGGCGTAGACCCGTGTGATCATATCCAGCTCCGCATGGCCGGTGTCGCCTTGGGTGGCCTTGAGATCGCCGTGGTTCAGCTTCAGCTTATAGGTAGTGCTGGAGTGACGGAGCGAATGGAATACCACGTTTGGCAGACCAGCCTTTTCTTTCAGCAGATTGAACTCTTTGTCGATGATCCGCTGTTCGCACGGGCGTCCGTTGGGGAGGGCAACTACCAAGTTGAAGTCCTGGTATTCATCGCCCAAAAACGAGCGGAGTTCACTTTGGGCCTTCTTCCATTCAAGCAGGATGTAGGCAAGCGTTTTTGGGAGCCACACTTTTCGGACGCTGGAATCGGTCTTTGGCTTCTTTAGGACTAGCCGGGTGCTGGTGTTGGGCAGGAGGGGAGTGAAGATGTGGTAAATCCCTTTTTCGCCCAGCATCTCAATAGCTCGCTTGGAGGCCCGTGTCAGTTCTTTGTCGATGTAGACGTAGGCGTTATCTGCGGCGATGCTATCATCATCAATGCACACATTGTCCCAGGTGAGGCCCAAGATTTCACCGATTCGGAGCGAGCAAGCGAACGCAAGGTTCATAGCGATATAGAGCTTGCTGTCCGCACACTGATCCAGGGCCAGACGAATGGTGTCAGCGTCCCAAATGTCGCGCTTTTTATATTCCGTCTTGGGCAGAACGGCATTGTCAAAGGGGTTTTTGCCGATCAATTCCCAGCGGACTGCCTGCTTGAAAGCACAGCGCAGCAGCTTGATGATCTTCTCTATGGTCTTATCAGTGACGTATGTGGTCTTGGCACTTCTGGTCCGTGTAGATACGGCAGGGGTCTTTTGAAGGGTCTGGATGTACTTGTCAACTGTCCGTGTTGTGATCGACTGAACTTCCAGATCTCCGATGATGGGATTGATATAGTTTGCGATTAAAGAGGTGTTGCTGTCATATACGGAGACGCCCCAGCGTTTTTCGCCGTATAAGGTCACAAAGTCATAGAGAAAGTCCGATACTTTTTGATTGTTCGGGGGGAGAAACGTGCCGTTGTTCATCTGATTCTCTACCTCCGCTTTTCTACGGAGAGCATCTTTATGAGTGTGCCACGTTTCCCACTTTTGCTTTGTCTCGCCGCTTTCATCCGTATAGGTGTAGACGACGGAGTAAGAGTTTTTCCGTTTGATGATGGACGCCATATTCTGTATCCTCCTTGTCGTGATTAAGATTGATTTTCCAACCACGCATCGAAGGAGTGCTTGGATATGCGTATGGACGTACCAACGTGTACGGTCTTGAACAGTCCCGCTTTCACCAAACTATACGCAGAAGAACGACCAATGTCTAAAATCTTTGCTATATCGGCGACGCGGTATGTTTGGTTGGTGACAGAGGGGACGGTCCTGTTGCTATCGGCCTTTACAGATTCCATCACGGCCTCCTTTCTCAATTTCACGCCGATAGCTCTATGGTGTCTTGCAATAGCATTATACAGGATATGGCTGTCGGCTGCAAAGGTGTGATCTGTTTTTCATCCAGAGGGATAATATAATTCGAGATGTCTTAACAGTTTTACTGGTGCCGTCATGTTTGCCACGCCCCCTGACGACAAGGAACATTCCAGCCCGCGCATGGTCAGCGCGTCACAGGTCTTTGCCTCCCCGTGGATCACACCGGGCTGCCCCCATTGCGTGCGGCGGATTGGCTACCGCTCATGCTGTGGCTGGACAGGAGTATCATTGAGTAAGTAAGACATACCAACAGATTGCAGAAATGGAGGGATGTACGATTATGCCAATCAAGCGTTCCATTGATGCAGCACTAAAAAAACTGAAAAAATTTTTAGAGTGAGGGGCTAAATTTGCCATTTTAGTTAGGAAACAGGTGGAGGGGTACTTCTCCTCCACCCGTTCTCCGCTGCTGCGGTGAATGGGTTGCCTTGAC
>CANQDL010000007.1 GCA_947591105.1 uncultured Oscillospiraceae bacterium
AGGAGATGCTCCAGGATATCGCCATCCTCACCGGCGGCCAGGTCATCAGCAGCGACCTGGGCATGGAGCTGAAGGACACCACCGTGGATATGCTGGGCCACGCCCGCCAGGTGAAGGTGTCCAAGGAGAACACCATCATCGTGGACGGCGCCGGCGACGCCCATGACATCGCCGACCGCATCCACCAGATCAAGAACCAGATCGAGGTCACCGAGAGCGAGTACGACAAGGAAAAGCTCAACGAGCGCCTGGCCAAGCTCTCCGGCGGCGTGGCGGTCATCAAGGTGGGCGCCGCGACCGAGACCGAGATGAAGGAGAAGAAGCTGCGCATCGAGGACGCTCTGAACGCCACCCGCGCCGCTGTGGAAGAGGGCATCGTGGCCGGCGGCGGCAGCGCCTATATCCTGGGCGCCAAGGCCGCGGCGAAGATCGCCGAGGGCCTGGAGGGCGACGAGAAGACCGGCGCCCGGGCCGTTGCCAAGGCTCTGGAAGCCCCTGTGATGCAGATCGCCGCCAACGCCGGACTGCAGGGCGCCGTGATCCTGGATAAGATCATGGCCAGCGACGTGCCCACCTACGGCTTCGACGCGGCCCAGGAGGTGTTCTGCGACATGATCGCCGCGGGCATCGTGGATCCGACCAAGGTCTGCCGCAGCGCTCTGGAGAACGCCGCCTCCGTGGCCAGCATGGTGCTGACCACCGAGAGCCTGGTCACCGACATCAAGGAGCCCCCCGCGCCTGTCGCTCCCAACCCGGACATGGGCGGCATGTATTGATCCGGGCACCATAAAAAAGTAAGTAAGCAAGTCCGCACCCCGATTTGGGGCGCGGACTTGCTTATTTTTTTGCCTTGGGTCAGACGAATCTTCGCAGCAGCAGCGCCAAGACCAGGCACACGACCACGCCCAGCGCGCCCGTCCCGACGGCCAGCAGGATCTTCTGATAGGGGCGCTTGCCCTCTTCCCGGGCCTTTTCGATCTCGCTGAGCGTCCTGCCCTTGGTGAAGGCCACGATCTCTTTGTAGGTCTGGATGTCGAACTTCTTCTTCCACCGCTCCACCCGGAAAGACCAGGCCAGGGCCACGGCGGCCAGGACTGACCAGGCCGCCAGGCCCCACCACCGCCACAGCCGCGCCAGCGGTACGCATGTCACGATCATGGCGGCAAACAGCGCCGTGTAGATATTGCTGTCCCGCCGGAAGGCCGCCTTTTCCTGTTCGTCGATCTGCTTTTTCATTTCCGCGATATCTCCTTTGACAAGCTCGTCAAGGGACGTGGAAAAGACCTCCGCCAGCAAAAGCAGGCTCTTGATGTCCGGGCATGTCCTGTCGTTTTCCCAGTTGGACACGGACTGCCGGGTCGCGTACACTCTCTCCGCAAGCTGATCCTGGGACAGACCCAGCGCCTGCCGCCGGTTACGGATCTGGCTGCCAAGCTCCATTTTCCCGCCTCCTTGCCCCTACAGCATAGGCGAAAAGGCCCCGCCCGTCTATCAAAGGTCTTTTACATCCGGCATCTGAACCGGAGAGGCCGCCCCTCTCCCCCGGGGGAAGGGGTTTTCCTTGGCGGTGAGGGTCAGCACGGTGAGCTTTGCCGCAGCGGTGCGGGCCAGAGCCGCCTTGTTATAGGGGAAATCCCGGGTCTGGGGATACCGGGCCAGAAGCCGCTCCAACGCTTGCTGCTTCTCCCCGCCCTCCAGAAAACGGATGGCGGCCGTGCCCATGACGGAGCGGTAGCGCATGGTGACGGAACCGCTGTCGGGCATACAGTCCATCCCCAGGGAAACGTCCATCTCAAAGGAGCACCGGCCGTTTTTCCGCATCAGCTGGTATTTTCGCCCGTCCGTGGCCCCGTGGATATAAAAGACCAGCCGGCCGTCCTCCACGCTATAGGCAAAATTCACCGGCACGATATAGGGCGCGTCCCCGTCGGCCAGGCCCAGCCGGAGCACGTGGCAGCCGGCGATGATGCGCTCCACGGCGGCGGGATCGGTCACCTGTCTGTCCTTGCGTCGCATGATATATCCCCTTTCAGAAAGTCCTCCGCCTCCCGGGCGGTGTGTACAAGATAGCGAATGACC
Organism: uncultured Oscillospiraceae bacterium; assembly: GCA_947591105.1. Lineage (GTDB taxonomy): Bacteria > Bacillota > Clostridia > Oscillospirales > Oscillospiraceae > CAJOIG01. Next base: position 2,080 of record CANQDL010000007.1, read on the forward strand.
TGGACAGGATGGCGGCCGGCGGCGGTCTCGCCGGTGACCATGAGACTGGCGGCCCCGTCCAGCACGGCGTTGAAGATGTCGCTCACCTCCGCCCGGGTGGGGACGGGGTTCTGCTCCATGGAGGCCAGAAGCTGGGTCACCACCATGAAGGGCTTCGCCTGGGCCCGGCAGGCCGCGGCGATGCGCTTTTGCAGGGCGGGCAGCTGCCACAGGGGCCCGGCGTTTCCCAGATCCCCCCGGGCGATGACGATCTCGTCCGCCAGGGGCAGCAGCTCCGGCAGCTTCTCCACCCCGTCCAGATTTTCGATCTTGGCCAGCAGCTTTACATGCCGGCACCCCGCCCCGTCCATGGCCCGGCGCACAGCCAGCAGATCCTTCCGGCCCCGGACAAAGGGCTGCATCACCCCGGTGACGCCGAGGGCGGCCGCGTCCCGCAGGTTGGCCAGATCCTCCTCCGTCACGGCAGGGGGCCGGATGTCCGTCCCCGGCAGGGCGAGGCTCTTCCGGCTCTGGAGCACGCCGCCCCGGAGCACCAGCGCCCGGGCGCCATCCCCGCCGGCGCTCTGTACCTGCAAAAGCAGCTTTCCGTCGTCCATCAGGGCCTGCTGGCCGGGACGCAGCACGGGCAGGATCGTCTCCGGCACGGGAAGCCCCTCTCCCCCCAGAAGCACGGTCTCCCCCTCGGTCAGCGTCAGCGGCGCAGCCAGCGCCCCGATCCGCAGCTCCGGGCCCTGCATATCAATGAGCAGCTTTGGCCGTACGCCCTGCCGGGCGGCGGCCCGATCCAGCGCCTCCAGCCGGGGCGCGGCGTCCCGGAGCGTGGTATGGGACAGGTTCAGCCGCACCCCGGTCATGCCCTGGTCAAACATCTCCGCCAAGACGCCCGCGTCGGCGCAGGCAGGGCCGAGAGTACCATAAATTTCCATATCCTCCGCCTCCTTCTCCCAAGATACCACAATTGCCCCCCGGGCGCAAGAGAGGGGCCATCACGCCCTTGACAGGGGGCGGAAAGTTTGGTATATTTGTCGTGGTTAATAAGAAATTATTTGGTCAAGCATTAAATTAACTCACTAAACCGGAGAGCATAGAATGGATTACAGAGCGGAATACGAGCGCAGGAAAACCACCCCGGAGGGGATCGCGGAGCAGATCGGCGACGGCTGGCAGTGCGTCACGGACGCGGCCGCCTCCATCCCCCCGGCCATCATCGAGGCCATCGGCCGGCGGTGTGAGGCGGGACAGCTGAAAAAGCTGACCATGCACGGCCTGCTGGATCTGAAGCCCAACGCCGTCTTTGCCCATCCGGATATCATCCGGCCCGTGTCCTGGTTCTCCGGCAAGAGCGCCAAGGCGGCGGTGAACCGGGGCCAGGCGGACATCATGCCCTGCTACTACCGGGATATGCCGTCCCTGTACCGGGACTATATCCCGGCGGACGCCTTCCTGACGGTGGTGGCCCCCATGGACAAAGAGGGGTATTTCAGCGCGGGGGTGACCGGCTCTTACAGCGGGGCGCTGTTTGAAAAGGCCCGGCATATTTTTTTGGAGGTCAACCCCAACATGCCCCGGACGGTCACGGCCCCCAAAATACATATCTCCCAGGTGACCGCCCTGTGCGAGCACGCCGCCCCTCTGCCCATCGTGCCTCCGGCGGAGCTGGACGAGATCAGCCGCACCATCGGCGGCTACATCGCCCAGGAGGTGCCCGACGGCGCCACCCTGCAGCTGGGCATCGGCACCATTCCCGAGGCGGTGGGCCTGGCCCTGAAGGATAAGCACGATCTGGGCATCCACACGGAGCTGCTGCCCGACAGCATGATCGAGCTTATCCAGTCCGGCGCCGTCACCAATATGCGCAAGCCCATCCACCGGGGCAAGACCGTCTGCACCTTCACCTTCGGCTCGGAGCGGCTGTACCGGTTCGTGGCGGACAATCCGGATGTGGAGATCCTGCCGGTGGACTATGTGAACGACCCGGCGGTGATCGCCCAGCACCCCAATTTCATCTCCGTCAACGGCGGCCTGGAGGTGGATCTCTACGGCCAGGTGTGCGCCGAGAGCCTGGGCACGGCCCACGTGTCCGGCACCGGCGGCCAGTCGGACTACGTCCGGGGGGCTACCCAGTCCAAGGGGGGCAAGAGCTTCATCGCCTTCCCCTCCGCCGCCGCCGGCGGCAGGATCAGCCGCATCCGGCCCACCCTGAACCCCGGGGCGCTGGTGAGCACCAGCAAAAACGACGTGGACTGGATCGCCACGGAGTACGGCCTGGCAAAGCTCCGGGGCAAGACCCTGTCCCAGCGCGCCAAGGCGCTCATCGCCATCGCCCACCCCAAGTTCCGGGAGGAGCTGACGGCCCAGGCCAAGGCCATGAACATTCTGATCTAGGGAGGAGACGCTTTTGGAAGAGAGGCTCGCGCCCTGGCTGACCGCCCGGCGTCTGACGGCGCTGGTGGGACACAGCGGCACCGGCAAGACAGAGGTGGCCGTGAACATGGTCTTTGCTCTGGCGGCGGCGGGGGTGAAAACGGCTCTGGCGGATCTGGACGTGGTCAATCCCTACTTCCGATCCCGGGAGCGGCGGGAGGCGTTTCAAAAAAAGGGCATCCGGTTCGTGTCCTCCTCCCAGACGCTGGTGGACGCGGACGTGCCGGCCCTGCCGGGGGAGCTGAACGCCCTGCTGGAGGATCCCTCCCTGCGCAGCGTGCTGGACATCGGGGGCGACTCGGGCGCGAGGGTCTTGAGCCGCTACCGCCACCGGATCGCGGCCCAGGACGGGCAAATGCTCTTTGTGCTCAACGCCCGGCGGCCCCAGGTGAGCACCCCGGAGGCGGCGGCGTGGAACATCCGGCGGATCGAGGACATCATGGGTCTGCCGGTGGATGGCATCATCAACAACACCCACCTGTGCGGCGAGACACGCCCGGAGGACATCCTGGCGGGCGCGGAGCTGGCCGAGACGGTGTCCTATATGACGGGCATCCCGGTGGTCTGCCACACGGCGGCGCGCTCCCTGGCGGGGGCGCTTCCGGCCCTGGCGGAGCCGGTCTTTCCCATAGACATCTATATGAAGAAGCCCTGGGAGCGCTGAGCTCTCCTGGGCGGAAGGAGGTGAGAACCTATGACCGTGTTTTTACATTTTGACCGCGACCGCTGCAAGGGCTGCGAGCTGTGCGTGTCGGTGTGTCCCAAGCACATCCTGGCGCTGGACATGGAGGGCACCAACGAAAAGGGCTACCACCCGGCGACAGTGACGGACGCGTCGGCCTGCATCGCCTGCGCCAGCTGCGCGAAGATATGTCCTGATTCGGTCATCAGCATTGAAAAGGAATAACAGTTGCATCACTTCTGTTATTCTCCGAAAAGCCGGCCGCGCTTTTTTGAAGATCGGCGGCGCGGCGTATGAAAAAGGAGATGATTACCGTGGCAAAAGAACTGTGGAAGGGCAACGAGGCCATTGCGGAGGCCGCTGTGCGCGCCGGCTGCAAGTGCTTTTTCGGTTACCCCATTACCCCCCAGAACGAGATCCCTGAGTATATGTCCATGCGCCTGCCCCAGGCGGGTGGGGTGTTTGTCCAGTCGGAGTCGGAGCTGGCGGCCATCAACATGGTCTACGGCGCGGCGGCGTCCGGCGTGCGGGCCATGACCTCCTCCTCCTCTCCCGGCGTGAGCCTCAAGCAGGAGGGCATCAGCGCCATGTGCAGCGGCGAGCTGCCCGGCGTGATCGTGAACATGATGCGCGGCGGGCCCGGTCTGGGCACCATCCAGCCGTCCCAGTGCGACTACTTCCAGGCCACCCGGGGCGGCGGCAACGGCGATTACCGCACCATCGTGCTGGCCCCCTGCGACATCCAGGAGGCTGTGGACATGACCCAGGAGGCGTTCGATCTGGCGGATCTGTACCGTACGCCGGTGGTGATTCTGGGCGACGGCATGATCGGCCAGATGATGGAGCCCATCGAGTGGCACGACATCCCCAAACGGGAGCTGCCCCCCAAGGATTGGGCCGCCAGCGGCCGCAAGGGGCGGGATCACAGTAACTTTGTTACCTCTCTGCGCATCGACGCGGCGGACTGCGAGCAGTTCAACCGCTCTCTGGAGCAGAAATATAAGACCATCGCGGAAAAGGAGACCCGCTGGGCGGAAAAGGACGCCGAGGGCTGTCAGATCCTGGTGGTGGCCTACGGCACTCCCTCCCGTATCGCCCTGTCGGCGGTGGAGGAGCTGGAGCAGAAGGGCATCAAGGCCGGCCTCTTCCGGCCCCAGACGGTGTGGCCGTTCCCCTCGGCCCGTCTGGCCGAGCTGGCCGCCCAGGACAGTCTGAAGGCCATCCTGGTGGTGGAGATGAGTCTGGGCCAGATGCTGGAGGACGTGCAGCTTGCCGTCAAGGGCGTCAAGCCCGTGCGCTTCCACGGCCGGGTGGGCGGCATGGTTCCCAGCGTGGAGGACATCGCTGCGGAGGCGGAAAAAATCTTGCAGGAGGTGCAGTGAGATGACCACAGTATACCGCAAGAGCGCGGGTCTGCAGGATCGGGAGCTCCATTACTGCCCCGGCTGCAGCCACGGTATCGTACATAAACTGGTGGCGGAGTGCATGGAGGAGCTGGGTCTGATCGACACGGCCATCCTGGTCTGCCCGGTGGGCTGCTCCGTGTTTGCGGGCAACTACTTTGCCTGCGACACGGTGGAGGCCATCCATGGCCGCGCCCCGGCGGTGGCCACCGCCATCAAGCGTACCCACCCCGACCAGCTGGTGGTCACCTACCAGGGGGACGGGGATCTGGCCTCCATCGGCGCGGCGGAGATCGTCCACGCCGCCATGCGGGGCGAGAAGTTCACCACGGTGTTTATCAATAACGCCATCTACGGCATGACCGGCGGCCAGATGGCCCCCACCACCCTGCTGGGCCAGCACGCCACCACGGCGCCCATGGGCCGGCAGAAGGAGCTGCACGGCAGCCCCATGCGGGTGTGCGAGCTGCTGGCGTCTCAGGAGGGGCTGGCCTATGCCGAGCGGGTGTGCGTGACGGATATCCCCCACCTCAACCAGGCCAAGAAGGCCATCAAAAAGGCCTTCCAGCTGCAGCTGGAGGGCATAGGCTTCACCTTTGTGGAGGTGCTCAGCGCCTGTCCCACCAACTGGGGTATGTCCCCGGTGGAGGCCAACAAGTGGCTGATGGAGAACATGGCCGCCTACTATCCTCTGGGCGTCATCAAGGAGGTGCAGGCAAAGTGAAAAAGCAGATCACCATATCCGGCTTCGGCGGGCAGGGCGTCATGAGCATCGGCAAGAGCCTGGTGGAGGCCGCCGTGGCCGAGGGGCTCCACGCCACATGGGTGCCCTCCTACGGCCCGGAGATGCGGGGCGGCACCGCCAACTGCGAGGTGGTGCTCTCGGACGCGCCGGTGGGCTCTCCCGTGTTCACCTATCCCACGGAGCTGATCGCCATGAACCTGCCGTCCCTGCACAAGTTTGAGGACAAGGTACAGTCCGGCGGCATCATCTTCGTCAACAGCTCCATCATCGAGCAGAAGGTCACCCGCACCGACGTGAAGGCCGTCTATGTGCCCTGCGACACCATCGCCGACGAGCTGGGCAACAAGAAGGTGTCCAACATGGTCATGCTGGGGGCCTACATCGCCGCCACCGGCGCGCTCCAGCAGCAGACCATCCAGCAGATGCTGGTGCACATGTTCACCGGCCCCAAGGCAAAGCTGGTGGATCTGAATATGCAGGCGCTGGAGAGAGGCGCCCAGTGTCTGAAAGGCTGACGGCACAGACGCACCATGCCCCGCGGCACGCCGCCGCGGGGCATTTCTTTACAATACGGCCCGGGCCGTGTATAATGATCCCGCCGCAGAGCGGCTGAAACGGAGGATACAGGATGTCAACTGACGCTGTCTTTGCCGATCCGACCCTGGAGGCGCTGCGAAAGAGGTTCTTCCCCCGGGTGCCCTGGGGACAGCAGGGGCCTGTGCGCCGGCGGTATCTGGCGCGGGCGGCCCGGGAGGAGCAGACCGTGGCCCAGGCCCTGGAGGCGCTGGCCCTGTCCGAGGGATTCATCGCCCCCGGCGGGCGGGCCGTGTGCGGCGGGGCGGACACGTGCCTGGACGCTTTCCGGCGGTGGGACGGGACGGATAGACTGGTGTTCGGCCTGGGCCTGGACGTATACTGGTGCGATCTGGCCCTGGGGGAGCCGGACGGGGACGGCTGGCAGCAGCTCATCGTCCGCTCGGAGCAGGCGGAAAATCTGGTGGCCCTGGCAAACGCCCTGGGGGCGGTACAGTTCAGAAGGATATAAAAAGACGGCAGACCATTTCGGTCTGCCGTTTTCGTCACTGCATCTGTGGGCCGCTCTCAGCACTTCTCCACGGCGTAGCGCATGTACTGGTTGAAGCGCCGCTCCCGATCCAGGGTGGAGCTGTCCATATGGCCGGGGTAGACCTCGTAGTCCCCGGGCAGATCGTGGAGCCGCTTGAGGCTCTGCAGGATCTGGCCTATATCCCCGCCGGGCAGGTCGGTGCGGCCACAGGAGTCCCTGAAAAGGGTGTCGCCGGTGAAGAGCGCGTTCTCGCAGATCAGACACACCCCGCCGGGGGTGTGGCCGGGGGTCTCCATCACATGGAAGGTGAGGCCGCCCACGTGGAAAATATCCCCCTCGCCGTACATAATGGAGCCCTCCGGCGGGTCGAACAGGTAGTGGCCCTGGCCCACGTCGCCGCGGCAGATGCACACCGTGGCGCCGGTCTCGGCCCGGACGGGCTCCACGGCCGTGGTGTGGTCGAAGTGGCCGTGGGTGAGGAAGATGTACTTGGCCTGGAGCTTGTTGTCCTCCAGGTAATCCAGGATGGTGTTGGACTCGTCCCCCGGGTCGATGACGGCGCACTGGAGCGTCGCCTCGTCGGTGACGATGTAGCAGTTCGTCTCGATCTGACCGACGGTCAGGGTCTTGATAAGCATGGGAGACCTCCTTATAATATGACGTCCGCCGCCGGGCGCGGCTCAAAGCTCCTTTGTGTCCAGCAGAATGGTGACCGGCCCGTCGTTCTGGCTGCGCACCTGCATATCCGCGCCGAAAACGCCGGTCTCCACCGTAAAGCCCCTCTCCCGGCACTGGGTGATGACGGACTCGTACAGGGGGACGGCCTGCTCCGGCCGGGCGGCCATGGTGAAGCCGGGCCGGCGGCTATGGCAGTCGGCGAACAGGGTGAACTGGCTGATGACGAGAAGGCTGTTGGCTCCCGCGTCGGTGGGATTTACGTTCATCTTGCCCGCGGCGTCCTCAAAAATGCGCAGGCCGCATATCTTATCGGCGATCTTGGCCGCCTCTGCCGGGCCGTCGTCCACGTGCACGCCCAACAGCACCAGAAAACCCTGGCCGATCTGGCCGTGGATGGCGCCGTCTATCTCCACGGAGGCGTTTTTCACTCTGGTGACCACAGCGCGCATACTCACTCGCCTCCCCGATTGACTTCCCGCACGCCCCGGACGGCCTGCAGCCGGTTGATGACGGTCTGCAGCTCGCTAACGTGCTGCACCTCCAGGGTGATGATGACGGTGGACAGGCCCTTGCCGGTGTCCCGGGCGTTCAGGCCCCGCACCTTGGCGTTGAGGGCGTTGAGGATGGTGGCGATGTCCATCACCAGGCCGCCCCGCTCGTCGGCGGTGATGTAGAGCTCCGCGGCGTAGCTGTCGGTGATGTTGTCGGCCCAGGACACGGTGATCCACCGGCCGCTGTCCTCGTCCCGGCGGTAGTTGACACAGTCCCGCCGGTGGATGGACACGCCCAGCCCCCGGGTGATGAAGCCGATGATGGGGTCGCCGGGCACCGGGGTGCAGCAGCGGGAAAATTTAATAAGGCAGTTGTCCAGTCCCTCCACCAGTACGCCCTGCACCGCCTTGAGCTGCTTCTGCTGGCGGCGGTCGGCCCGCTCCTGCATCTTCTCGATCTCGGTCTTGCGCACGGTGGTGCGGTTGCGGACGATCTCGTCCCGGATGCGGCCCACCGCGTGGGAGGCGGTCATGCCGCCGTAGCCAATGGAGGCGTAGATGTCGTCCAGATCCTGCACGGCCATGCGCTTGAGGATGTGGGGCATCATCTCCGGGTCGTTCACGTCCGCCATAGACAGGCCCGCCCGGCGGGCCTCCGCCTCAAACATCTCCTTGCCCTGGACGATGTTCTCCTCCCGGCGCTCCTTTTTGAACCACTGCTTGATCTTGGAGCGGGCCTCGCCGGACTTGGCGATGTTCAGCCAGTCCCGGCTGGGGCCGGCGGAGGAGTGGGAGGTGATGATGGTGACGATGTCGCCGTTTTGCAGGGGATAGGCGATGGGAACGATGCGGCCGTTGACCTTGGCGCCGGTCATGGAGTTGCCCACGGCGGAGTGGATGGAGTAGGCAAAGTCGATGGGCGTGGCGCCGGCGGGCAGGCTTTTCACGTCCCCGTTGGGAGTGAACACGAACACCTCGTCGTCGAACAGATCCACCTTCAGGTCGTGGTACAGCTCCTGCACGTCCGAGTCCTGCTGGTTCTCCAGCAGCCGGCGTATCCAGGCGAACTTTTCCTCGTCTCCCTCCTTGTGGCCGGCGGGGCCGGACTTATACTTCCAGTGGGCAGCCACGCCGTACTCGGCGGTGACGTGCATCTGCCAGGTGCGGATCTGCACCTCAAAGGGGATGCCCTCCGTGCCGATGACGGTGGTGTGCAGGCTCTGATAGTTGTTGGGCTTGGGGGTGGAGATATAGTCCTTGAACCGGCCGGGCACCGGGCGGAACATCTCGTGGATGATGCCCAGCACATTGTAGCAGTCGGCCAGGTCGTTCACAATGACCCGGAAGGCGCACAGATCAAAGATCTCCTCTACCCCCAGGTGCTGGGCGTACATCTTCCGGTAGATGCTGTAGATGTGCTTGAGCCGGCCGTAGACCTTGCACTCGATGCCCTCCTTGGCCATGCGCTGGCCGATGCGCTCCTCCATGGCCTTCTGGAAGCGCTCCATCTCCTCCCGGCGCTTGTCCAGGATGCTGGTGATCTCCCGGTAGCCCACCGGATCCAGATACAGCAGCGCCAGATCCTCCAGCTCGTCCTTCATCTTCTCCACCCCCAGGCGGTGGGCGATGGGGGCGTAGATCTCCATGGTCTCCCGGGACTTGGAGAGCTGCTTTTCCGGGCTCTGGTACTCCATGGTGCGCATGTTGTGCAGCCGGTCGGCCAGCTTGATGAGGATCACCCGGATGTCCTTGGCCATGGCCAGCAGCATCTTGCGCAGATTCTCCATCTGGGCCTCTTCCAGGGTGCTGTACTGTACCCGCGTCAGCTTGGTCACGCCCTCCACGATGTCCGCTACGTCCGGGCCGAAGAGCTTTTCCAGCTCCTCATGGGTGACCTCGGTGTCCTCCAGCACGTCATGCAGCAGCGCGGCCATGACGGCCTCGTCGTCCAGACCCATCTCCCCGGCGATCTCCGCCGCGGCGATGGCGTGGGTGACATAGGGGGAGCCGTCTTTGCGCACCTGTCCCTGGTGGGCCTGTACGGCGAAATCGAAGGCCTGACGGATACGGGTCAGGTCGGCGTTGGGGTTGTTCTCCTCCAGCACGGCCCGCAGCTGTTCAAATGCCACGTCCGGCGAAAACTCTGCCATAATCTCTCTTCCTTTTATGGTTTCTGCATACGCCAGGTCGGGGAGCGCTCCAGATCGGTCTTGTCCTCCCAGGCGATGAGCATGATCTCGATATCCTGGCCGTCCAGACGGACGCTGGCCAGATCCAGCTCCGACAGCACTCGCAGGCCCAGAGCGATCTGGGCCGGATGGAGCCGGGATTCGATGCGGCCCAGCCGGGAGAGCTTGATCCGGCAGGGGCAGCGCCGCTGCAGGCCACGCCAGAGCCCGGCCAGCTCCGCCCTGGTCAGACGGCAGTCAAAGCCGCCCCCCTCCAGGATATGCCGGCACAGGGCCTGCTGATCCGTCCGGCGCATGTGGCTCATCACCAGCTGCACGCTCCGGCGGCCCCGAAACTCGCTGACCTGGGGGAAGAACGCCGCGTCCACCCGGTCGCCGGCGGACGCCTCCAGCTCCACGGCCCGGCGGCCGAACCAGACGCAGTCAAACCGCTGGCCGAACTTATCCAGCTGCAGGCGGGTGTGCTTGCCGCCGCCGATGGCGGTGACCTCTGTGAGCACCGCGTCGGTCATGCACAGCAGCGGCCTGGGGTTGCCGCTGCCGCAGGGCTCCAGCTTGTCCAGACTTTCCACGCACTCCATGGTGAGAAGCCGCCCATCCGTCACCAGCAGATCGGGGCAGACGCCGTCCTCCCCCTGGGGAGGGTTGTCCCGGTAATAGGCGGCCAGCGCCTGCCGGAAGGGGTCGATGTTCTCCCGGCGCAGATTCAGACCTGCCGCCAGGGCGTGGCCCCCGAAGGAGTCCAGGTGCTCCTCGCAGGCCGCCAGTGCGTCAAAGAGGTTGAAGCCGCCCCAGCTGCGGCAGGAGCCCTTGCCCTTGTCCCCGTCCAGGGAGATCATCACCGTGGGCACCTGGTATGCCTCGCTCAGCCGGGAGGCCACGATGCCGATGACCCCCTGGTGCCAGCCCTCCCGGGCCAGCACGATGGGCGAGCCGGCTGGCTGGCCGGCCAGCATATCCACCGCCTCGTCCCAGATCTCCGCCTCCAACTGCTGCCGGTAGCGGTTCATATCGCACAGCTGCTCCGCCAGCGCCGCCGCCCGGGCGGGCTCCCGCTCCCACAGCAGCTCCGCCGCCCGTTCCACCTGGCCCAGGCGGCCGGCGGCGTTGATACGGGGCGCCAGGGTGAAGCCCACGGTGTTGGCGTTCAGGCGGGCGGTATTCACCCCCGCCTGCTCCATCAGCGCGGCCAGACCCGGCCGGGGATCGCCGCGCAGTTTTTCCAGGCCGTACTTCACGATCCGGCGGTTCTCCCCGGTGAGGGGCATCACATCCGCGATGGTGCCCACGGCCACCAGGTCGGCCAGCCGGTCAAGAAGCTCCTGCTCCTTCCCCTCCAGGGCGCAGGCCAGCTTGAACGCCACGCCCACCCCCGCCAGACTCCGGTTCTCATACCGGCAGTCCGGGCGCTTGGGATCGACCACGGCGACGGCGCCGGGCAGCTCCGCCTGGCACTCGTGGTGGTCGGTGATAATCATGTCGATCCCCTGCCCGGCGGCGTAGGCCGTCTCCTCCACGGCGGTGATGCCGCAGTCCACCGTGACGATGAGACGCACGCCCCGGGCCCGCAGCCGGTCGATGGCGGTCTTGTTGACGCCATAACCCTCCTCCAGCCGGTCGGGGATGTAGCTCTCGGTCTTCAGACCGACGGAGCGCAGATATTCGGTCAGCAGGCAGGTGGAGGTGATGCCGTCCACGTCATAGTCCCCGTAGACAGCCACCGTCTCCCCCCGCTCCATGGCCAGGCGTATCCTGGCCACGGCGGCGGCCATGTCCGGCAGGAGCATAGGGTCGCCGGGCGGCAGGGGCACGCCGCCCAAAAATGCGCGCGCCTGTTCCTCCCCGGTGATGCCCCGGGCCGCCAGCACAGCCGCCAGCAGAGGCGTGCATCCGGCCCGGAGAAGCGCCTCCGGGATGGGGATCGCCTCTGGGATGTTCCAAGTTTTTTCCTTCATCGTTTCCGTTTCTCAATAATTTATAATTGAAATAATTATACGCCAATCCCTGCCACATTGCAATCGCAATCGGCCCGTTTCCGGCAATTTCCGGAAGCGGCGGCGTCCGGGCGCATGGGTCGGGCCGTCCGGTGAGATAATGAAGCGGGAAAAGCTTTTCCGGCAAAATGACTTTTCTCTTGCAAGCGGGGAGAAAGCGTGCTATAGTACCGGTAGACATAAAATGACAAGATTTTGCGATCCTTACAATTTTCGCGGATTTTAGGAGCGGCTATGAGACATAAAATTCCCGCGCTCATCTTTTTCACCTTGAGCGTGATCCTGGCTGGCACAGCGGTGGTGCTGGGCTTCCGCACCTGGGGCGGCGCCGGCGAGCCGGAGCAGGCGGCCCAGCCGGGCCCCACCGCCGCGGTGAGCGACATATACACCACCCCGGCGCCCACGGCCGAGCCCACGCCGGAGCCCACCCCGGAACCGACCCCGGAGCCCACGGCCGTACCGGAGCCCACGGCGACCCCCTGGGCCGGGCCGATGGTGGCCGAGCAGGAGGGTCTGATGGGGCCGGACTACTTTGCCAACGCGGCCTTTCTGGGCAATTCCGTCACCTCCGGCCTGTGGCTCTATAACAACGAAAATCTGCTGCCCTCCGATACCACCCACTGGTACTGCGCCGACAGCCTGACCATCCTGGGCGCCGCGCCCTACGCCGCCCAAATGCCCGCCAACACCTTCGGCAAGGTATACATCGGCTTCGGCATCAACGAGGTCAACTACCAGAAGGAGACCCTCCGGGCGGCCTTCGTCAACGTCATCGACCAGGTCAAGGCCAGCCAGCCGGGCGCCATCATCTACCTCATGAGCGTCACGCCGGTGAGCAAGTACTGCGACGAGAACAAGGAGTTCAAGCGCAGCGCGGTGCAGTCCTTCAACCAGATGCTCCAGGACATCGCCCGGGAGCAGCAGGTGTGGTATCTGGACGTATACCCCGTCCTGTGCGGCGAGGACGGCTACCTGCCCTCGGAGGTCACCCCCGACGGCGTACACTTCACCCCCGCCCACTATCAGAAGTGGTTTGAATATATGAAGACCCACTACGTCCCCGACGGCACGCCCGCCGTGGAGCCCACCGAGGCCCCCTCGCCGGAGCCGGAGGCCGGCGGCTGAGTCCGGAGGACGGGGAGAAAGACAGATAAAAGTGAGGAAAAAAGAGACATGAAGAAGATCATAGGACTTATTCTGACCGTGTGCATGATCCTGATGCTGGCCGCCTGCGGCGGCGGGAAGGCCAAGGACGTGGATCTGGAGGCCCTGGCCGGGGAGCTGGCCGGCAGCGCCGCCTTTACCATGGACATGAACCAGTACGCCATGGACGCCGGTCTGGCCGCGCCGACCTACGGCTTCGACGGGGTCGACGTGGAGAGCAGCAAGTTCTATTTCAACAACGGCACTGCCGAGGAGATCTTCCTGGCCAAGGCGGCCAGCGAGGACGCGGCCAAGAATCTGGAGCAGCTCTGCTCCGCCCGGGCCCAGAACCAGATCGCCAGCCTGCAGAGCTATATCCCCGAGGCCGTCCCCCGTCTGGAGAACGCCGTCATCGTCCGCCAGGGACAGTATGTGATCTTCGTGGTGGCCAACGATAACGCCGCAGCCAAGACCGTGGTGGACAAGTACGTCAAGTAAATCACGCCTGTCATCCTTCGCGGCCTCCTTGTCACAAGGGGGCCGGAAGTTTTTCTGTGGGAGGGAAAAGCGCTATGTCCAGTTGGTTTTCCAGAACAGAGATGCTCCTGGGCCCGGAGGCCATGGAGCGGCTGCGCCGGGCCCGGGTGGCCGTGTTCGGCCTGGGGGGCGTGGGCGGCAGCGCGGCGGAGGCCCTGGCCCGGGGCGGCGTGGGCGCGCTGGAGCTGTTCGATCACGACCGGGTGAGCGCGACCAACCTGAACCGGCAGATCATCGCCCTGCACAGCACCCTGTCCACATTCAAGGCGGACGCGGCCCGGGCCCGGCTGCTGGATATCAACCCGGGCATGACCGTAGAGGCCAGGCGGGTGATGTATATGCCCGAGACGTCCGATCCGTTCGACCTTGGAAAATACGACTATGTGGTGGACGCCATCGACACGGTCGCCGGCAAGATCGAACTTGTCATGCGGGCCCGGCAGGCGGGCACCCCCATCATCAGCTGCATGGGAACGGGCAATAAGCTCGACCCCACCGCCTTTCGGGTGGCGGACATCAGCAAGACCAGCGTCTGCCCCCTGGCGCGGGTGATGCGCCGGGAGCTGAAAAAACGGGGGGTGCAGCATCTGAAGGTGGTCTATTCCACCGAGCTTCCCCTGACCCCGGCGGCGGGGGAGCGGACGCCCGACGGCGGGGAAAAGCGAGTCCCGGGCAGCGTCTCCTTCGTGCCGCCGGTGGCGGGCATGATCCTGGCCGGCGAGGTCATAAAGGATCTGGCGGGGATCTGAAAACCCAAAGAAACGCCCCTCCCGCCGGAGAACGCCGGATCGAAAAGCTCTCGAAACAGGGGGCTTTTTTCCTTCCAAAAGCGGGATGCAACCGCCGGTTGACACATTTCCCAGCGGGATTGGTTGCGATCCCGGCCCGCAGCCGGTATACTGAAAACCAAGGCGCGCACCGAAATCATCAGCAAGGAGGTTTCCCCTATGCCTTTGGCCGACAAGATCATAGAGCTGCGAAAAAAGCAGGGCTGGAGCCAGATCGACCTGGCCGACCGGCTGAACGTGTCCCGCCAGTCCGTCAGCAAATGGGAGATGGCCCAGGCCGTGCCCGAGCTGGACAAGATCATAAAGATGAGCGAGCTGTTCGCCGTCACAACCGACTACCTATTAAAAGACGACGCCCCTGAACCGGGCGGCGCGGCCCCTCCCCCGCCGGAGCAGCCGCCCCAGTCCGCCCCGGAGCCGGAAAAGGAGGTTCCCCCGGCGGCCTCGAAAAAGCCCAGGCGGAAAAAGTGGCCCTGGGTGCTGGCGGCCACCTTGCTGCTGGCAGCGGCGGTCACCGGACTGCTGATGGCAACGGGGGCGCTCGCCTATCGGGCCGAGCGCGACTCCCAGTCTGCCTCCGTCTCCGGAAACGCGGCTGTCCTGTCGGAGGAGCCGTCCGTCCCGGCGCCTGACGCGGCGGACGATACCGTGATGGAGCAGCCCGCCGGCTCGTCCCCGGAGCAGACGGCGGTGTCCGACCCGGACGCCCCGGAGACCGGGATGACGGAGTACGCCTACCAGGGCGACGCCATGACCGCCGGCGGGATCGACCAGGCGGCGCTGGCGGCCATCGCCGCGGAGTACGCCCCCTACGGCATCACCTGCCAGGACGGCCGGTGGTATCTGGACGGCGAGCCCATCCGGGTGCTGACCGACATGCTCACCTCCAACGGGGAGAGCCTGAACGGAGGCCATTTCCAAGGGACGATCCGCAATTTTGCCGGTCAGGGGGAGATCGACGTGCGCACGGTGCGGGATTTCGACCACTGTGACGAGCACGGCAACGGCACGCTGCTGTACGTGGAGAGCTGCCCCGTCCATGGGGACGCCGTCTGGACAGAGCACCACGCCCAGGAGCATCACAGCGAGGATCATCATGACGAATGACGGCCCTTTTTCTCTTCCAAACGGGACAGCCCCCTTCCAGGGGGCTGTTTTCTGCGAAAAACAGGGATTTGCAACCTGTGGTTGCGGAATTTTCAAGGAAACTTTCTTGTCCGCCACGGGAAAAACGTGTATGCTGAACATGAACAACGAAAGGAGATGGTTTCCGTGACCATGGCGGATAAGATCATTGCCCTGCGCAAGCGGGAGTGCTGGAGCCAGGAGGATCTGGCCGACCAGCTGGATGTGTCCCGTCAGTCTGTCAGCAAGTGGGAGGGCGGCCTGGCGGCCCCGTCCATCGACAAGCTTCTGGAGATGAGCCGCCTGTTTGGGGTGAGTACGGATTATCTATTAAAGGATGATCTGGAAATGCCGGAGCCGGAGGAACAGGCCGGTTCCGATCCGGCCCCGCGGCAGGTATCGCGGGAGGAGGCGGAGGCATTTCTCACGCTGAAACGATCCAGCGCAAAGCCCACCGCCCTGGCTGTGGCGCTGTGCATCCTGTCCCCGGTGTGCCTCATTCTGTTGGGCGGGCTGTCCGCGATCCGCCCCGTCCGGGAGCAAATCGCCGTGGCGGTAGGTCTGACCGTATTGTTTGCCTTCGTGGTGCCGGCGGTGGCCCTGTTTGTGACTTGGAACGGGCGGCTGAGCAAATATGAATACCTGGAAAAAGAGGTGTTTTCCGCCGCCCCCGGCGTGGATGCCTTGGCCCGGGAGGCCATGGAACGGGAGCGGGAGAGCCACAGCCGCCGGATGGTGGCGGGCATATGCCTGTGCGTAGCGTCGGCGGTGCCGCTGCTGGTGTGTATGGCGGCCCCGGAACACGAGTTTTTGCTTACCTGCGGCGACGGACTGCTGTTGGTGCTGGTGGCGGCGGGGGTGTATCTCATCGTCAGCGCGTCCATCCCCTGGAACGCCTGCCAGATCCTGCTCCAGGAGGGGGACTACGCCCCGGAGCGGAAATCGCCCCTGCTCCGGACGGTCTGGGTCATATATTGGTGCTTAGCCACGGCGATATACCTGGGCTGGAGCTTTACTACCCGGCGGTGGGACGATACCTGGATCGTCTGGCCCGTGGCCGGGGTGCTGTTCGGCGCCGTCTGCGGGGTGATGCGGCTGTACTGCCGGCGAAAGCGGTAGAGGAAAAAAGGCAGTAAAACACGGCAGACACTTTTTGAAGAAGCGTCTGCCGTTTCCTTTTTATTTCAATTTCAGCTTAGGAGCATCCTGTCGTTGTCCAGCGCCTTGCCCACGTTCTGCTTGAACATCCGCAGCAGGTCGTTCACCGTCAGTCCCTCCCGCTCCGGGCCCTTCAGATCCAGCAGGATACGGCCGGCGTCCATCATCAGCGTCCGGTTGCCCAGCTCCAGGGCGGAGGTCATATTGTGGGTGATCATCATGCAGGTGAGATTCCCCTCCCGGACGATGCTCTCGGTCAGCGCCAGCACCTTCTCGGCGGTGCCGGGGTCAAGGGCGGCGGTGTGTTCGTCCAGCAGCAGAAGCTTTGGGGGCACCATGGTGGCCATGAGCAGGGTCAGGGCCTGCCGCTGGCCGCCGGACAGAAGGCCCACCGGCTGGCGCATCCGATCCTCCAGCCCCATGCCCAGCAGGGCCAGTTTGTCCCGGAAGGCGGCCTTTTCCGCCCGGGATACGTGGCTGAGCCACCCGCCGCCGGACGCGGCCAGGGCCAGGTTTTCCTCAATGGTCATGGCCGGGGCGCTGCCCCGCATGGGATCCTGAAAGAGCCGGCCGATGCTCTTGGCCCGCTTGAACTCCGGCTGGAACGTCACGTTCTGGCCGTCCAGGATGATGGCGCCCGTGTCGGGCAGAAAGCTGCCGGCGATGGCGTTGAAGAGGGTGGACTTGCCCGCCCCGTTGGCGCCGATGATGGTGACAAAATCCCCCTTGTCCAAATGGAGATTCAGGCCGGACAGGGCGGTCTTTTCGTTCACTGTGCCGGGGTTGAAGGTCTTGGAGATATTCTTGAGGGTGAGCATGTCAGTCTCCCTCCTTCCGAGCCCCCGCCAGACGCCGCCGGAGGGCGGGAAGCTGGCTCTTGAAATAGGGCCCGGCAATGGCGATGATGACAATCACGGAGCTGACCAGCTTGAGCATGAACGCGGGCATTTTCAGCCGCAGGGCGATGGTGTACACCAGCCGGAAAATGATGGAGCCCACCACCACGCCCACCGCCCGCTTGGCGATGGAGCCCCGGCCCATGAACGTGTGGCCGATGAGCAGGCTCGCCAGGGCGATGGTCACCATGCCCTGACCGATATTGATGTCCACCGACTTCTGGCCCTGGGCCAGCAGGCATCCGGACAGGCCTGTGAAGGCGTTGGATACGCACAGGCCCACCGTGGTGGTGAAGACGGGGTTGATGGAGGAGGAGCGAACCATGTCCGGGTTGTCGCCGGTGGCCCTTATGGCCAGACCCAGCCGGGTGCGGAGAAACAGCGCCAGAAACAGGATCACCAGCGCCACCGCAAGCAGGGGGATGATCAACTCCTGCATCCCGGCCAGGGGGGTGTCCTCCAGCAGGGATTTCAGGGCGGTGAACACGGTGGGGGTCTTGTTCATGTTCAGCAGGGAAGCGCCGCCCATGACGGCGATGTTCACGGAATAGAGGCCGGTGTTGACGATGATGCCCGCCAGCAGGCTGTTGATGCCCATGCGGGTCTGCAGCACGGACGTGATCAGGCCGGACAGCATTCCCGCGCCCATGGCGGCGGGGATGGACAGATAGGGGTGCCCGGCAATGGCCACCACCGCGCCCACCGCGGCGCCCAGGGTGAAGCAGCCGTCGGTGCTCAGATCGCACACGTTCAGCATGGAGTAACTCAAAAACAGAGCCAGCACGGTCAGCGAACAGGTCAGTCCCAGTTCCAGCGCCGTCTGTACAAGGCCCCATATGGCGGATAGCGACATAGTTTCTCCTCCAGGGATGTATCACCGCCAGGCGGCGATACCATAATTGAAAGTCTCCCCTGTGCAAGGGGAGGTGGGCCGCCGGAAGGCGGCTCGGAGGGGTTGTTGCCAGTTGTGGGATGACCTTCAGACTGGCAACAATCCCCCAGTTTCGCTTCGCTCGACAGCTCCCTTTACACAAGGGCGCCATATAAGGTGCGGCTTTGCCGCTTTTGCTTGCTCCGCCGACTTACTCGAATTCCTCTGCCGTCTCGATGGGGTTGACGGCGGTGCACAGGGGCGCAAACAGCTCGGCCAGGTCGTCAAAGCTCTTGCCGGTGATCTGCTCGCACACGTCGGTGTTGATGGTGGCGGTGCCGTTGTCAAAGGTCATGACAGGCAGCTCGGCGGGGTCGGCCCCCTCCAGCAGGATCTGGGCGACCATGTTGGCGGTCTCCACGCCCAGGTTGGCGTAGTCCACGCCGTAGCCCAGGAAGGCGCCGTTCAGGGCAAAGGAGTCGGCACCGGCGTAGTGGGGGATGCCTGCCTTGGCCAGATCCTCATAGATGGACAGCTCCGCGGTCATGATGGAGTTGTCGGAGGGGGTGAACACCGCGTCCACCTGGTCGGCCACCAGGGACTGGACGGCCATCTGGATCTCGGCGGCGGTGGTGCCGGTGTATTCCTCATAGTCCACATCCTTCTCGTCCAGCAGTTCCTTGGCTGCGGCGATGAAGGTGGCGGAGGACTCCTGGCCCGGGTCATACAGCAGGCCGATCAGGTCGGCCTCGGGGTCGGCGGCAAAGATCAGATCGAAAATAGCGGCGGTATCCAGGAAATCGGAGGTTCCGGTGATGTTGGCGCCGGGGGCCTCGTTGCTCTCCACCAGGCCGGCGGCCTCCGGGTCAGAGACAGCGGAGAACACCACGGGGATCGGATTTTCCTCGGTAGCGGCCTGCATCTGCATGGCCACGGGGGTGGCCACGCCCACCATCAGATCCACCTCGTCGGCGATAAAGTTGGAGATGATCTGGTTCATCAGGGAGGCGTCGGCCTGGCAGTTCTGGACGTCGACCTCAAAGGTCACGTCCTTCTCCTGGCCGATGGCGTCCAGCTGGGACTGGATATTGGCGACGATCTGGTTCAGGGAAGCGTCGTCCACGTAGTTGCAGATGCCGATCTTATAGGTCTCGCCGTCGGCGAAGGCGGGCGCGGCCAGCGCCAGCAGCATAACAAGGGCCATCATGGTGCAGATGATCTTTTTCATTTTGATGATCTCCTTTTCAAGCTTTCTCATTTTAGATATTTTGTTTGGAAAATGTTCATGTTCTGTGGGTGTCCTTCACGCCCGCCATCGTTTGGACAGTATAAACATTCTCATGTACCTCCCGGATCAAAATAAAGATCCTGTCCCTGCATTTCTGCTGGGACAGGATGTTGTAAACTTCCTGCGGTGCCACCCGGCTTGACGCTCACGCGTCCGCTTTGTTCCGCGCCATCACGCGGCGGCGTTTTTCACGGAGCGCCTTCTCCGTCGCACATAGGGCAGATGCACTGCCTTCCGATTGCCCTCCGAAGTCCATTCGCCGCTTCCCGCCTGTGCCGCGCTCTCAGCTGTGCGCCGCTCTCTGTGACAGACTGTGGAAGGGTTACTCACTCTTCATCAACGGTTTATCGTATTAAATTGTTTGCATTATAGCCCTGGTTTTTTCGTTTGTCAATACCTTTTTTGCAGGTATTTTCTTCCATTTACAGGCGCTTGCACAGCTCTCCGGCGGTATCGGCGGCCAGGGCGGCGTTGTTGAGCACCAGCTGGATGTTGGACTCCAGACTGTCCCCGCCGGTGAGCTCTTTCACCCGGGCCAGCAGGAAGGGGGTGACCTTCTTGCCCTTGACGCCCTGGGCCACGCTCTCGGCCACGGCCTGGTCGATGGCGGCGTTGATGACCGCCGGATCCATGGAATACGCCTCGGGGATGGGGTTGGCGCACAGCATCCCGCCGGGATATCCCAGGGCCCGCTGGGCATGGAAGGCCGCGGCCAGCTCCGCCGGTGTGTCGGCCCGGAAGTCCACCCCAAAGCCGCTGGTGCGGGTGTAGAAAGCGGGCAGCTCGTCGGTCCGATAGCCGCACACGGCCACGCCCTTTGTCTCCAGATACTCCAGCGTCAGGCCCAGATCCAGGATGGATTTGGCGCCGGCGCAGACCACCAGCACCGGCGTGCGGGCCAGCTCCTCCAGATCGGCGGAGATATCCATGGTCGTCTCCGCCCCCCGGTGCACGCCGCCGATGCCGCCGGTGGCGAACACCTGTATCCCGGCCATGGCGGCCACGATCATGGTGGCGGCCACGGTGGTGGCCCCGTCGATGCCCCGGGCGCACAGCACCGGCAGATCCCGGCGGGAGGCCTTGGTGACGGCCTGGCCCTTCTTGGCCAGGTATTCGATCTCGTCCTTTTCCAGGCCCGCTTTCAGCCGGCCGCCGATGACGGCGATGGTCGCGGGCACGGCGCCGTGGGCGCGGATGGTGTCCTCCACCGCGAAGGCGGTCTGGGCGTTCTGGGGCCAGGGCATGCCGTGGGAGATGATGGTGCTCTCCAGCGCCACCACGGGCTTGCCGGACGCGAGGGCCTGGGCCACCTCCGGTTTTATGTCCAGGTACTGATTCATGCTTGACGTTCCTCCATAAATTTTTTACAATAGAAAGGGATCGCCGGAGAGGATGTAGATCACACCCAGGACTACCAGGATCTCCAGCGCCAGGATGACCGGTACGCCCACGGTGAATTTGCGCTTGCGGATCTTGTGGCGGAAGAGAAACATCCCCGCCAGGGCGCCCACGGCGCCGCCGATGGCCGCCAGGCCCAGCAGCGCTGCCTCCGGGATGCGCTCCCGGTGCACCCGGGCCCGGTGCTTGTCCAGGCCGTACACCACCAGCGTCAGCAGATTCACGCCTTCCAGGTATATGAGCAGTACGGTAAAGATATCCATGGGCCACAGTATACACTTTTTTCCCGGGGAGGTCAACCGATGGACACCAGAAAGCTCTACTACGAAAACGCCTATACCAAGCGCTTCACGGCACAGGTAATGGACTGCCGGCAGACCGCCGGCGGATGGGACGTGATCCTTTCCGCCACGGCCTTTTTCCCCGAGGAGGGGGGTCAGGCGGCGGACACGGGCGCCCTGGGCGCCGTGCACGTGACCGGCGCCCACGAGCGGGGCGGCGTCATCCTCCACCACACCGACGGGCCCCTGCCCGTGGGGGAAACGGTGGAGGGGGCGCTGGACTGGCCCGAGCGCTTTCGCAAGATGCAAAACCACACCGCCGAGCACATCGTCTCCGGGCTCATCCACGCCGAATACGGCTTTGAGAACACGGGCTTTCACCTGGGCGGCGACGGCTGCACGGTGGATTTCGGCGGCGAGCTTGACCGGCGGCAGCTGGACGAGATCGAGTGGGCGGCCAACCAGGCGGTGTGGCGGGACGTGCCGGTGATCGCCCGGTTCCCCTCCACCCCGGAGCTGGCCGCGATGGAGTACCGGAGCAAACTGGATCTGACATCCAACGTGCGGATCGTGACGGTGGAGGGCGTGGACGTGTGCGCCTGCTGCGCGCCCCACGTGTCCGGCACGGGCCAGATCGGCCCCATCAAGATCCTGGACTTCATGCGCCACCGGGGCGGCACCCGGCTGTGGATGAAGGCCGGTTCGGACGCCATGGCCGACTACCGGGCCCGGTACGAGGCCAGCGCGGCCATATCCGGCCTGCTCAACACGCCCCAGGGGGAGATCACCGCCGGGGTGGAGCGACTTTTGGAGCAGCGGGACGGCCTGAAGCGGGAGATCTCCGCCCTGCGCCGGCAGGCGGCGGAGGCCATGGCCGCCTCCCTCGCCCCCGCCCCGGGGCATATGCTGCTCTTCTTCCAGGGGGACGAGGACGCCCTGCGCCTGCTGGCCAACGCCGGGATGGAAAAGTGCGCCGGGGTGTGCGCGGTGTTCTCCGGCCAGGACGGGGACTGGCGGTTCGTCATGGCCAGCCGCCAGACGGATATGCGGGCGTTCATCCGCCAGAACGGCCCGGCGCTGTCCGCCCGGGGCGGCGGGCAGGAGCGGATGGTCTCCGGCCGCAGCACCGCCTCCAAGGCCGATCTGGAGGCCTTTTTCCGCTGATCTTTTCCAAAAATTAAGGAGCGCCGCCCGCGGGCAGCGCTCCATTTTTTATTCTTTAGTTCGTGGCGTTTTCGATCATCTGGCCGATGTTGCGCTCGTCCAGCGAAAGCTGCTGAATGAGCGCCCGCAGATTGGCCATGGCGTTGTAGTCGCAGGCGTGGTTGATGCCCACCAGCTGCTGTACGGTGTCCCCGTTGAACACGATGATGGGCCCGGACTGGTCGGACAGGGTGATGAACACGGTGATGTCCTCCCCGATGGGGGTGGTGACGGCCCCGTCGGCGGTGATGGACGTGACCTGCCGGACGAAGGACGCGGCCGTGTCCCCGCTCAGGGTCAGATATCCGTGCTGGCCCTGGATGTTATAGTCCACGTACACGCCGATCACGGAGATCCCCGGCAGCTGGCCGGAGGCGGCGGCCTGGGCCTGGGCGATATCCTCCCGCATACCGGTGATGGGCCCGCCCTCAAAGGTGGGCACGGTGCTCTCCGGCAGGATGGTCATGGCGGACAGCTCGTCGATGCCCTCCAGCCAGTAGTAGACCGGGCCGTAATCGGCCGACGGCGTCACGGTCAGGCAGGGGCCGGTGAAGGTGAAGGTATAATAGGTGCCGTCCTCCATGGAGAAGACATAGTCGGTGGTCTGGGTCAGGTCGATGTTCTGGTCGGGGTTCTCCTCCACCCGGACGATGCGGGCGTTTTGCAGCAGGGAGAAGGCCTGACTGACCACGCCGGCGTCCCGGCTGGTCAGGGTTGCGCCGCCGTTGGAGCGCCGGCCCACCGATATGGGCGCGGCCGTGCTGAAGTTGTCGGCGAAGGCCCGCACATCGTCGTCGTAGTACAGATCAAAGACATCATACCCGTCGCTGTAGCCGGGGAAGGTCAGTCCGGACAGGGCCTCCAGACCGGACACGGTGTACACGCCGGTGCTCAGATCCACCTGGCTCCCCTCGAACGTCACGGACAGCTCCTGCCCGTCGTCCATGGTGAAGGTATAGACCGTTCCCCGGTCGGGAGAGGCCTGGTTTTCCGTCCGGCCGGTGACCCGCATGGCCCGCAGGCTGTCGCAGGCGGCGATGATGGAGCTCCGGTCAAAGATGGGGGAGGCAAAGCCCCTGTCGGGGGTGCGGATGCTCAGGGCCACGGGGGTGTCGCTGTAGTAGCTGGCGGCAAAGTCCTGCCAGCCCAGCATCTCCATGAGCGGACGCTCCCGGAAATCGTCCAGGGACTCGGGGGGCGCGTCGCCAATGGCGCCGCCGCCGGCCTCCGAGCCCGGCATGATGCTCACGAAATGGCCGCAGCCGGCCAGACCCAGGCACAGACCCAGACACAGCAGCGCCGCCAAGACTCTCTTCATAGGATGTATCTCCCTTCGGGCGGAACGGAATGTACGGCATATCATAACTGCAACAGTATATCATAATTGCGGAAAAAAGCAAGGCGAGGCCGTGTCGCGTGTTTGCCACCCGTCGGCTATATAAACGATCGTCGGAGCAAAGTCGCCTTTGCTCCGACGAGGCCCGCCCTGCCGTGGGGGCCAGATTTGTAACCTGCACAGCCTGGCAGGTGGGTCGCCTCATGGCGGTTTCTGTGCTTCCAACGTCCGGCCGTGCCGGGAGGCCTGCGCTCCGCCGCCGTATATGGCGTCCCTTATAATAGATGTGGGTCCAACCGGGCCCTTGAAACCACGAACAGGGCAGGTTTCGATGCTGACAGAGGGAGGTCACTCCCCCGCTTCGTTCTCCTCTTCCTCATCGGAAAAGATGTTCTCCATATAGTACTCGTACACCCGCTGGAGAAGATCCTCGTCGTCCACGGAGACAAACTGCTCCTCGCCGTCCGCCTCCTCCACCCGGAGGATGATGAAGCCGTAATCCGGGTCGTCCTCGTCCATATCGGCGGGAAGAAAGACCATATACTCCTCACCCTCAAACTCCAGGGTGCTCAGGTGCTCCAGCTCAAACTCGTTGCCGTCGTCGTCCTCGATGGTGATATAGCTGGCGCCGAACTCACTGTCCATAGCGTTTCCTCCTGTCTTGCTCCTATTGTAAGGCCTGGACGGGAAGAATGCAAGAGGGAAAAATGGGAATTTCCTGGCAGACGCTCACGCGCCGTAATCCTCCAGCAGCCGGGCCGCCTCCTCCCGGCTCTCCGCGGCCACGCCCCTGCCCAGGGCCAGCCGGTCGGTGATGGGCAGATCCTGCACGTACACGTCCGCCACGGCCACCGGCTGGTTGGAATCCGGCGGAGAGAACACGCCGATGCGGCCCTGCCAGGTGCGCAGCTCGTAGGCATAGGCGTCCGCCGAGGCGGGCTCCGCCCCGGACAGCACCCCCAGATCGGACAGCACCGCCAGCAGACTGGCCGCCGCGAACGCAACCAGCAGCACGCACAGGATCACCTTCATCCGCAGCTTCACGTCCATTCCCCCTTCCCCGGAAGTATGCCCCAAAAGCGCCCGGGCCATGCCGCGGATTAAGCGCGCGTTCATTTTTTCTTCACAAATAGGATATACAATGCCGAAAAAGTGTGTTATAATAACCATGTCTGACCATCGGGTCAGCTTTGCACATCCAAAGCACGGCTTACGCCGTCCCAGGGACACGGAGGCTTGTTTGTGAACTTTTTACGGGGGATCAGAGACAGATTCAGAAAAATGAAGGCCTGGTACACCAGCCGCAAGGTGCGCCGGGCCCGTCGGGCTGCCGCCGCGGTGGCCGATACAGCCGCCGCCGGAACGGGCTTTGCCCTGCGCACGGCGGCAAAAGTCGTGATCACGGCGCTGCTGGTGTTCATCACCACCGGCATGATCTTTGCCTGCATCTTCGCCGTGTACGTCAAGACCTGCATGACCGGCCTGGATCTGACGCCGGAGGAGCTGGCCAGCGCCCTGTCCAGCACCGTCTGGGTGCAGACGGACAGCGGCCAGATGGAGGAGCTGGAGGTGCTCCACTCCACCATCAACCGTATCTGGGTCGAGCATGACCAGATCCCCGAGGACATCGAGCACGCCGCCGTGGCCATCGAGGACAGAAACTTCTATAAGCACAAGGGCGTGGACTGGTGGCGTACCCTGGGCGCCTTCGGCAACATGTTCCTGAGTATGCAGGACACCTTCGGCGGCTCCACCATCACCCAGCAGCTGATCAAAAACCTGACGGGCAAGGACGAGGTCACCGTCCAGCGAAAGCTGCTGGAGATCTTCCAGGCACTGGAATTTGAAAAGAAATACTCAAAAGACGAGATCATGACCATGTACCTCAACCAGATCTATCTGGGCGAGGGCTGCTACGGCGTGGGCACCGCCGCCCGGGAGTACTTCGGCAAGGAGGTCTGGGAGCTGGATCTGGCCGAGTGCGCCGCGCTGATCGGCATCACCAACAACCCCTCCAAGTACGACCCCTATATCGGCGAGCAGTGCACGGCCCGCAACAAGGAGCGTCAGGAGCTGATCCTGACCCAGATGTACAAGCAGGGCTATATCACCTACGAGCAGTGCGAGCAGGCCAAGGCCGAGCCCCTCCAGTTCCGCCGGGCCGCCGGCGAGGGTTACCACGTCCCCGTCCACTCCTACTTTGTGGACTCGCTCATCTACGAGCTGACCGCCGATCTGGCGGAGGAGAGGGGCGTCACCCTGGGGGTGGCGGAGCAGCTGATCTACAACGGCGGCTACAACATCTACTGCTGCATGGATCAGCGCATCCAGCGGATCGTGGACGACATATACCAGAACACCTCCAACCTGCCCCAGGCGTCCTACAACCCCACCGGGCAGCAGCTGGCCTCCGCCATCGTCATCATGGATCCCTACACCGGCGAGATCAAGGCCCTGGCCGGCCAGACCGGCGTCAAGACCGGCTCCTTTACGGAGAACTACGCCACCGAATCCGTCCGGCCTCCCGGGTCGTCCTTCAAGCCCGTGGCGGTCTACGCCCCGGCCCTGGATCTGGGCCTTATCACCCAGAACACCCAGGTCAACGACTCCGCCGGCGTCAAGCTGCAGGGCACCAGCTGGTACCCCAAGAACTCCGGCGGCGGCAACCGGGGGTGGGTCACCATCCGCACGGGCGTGTCCTCCTCGCTGAACACCGTGGCGGCCCAGGTGCTGGATCGGATCGGCCTGCAGGCCTCCTGGACATACCTGACCGAGCGGTTCGGCTTCCACTCCCTGGTGCGGGATCACCTGGACGAGAGAACCGGCCAGGTGGTGTCCGACTTCGTGTACCCCGCCCTGGCCCTGGGACAGCTGAGCTACGGCATCACCGTCAAGGAGATGGCCCAGGCATACACCGCCTTCGTCAACGACGGCGTGATGAGCTTCGGCCGCACCTACTCGCTGGTCACCGACCGGGACGGCAAGGTGGTTCTGGACAATCCCGCCCGGCAGCAGGTGGCCGTGAAGGCCAACACCGCCTGGAACATAACCGATATGCTCCAGAACGCCGCCACCTACGGCACCGGCTGGATGGCCAACTTCGGCACCACCGCCGTCGCCGGCAAGACCGGCACCACCAGCAACGACTTCGACCGTTATTTCACCGGCTATACCCGCTACTATGTGGCGGCCGTTTGGACCGGCTACACCTACCCGGCCGTGCTGCACTACGGCACCAACCCCGCCGGTCTGATCTGGCACGACGTCATGAGCCGGGTGCACGAGGGCCTGGAGTGGTGGAGCTTCAACACCCCCACCATCGAAAACGGTCCCAAGACCCTGTGGGGCAACCAGATCCCGGCCACCCCCGACCCCAACGCCTCGCCCACGCCGTCGGCGCCCCCTGCGGACTTGACGCCCGTACCGGTGACCGACGTGCCCGCCACGCCGCAGCCCACCGACCCGCCGGTGGTGCCGGTGACCCCGGTTCCCACCAACCCGCCGGTAGAGCCCCAGGTGACGCCCTACGTGCCGCCGGTGACAGAAGCGCCGGTGATCACGCCGGAACCCACGGCCGTGCCCACGGCGGAGCCCACAGCCATACCCACGGCGGAGCCTACGGCAGTGCCGCCAACAGAAGCACCTCCAACAGAGGCACCACCGACAGTGGCACCTCCAACGGAGGCCCCGCCAACGGAGCCACCGGCAACAGATACGCCCATGCCGGAGCCGACAGAATCTCCGATCCCGGCGGGATAAACCGCTGGGCCCGGCAAGAGAGACATACATGCACAGTCCGCTTTCTCCCCGCAATTTTCACGCGGGGAGAGAGCGGATATTTTTTTCCAAAAAACAGCATGACACTGTTGACAGATTAGAAACGATGTGTTACAATTCAGTAACAAAAACAATTTGGGAGGCATTCTCATGGCCGATAAAAAGACCGCAGCCCTGGAATACAAGGGCCATCCTCTGCGCCGGAAGGACAATCTGATCTACTTCGGCAGCATGGCGGAGAAGTACATCATCATGCTTCAGATCCTGGACACCAAGAAGATCAAGGATCTGGACGTGGCCACCCGTGTGTCCGTGCAGCTGCAGCTGACTGATCCTGACCTGAAGAGCCGGGATCGGGTGGTGAAGAAGAGCGAGAAGGACAGCCTCTACGCGGCCATGGACGTGGCCAGCGTGTGGCTGGATCGGGCTCTGGCCTCCCGCTGATATGGCAGACCGGTATCGAAGAGGGCTGCTGCGCACGGCGGTCATTCTGTGCGTACTGCTGTGCGTCACCGCGGCCATCGGCGGCGCGCCCGCCCGGGCCGACAGTCTGGGGGCGGCCACTGTGACGGCCTCGGCCCTGAACATCCGCAGCGAGCCGTCCACCGCGTCCTCCGTGGTGACATGCGTCCCCCGGGGGTCGGTGGTGCTCATCACCAGTGAGAGCGGCGACTGGTACGGGGTGTATTACCAGGGAAATACCGGGTACATGAGCAAGAGCTACCTGAGCTATTCCACCAGCGGCCAGGCCAATTTCGGCACCGGCACCGTCACGGGCAGCTATGTGAACGTGCGCTCCGGCCCCTCCACGGCCTACAGCTCCCTGGGGCAGGTCAACAAAGGAGCCGCCTTCCAGATCTCCGGCGTGTCCGGCGCTTTTTATCAGATCAGCTATAACGGCGCCACGGCCTATATCTCCAGCGCCTATGTGAGTCTGTCCTCCTCTTCCGGCGGCAGCACCGCGCCGACCTCCGCTCCCCAGACCCAGAGCACGGAGCAGACCACCGGCGTGATCACCGGCAACTATGTGCGGATGCGCTCCGGCCCCTCCACGGGCTACTCCATCCTGGGCACCTACAACACCGGCACCAAGATGACCATCACCGGCCAGTCCGGTGACTGGTACGCGGTGTCCTATAACGGGATGTCGGGGTATGTGTACAAGCAGTACCTGTCCCAGTCCGGGGTGACAGCCGACGTGACCGCCATGAACGACACCCCCGCTGTGACCACCGCGGCGGTGAATCTGCGGGAGGGGCCCTCTACCGCCTACACCAGCAAGCGGGTGCTCTCCCCCGGCACGGCCGTGACCATCACCGGCCAGTCCGGCGACTGGTACCGGGTCAACTGGGGCGGCATGACCGGCTTCATGCACAAGAACTACGTCTCCACCACCGCAGGCCAGTCCAGCAGCAGCGCCAGCTCCACCAACGGGGAGAAGATCGTCGCACAGGCCAAGAAGTACCTGGGCGTGCCCTACGTCTACGGTGGGACAAGCCCCTCCGGGTTCGACTGCTCCGGATTCGTCTACTATGTGTACAAGCAGTGCGGCTATTCCATCACCCGCACCGCCACCGCCCAAAACGCCATCGGTACCGCAGTGACCCGCGCCAACCTGCAGCCGGGGGATATCATCATCTTCTACAACGGCTACAAGAGCGCCATCGGCCACTCCGGCATCTACATAGGCAACAACCAGTTCATCCACGCCTCCTCCGGCGGCGGACGGGTGATGATCTCCGGCCTGTCGGAGACCTATTACAACACCCGCTTCTACGGCGCCCGGCGCGTGGTGAAGTGACCTCCTGCAACAAAGCAGACGGCAGACCAAAACGGTCTGCCGTCCTCTTCTTATTTTGGCTTTCAGCCCCGCTCTGCGGGCAGGTCGGCGGTGCAGTGGGCGCACTTGGTGGCAGCCACGGGGATCTCCGACAGGCAGTAGGGGCAGATCTTGGTGGTGGGCGCGGCGGGGGCCTCCTCCTTCTTCCTGTGGGACAGGCTGCTGGCCTTGTTCAGCGCCTTGATCATCAGGAAGATCACGAAGGCCATGATGATGAAGTCGATGACCGCCGAGATGAACGCGCCGTAGTTGAAGGTGGTCACGCCCAGCTCCGTGGCGGTGGCCAGACTGGTCACCTGGGAGGCCTCCACCCCCTCCGGCAGCCGGAGGATCCAAAACGCGTCGTTGAAATTGGAGTTGCCGGTGATCAGGCCGATCAGCGGCATCACCAGATCGTTCACCGCGGAGGTGACGATCTTCTGGAACGCCGCGCCGATGATCACGCCGACGGCCAGATCCACCACGTTGCCCCGGGTGGCAAACTCCTTGAATTCCTGGAAAAATTTCTTCATTTTCCTCGCCTTTCTTTTTATATGAGAGTTTTTTAAGAAATCTTACGGGTATTATAGCATGGTTTTTCCCCGTGCGCCACTGTTTTGCGTAAATCTGGTATTTTTCCCCCGGGCGTGCTATAATAATATGCCTTGCGTCATCCCTGCCGGAGCGCCGACGGCCATCCGGCAAAACGCTTTTTCGGAGGCACGGACATGATCGCCTATCTGAAGCGGGAAAAGGTTCTGCTCATCTCTCTTGTACTGGCCGGGATATCGGCTTTTTTTGTGCCGCCGGATCGGGGGTATCTGGAGTATATCGACCTGCGGGTGCTGGGGCTTCTGTTCTGCCTGATGCTGCTGGTGCGGGGCTTTCAGAGGGCAGGCCTGTTCGACCTGCTGACCGACCGGCTGTTCGGCGGCGTGGGTCAGAGCCGGCGGCTGTGTCTGACGCTGGTGATGCTGTGCTTTTTCTCCAGCATGGTCATCACCAACGACGTGGCGCTGATCACCTTCGTCCCCTTTGCCATGCTGGCGCTGGAGCGCTGCGGCCGGCAGGAGCTGATCATCCCGGTGGTGGCGCTGCAGACCGTGGCGGCCAATCTGGGCAGCATGGCCACCCCCATCGGCAACCCCCAGAACCTGTACCTCTTCTCCGTGACCGGCATGGGGCTGGGCGCCTTTCTCCGGCTGATGCTGCCCCCGGCGGCCCTGTCCCTGGGGCTGCTGGCCGGGGCCACGGCGCTGCTGCCCGCCGCGCCGGTGCAGATGGCGCCCGTCGCCGCCGCCGGACGGATGCCCCGGCGGGATCTGCTGGTATACACCGGGCTTTTCATCCTCAACCTGCTGGTGGTGTTTCGGGTGCTCCACTGGCTCCCCGTTCTGGTCGTCACCGTGGCCGGGGTGGTGCTGATCGGGAAAAAGCAGCTGCTGGGCCGGGTGGACTACGCGCTGCTGCTCACCTTTGTGGGCTTTTTCATCTTCGTGGGCAATCTGGGCCGGATCGGCCCGGTACGGGATCTGGTCTCCGGACTGCTCCGCGGCCGGGAGATCCTGGTGTCCGCCCTGTTCAGCCAGTTTTTGAGCAACGTCCCCGCCGCCATCCTTCTCTCCGGCTTTACGGACAACGGCCCGGGCCTGCTGCTGGGCACGAACGTGGGCGGCCTGGGCACGCTCATCGCCTCCATGGCCAGCCTGATCTCCTATAAGCTCTACGCCGCCCGGCCCGGCGCCAGCGTGGGCAAATACTTTGTCCGCTTCACCCTGTACAACCTGCTGTTTCTGGCGGTGCTGCTGCCCTTCTGTCTGCTGATCCGGTGACCGGCGGGACAGCAGAGATACATAACATATCAAAACGGCGGGGCCGGCGGGCCCCTGAAACGGAGGCGCGATGGACACGGACGAGAAGAGCAAGACCGATCCCAGGATCGGGCAGGAGGGTCCCGGGGCGCAGGAGCAGCGCCGGCTCTTTCTGATCCGGCGGCTTTTGGAGGAATCCCCCCGGTATGGGAGCCAGCAGGCCCCCGAGGACAGGACGGAGCAGAAAAAGCTCCTTCGGGCGCTGATGAACGTCCGCCTGCCCCGGCCTATCGGGGAGGATTTTTTGGCGGTGCAGGACGGGTACCTGCAGGCGGAGACCGCCGCCAAGGGCGTCACGGATATAAAGGATCTGACGCCGGCAGAGCCGGGGATCTATCTCTGGCAGGGGGACATCACCGCCCTGGGCTGCGACGCCATCGTGAACGCCGCCAACAGCGGCATGACCGGCTGCTATGTCCCCGGACACAACTGTATCGACAACTGCATCCACACCTACGCGGGGGTGCAGCTGCGCCTGGCCTGCGCGCAGATCATCGCCCGGCAGGGCCACGAGGAGCCCACGGGGACGGCAAAGCTCACCCCGGCCTACAACCTGCCGTGCCGGTACGTGCTGCACACCGTTGGGCCCATCGTCGAGGGGGCCGTGACGGATGCGGACGAGCGGCTTTTGGCCTCCTGCTACCGCTCCTGCCTGGAGCTGGCCCGGCAGAACGGCATCGAAAGCGTCGCCTTCTGCTGCATCTCCACGGGCGTTTTCCACTTCCCCAAAGACCGCGCGGCCCGGATCGCCGTGGAGACCGTGCGCCGGTATCGGGGCGAGATAGAGGTGATCTTCAATGTCCACAGCAGAGAAAACTACGAAATCTACAGCCGGCTCCTGGGATAACATCGCCCGCCTGGGGGCGGCGCTGGACGAGGCCGAGGCCGTGGTTGTCGGCGCGGGCGCGGGACTCTCCGCCTCCGCGGGGTTCGTCTATACCGGGGAGCGGTTTGAGAGGTACTTTGCCGATTTCGCCGCAAAATACGGCTTTACGGATATGTACTCCGGCGGCTTTTATCCCTTCCCCGACCGGGAGGAATTTTGGGCCTACTGGAGCCGGTATATCTTCATCAACCGCTACATGGACGCGCCAAAGCCGGTCTATGACGACCTGCTGGCCCTGGTGCGGGACAAGGATTATTTCGTCATCACCACCAATGTGGATCACTGCTTCCAGAAGGCGGGCTTCGACAAAAAGCGGCTCTTTTACACCCAGGGGGACTACGGCCTCTTTCAGTGCAGCGAGCCCTGCCGGCAGGTGACCTTCGACAACGAGAGCCTGATCCGGCGGATGATGGCGGAGCAGCGGGGCATGCGGGTGCCCTCCCCGCTGGTGCCCATGTGCCCCCACTGCGGCAGGCCCATGACCATGAACCTGCGGGCGGACGACAAATTCGTGGAGGACGAGGGCTGGCGCCAGGCGGCCGGCCGCTATGCCGACTTTCTGCGAACCAGGAAAGGCGGGCGCGTGCTGTTTCTGGAGCTGGGGGTGGGCTACAATACCCCGGGCATCATCAAGTACCCCTTCTGGCGCATGACCCGGGAAAATCCCCGGGCGGTCTACGGGGTGCTGAACCGGAGCAAGGCCTTCGCCCCCCGCGAGATCCAGGAGCGCTCCATCTGCATAGACGGGGATATCGGCAGCGCCCTGGGCCGGCTTCTCCAAGCGCGGGAGCCGTCGAAATAAGCGTGATATAGCTGACAAGGACTTGGGACGGCACACGTCCCAAGTCCTTGCTTTTTCATGGCCAAACGATACAGAAAAACACGGGGCGGTCTTTTCCGTCCCGTGCCTTCCTCTCTCCGCCCGGGGATCAGCGGATGTCCTTTTTGCCGTACCGCCAATAGGCCCCGGCCACGCCCATGCACGCAAGCAGCATCCCCGCCGCGATGCGCCCGCCCAGCGGCACGCCGGTGAGGATGTCAGCCCCCTCACAGTAGCCAAAGGGCGATATATACTTGAGAAAGGCCGCCCGATCTGTCAGGTTGGCGATGAGGTTCAAAAGATACATGACGGCGGCAAGACCCATGCCGAT
This sequence comes from uncultured Oscillospiraceae bacterium, assembly GCA_947591105.1. Lineage (GTDB taxonomy): Bacteria > Bacillota > Clostridia > Oscillospirales > Oscillospiraceae > CAJOIG01. The sequence continues at coordinate 35,280 of CANQDL010000007.1, forward strand.
CCCTGCGCCGCCCCGGCGCAGAAAGGCGGATATGCCGGCGCACGCGCAGGCAAGCTCCACCTGGAGCAGGCAGCAGGCCCCGTGCATCAGCAGCAGCTGCCGGAAGGGGATCTTTTCGCCGATCAGTCCCACCGACAGTACCGCCAGGCACAGGACGATCAGGTTCATCCCCGCGATCTGGATCAGAACGGCGGCCAGCTTTCCGGTGACGATCCGTGCCCTGGGCAGAGGGTGCGTCAGAAGAAACTCCGCCGTCTTGTCCCGTTCCTCCTTCGCCAGGGCCGAGACGCCGGCGTGGCAGGCGAAAAACGCTCCGCCCAGCCCCAGGATGCTCCCGCACTCGACGCAGTAGAACCCGATCAGCGTCCCCACATTCAGCCGATCCATCCCAAAGGCGGCGGTAAAGCCGCCCATTGACCCGAACAGCCGGCCCGCCGCGGCCATCTGCCCCTTCATCCCAGGAAACAGGAACACACAGGCGTCCATCAGAAGGGCGAGCGCGGCCGTCCAGATCCAAAAGGCGGCTCTGCCCTGCCGCAGCTCATGCCTGAACAGGATCATCTCCCCTCGCCTCCATCCCGGTAACAGTGCATAAAAACCTCCTCCAGATCCGGCTCGGACACGGTCAGATCCCGCACCTCGCCCCTGGCCAGCACTGCCAGCAGCGCCTGCATATCCCCGCTGTACAAAAACTCCGCGCCCTCCGCCCAGACGCGCAGATCCCGCACCCCCTCCAGGGCGGCGTGATCCACCCGGCCGCACACCCGCACCCGCTTGGCCCCGGTGCGGACAAGCGCCTCCACGCTGCCGCTGGCGATGAGCGAGCCGGCCCGGATGATGGCGGTGTGGGCGCAGTTGCGCTGGATCTCCGACAGAACGTGGCTGGACAGGAATATGGTCGTTCCCGCCTGGTTTCGCTCCCGCAGGATCGCGAAAAACTCCCGCTGCATCAGCGGGTCAAGGCCGCTGGTGGGCTCGTCCATGATCAGCAGCTCTGGCTCATGCTGCAACGCGCAGACGATGGCTGTCTTTTTCCGGCCGCCCAGGGAAAGCTCGTCCACCCGCCGGCCGGTGTCCAGCTGCAGCCGCTCGCACAGACGTCTTGCCGCCGTCCCGCAGTCCCGCCCCCGCAGCCCGGCGGACAGCCGCAGCACGTCCCCCACCCGCATACCGGGCCAGAACGCCGTCTCTGCGGGCAGGTACCCCACCCGTTCCAGGATCCGTTCACAATCCTTTTCCATGTCCAGTCCCAGGATCTCTCCCCGGCCGCCGCTGGGCCGGATCAGTCCCAGAAGCATACGGATCGTGGTGGATTTACCCGCGCCGTTGGGGCCGATAAACCCAAAATAGTCCCCTTGCCCCACGGTCAGATCAATGTTCTCCACGCCCCGGGTCTTGCCGTAGTACTTGGTCAGGGCGTATGTCCGGATGGCGTCCACAGGCCTCACTCCCTTCGCAGATAGACGCTCTTCCAAAACGCGATGAGCCGGGTGAAGTCCCGCTCCATCTGCGCCATATCCACGCCTCCCCGCTGGGTCATCTCCCAGAGATACCCCTCCGACGCCCAGTACATCTCCCGGTACATCATGGGTATATCCAAGCCGGGAATGAACTGGGCCGGATCGAGATTGATCCGGACGCTGTCCGCCTTCAGGTTGAAATACCGGTGATAGCTCTGCTGGATAGCGGCGCTGATCTCCGGCTCCTTCTCATAGAACGCCCTTATCGTGAAGTTGGCCATGTCGGGATAACGGCGGATGAGCTCCATCTTGGCCCGCATCCCCCGCTCCATGCTCACGAAGAGTTCCTCCTGTTCATAACACCCATACTGGGTCAAGACCTCAATGGTCATCTGGGCGCACTTGTCCCACAAAAACAGATACAGCTCCTTCTTGTTCCGAAAGTAGTGGAACAGCAGGCTCTTGCTGATCTGCGCCTGGGCGGCGATCTGGCTCATGGGGCTGTTCTTATAGGTGTTTTGGGAGAACACCCGGTAGCCCGCGTTGATGATGGCCCGCTGTCTCTCTGGGGAAAGGGAAAAGAATCTCTCGTTCATGGGGCACCTCCTTGACCGGCCGGTCAGGAAAATTGTATATCCGTTGACCGTTTTTGAGAAGACCCCAAAACGGCAAAAAAAGCGGGAGCGTCGGCCGACGCTCCCGCCATGGGATGAATCATATCGTATCACGCCCAGAGATTTACCGGGTACTTTCCCGCCGCCCGCATGTCGGCCAGAGCCTGCTGCAGGGCGGGCAGATCGTCCCGGTAGGTGACCCCGTGCCACACCTCGTCCGTGGGCAGCACCTTCACCCGGTCGGTTCCGGCCTGCAGGCAGCCGTTGACCACGCTGGGCAGGAAGAACTCCGCCTTGGCGGGATTCTGGGGCACCTGCTCCGCCAAAAACCGGCCCAGCCGCTCCCCGATGGCGTCCATAAAGCTCTGATGGAAGCCCCAGGTGTTCAGACTCACCGGCGTGTCCGGAGCCAGATCCGTCCAGTGGGCGCCCCCGTCGGTGGTATAGGAGGGGGCCTCCGCCGGGCCCTGGATGGCCGTCAGCTCCGTGACGGTCTCAAGATAGCCCTCCCTGTCCGCGGTGCACACCCCCCGGGCCACGGTGCCGTTTTCCGTCAGGGTGTTTTTCAGATCGTACGCCACCAGGGCGTGGGTGTGCTCGTCCTGATTCGACTGCAAAAACCGCGCCAGCGCCAAAAAGGCCCCCCGGCCGTAGAAGTCGTCGGCGTTGATCACCGCAAAGGGCCGGTCGATATAGGCCCGGGCGGAATATACCGCGTGGGCGGTGCCCCAGGGCTTGACCCGCTCCGCCGGCACGGAAAATCCGGCGGGGATGTCGTCCAGGGCCTGGAAGGCGTATTGCAGCTGGCAGCGCTTGCCGATCCGGTCGCCCACCGCGGCCCGGAAATCCGCCTCCATCTCCTTTTTGATCACGCAGACGATCTTCTCAAAGCCCGCCTGACAGGCGTCGTAAGCGGAGTAGTCCAGTATGACCTGCCCGGCGCCGTCCACAGGGGTCATCTGCTTGAGTCCCCCGAACCGGCTGCCCATCCCGGCGGCCATGATCACCAGCATTGGTTTCACCCTGATCCTCCCTATCGTGTTTTTTATATTGTACCATGTATTCCTGTTTTTGACAATCACACCCGCGCCCCGCCGCGCAAGAAATCCGCCTCCGGGGACATACTGAAGAGAGGCGGGAAACGACGGATTAGCACTCTAAATCAAAGAGTGCTAATATTTACAATTCGTTCATATCAACATATAAATTTATTCACAATTTATGTGTATGATATAGACAAATCAAAGAAACAGGAGGTTTTCCATCATGTTTGATATGATTCCTTTCACCAGTCCGAGGGCCTACGAATCCAGCCGTATCTGGGATCCGTTCCAAGAGTTCTTCGGCACGGTCGTCCACTCGGCCGCCACCGACATCCGTGACAACGGCGACGCCTTCACCATCGAGACGGAGCTGCCCGGCTACGACAAGGACGAGCTGACCGTCAACATGAAGGAAGGCGTGCTCACCGTCCGGGCCGAGCACAAGGCCGAGGAGAAGTCCGACGAGGGCTATATCCGCCGGGAGCGGGTCAGCCAGACCGTGGAGCGGCGCTTTGAGGTCAACGGCGTGGACGCCGGGGCCATCACCGCCGAGTACGTCAACGGCGTGCTCAAGCTCACCCTTCCCAAGCTACCCGAGTCCGTGCCCCAGCAGCACCAGATCCAGATCCAATAACATCCCAGCGACCCCCAAAGGGCCTGCCAAACGGCAGGCCCTTTTGTCATTTTATCCATATTGGGGAAAATGCGCCTGCTTTTGATTGACAAATCACACAAAACAATATATTATTGAGAATAAGTCCTGGTACGAAACCGGGGCGGGAATTCCGGAACAAAAGGAGGAACGTGTATGTTGTATCAGACCACAGCGGCCCACGAGGCCCTGCGGGCCAAGATCCGCCAGTTCGCGGAGGAGGAGATCAAACCCATCGCCTTTTCTCTGGATCAGCAGAACGAGTTTCCCACGGAAGCGATAAAAAAGCTGGGCCAGATGGGTCTGATGGGCATCCCCTACCCCAAGGAATACGGCGGCGCGGGTCTGGACGTTTTGAGCTACGCCATCGCGGTGGAGGAACTGGCCCGGGTGGACGGCGGCGCAGGCGTCATCCTCTCGGCCCACGTGTCCCTGGGCAGCTATCCCATTTTTGCCTACGGCACGGAAGAGCAGAAGAAGAAATACCTGGTGCCCCTTGCCAGGGGCGAGAAGATCGGCGCCTTCGGCCTGACCGAGCCCAACGCCGGCTCCGACGCCGGCGGGACGGAGACCACCGCCGTGGACAAGGGGGACTATTATCTTCTCAACGGAGGGAAGATCTTCATCACCAACGCCCCCAAGGCGGATACGTACGTGGTCTTTGCCGTCACCACCCCGGACATCGGCACCCGGGGCATCAGCGCGTTCATCGTGGAGAAGGGCTGGAAGGGCTTTGAGTTCGGCGACCACTACGACAAGATGGGCATCCGCTCCTCCTCCACGGCGGAGCTGATGTTCAACGACGTGAAGGTGCCCAAGGAGAACCTGCTGGGCAA
>CANQDL010000008.1 GCA_947591105.1 uncultured Oscillospiraceae bacterium
ACGATGTCCAGCTCGATGCCCTGCTCGGCCAGGATGTCCTTGGCGAACTCCAGGATCTCCGCGTGGGGCGTGGGGGAAGCGCCGATCTTGATGGTGACGGGCTCGTCGGCCAGGGCGGAAGCGCCCAGGCTCAGGGCCAGCACAAGGGCCAGCGTGATGGCAATGATCTTCTTCATTTTGGGATTCTCCTTTTTATAAATTTTTTATTCAGATATGTTCACCGGATGCGTTTGTCGCTCCGTTTGGTGATGGTGTTACCGGCGCTCTGGAAGATCTGCACCAGGATGATCAGTAGCACGACCATGACCCACATGACCAGATCCCGCCGGCGGTAATAGCCGTAGTTGATGGCGATGGCGCCCAGGCCGCCGCCGCCCAGGATGCCCGCCATGGCACCGTAGCCGAAGATGGTGATGAGGGCCACGAAGAAATTGGAGAGCAGCGCGGGCTTTGCCTCGGGGATCAGCACCTTCCACACGATCTGCATAGGACTGGCGCCCATGGCCTGGGCCGCCTCTATCACCCCCTGATCTACCTCCCGGATGGAGGTCTCTACCAGCCGCGCCACAAAGGGGAACGCGGCGATGGTCAGCGGTACGATGATGGCCTTGGTGCCCACGGACGTGCCCACGAAAAGCCGGGACAGGGGCAGTACCACCACCAGCAGAATAAGGAATGGCACGCTGCGCAGAAGGTTGATGACCACGTTCAGCAGCTGCATCATGGGCCCCGGCAGCGGCCGGATGCCCCGCTTGTCGCCGGTCACCAGCAGCACGCCCAGGGGCATACCGATGGCGAAGGCCAGCAGCGTGGGAAGGATGGTCAGCGGCACGATCGTCTCGAAAATGGCCGTGAGCAGGTCGTTGTGGACGATGTCCGACAAAAGCTCCACGTTTTTCTCACTGAACAAGGTCTGTCACCTCCTCCGCCGTCACGCCGGGTATCTCTCTCAAGTATATCAGCGCCCGGGCCGCCTCCGTCTCGTCCTGGGGCAGACCCAGCACCATGGTGCCGAAGCTCTTGTCCCCGATGGTGCGGGTGTCCGCGCTGATGATGTTCAGCCGTATCCCCTGCTCGATGGCCAGGGTGGAGATGATGGGCTCGCCGGAGGCCGCGCCGTTAAAGGCCAGGCGCACCAGCCGGTTGGCCGGCAGCACGTGGATCTTCTCCCCGCCGGGCATCACCAGACGGCGGCCCGCCTCGGTCTTGGGGTTGGCGAAGATCTCCGAAACGTCCCCCTGCTCCTGGACGACGCCGTGATCCAAGATCGCCACCCGGTCGCAGATCTGCTCCACCACCCGCATCTCGTGGGTGATGACCACCACCGTGACCCCCAGCTCCCGATTGATTTTTTTCAGCAGCTCCAGGATGGACTGGGTGGTGGTGGGGTCAAGGGCGCTGGTGGCCTCGTCGCACAGCAGCACCTGGGGCTGGGGATACTCGGCAAGGGATCGGGCGATGGCCACACGCTGCTTCTGGCCGCCGGACAGCTGCACCGGGTAGGCGTCCGCCTTGTCCGGCAGACCCACCAGCTCCAGCAGCTCCCGGGCCCGCTTCTCCCGCCAGCCCTTCTCCCCTTTCAGGCCGCTAAGCTCCAGGGGGAAACAGACGTTCTCCAGCGCCGTGCGCTGCATGAGAAGGTTGAAGCCCTGAAAGATCATGCTCATGCCCCGGCGGGCCTTGCGCAGCTCCTTCTCCTTCATCGCCGTCAGCTCCTGACCGCTGACGGTGACCTTGCCGCTGGTGGGCTTTTCCAGAAGGTTGATGCACCGCACCAGGGTGCTCTTGCCCGCGCCGGACAGGCCGATGATGCCGAAGATCTCACCCTTTTGGATGTCCAGGTTGATATCCTGCAGGGCCTCCACCTTTCCGTCCCCGTCGCCGAAGGTCTTATAAAGGTGTTCGATGCGGATGATCGTCTCGCTCATACGTTCCTCTCTGCAAACAAAAAATGCCGTCCCTGATAAAAATCAAGGACGACATAGAATATACGCCGTGGTACCACCTTGCTTCATCCGCGCCTCACGGCGCGAACCTTTGAGGGTTCCATCAAACCCCTGCGCTGTAACGGGCGCCCCCGTCGCGGACTACATATCGCCCACGCGGCTCCAAGACCATGTTCGGCGGACTCTCTGCACCCCTTCCCAGCTACCGGGGCTCTCTGCGGCATAACCTTTCCGCGTACTCTTCTTTTCATTGCCTTTGGTGTGGTATTCAATTGATTGTGGTTATTATAGCGCCGGAAATATCTCCTGTCAACCGACAGATGCGTCAAGATTTCCCCAAAACGGACACAAAAATTTTGTGTAAATTGTGAAAGCGCACCGCTTATGGAACGCCTCCCCTGTGCAAGGGGAGGTGGCACGGCGTGAGCCGCACATTTTACGCCTCCCCTGTGTAAGGGGAGGTGGCCGCCAAAGGCGGCCGGAGGGGTTGTTACTGCGAAGACAGACCAACATGACAATCCCCCAGTCTCCGGCTGACACCGGAGCCAGCCCCCTTTACACAAGGGGGCCAATAAGGAGACAGACCAACATGACAATCCCCAGTCTCCGGCTGACGCCGGAGCCAGCCCCCTTTACACAAGGGGGCCATATGCAGTATGCTCTCATTCCTCCGTATAGGCCACTGCTCTGTCGAACAGCGCCTGCACGTCGGCGGCCGGGGCCTTGGTGCACAGGGTCACGGCCACCGCCGCGGCAAGACCGGCCGCCGCGCCGGGGACGATCTCATACACGCCCGTGCCGGCCATATACGCCAGCCACAGGATGTCCACCGCCGCGCCGGTCACGATGCCGGCCACAGCGCCGGCGAAGTTGAAGCGCTTCCAGTAAAGACTGAGCATGATGGCCGGGCCGAAGGCCGCGCCGAACACGCCCCAGGCGTTGGACACCAGATCCATGATGGAGCCCGCGTCGGGATCGGAGGCCAGCAGAAGCGCCGCCACGGAGATGGCCACGACCACCAGCCGGCCGGCCCACAGCATCTCCTTGTCCCCCGCCTTGTTCTTCCGGAACACCGGCTTATACACGTCGCTGGCAAAGGCGGAGGCCGCCGCCAGCAGCTGGCTGTCGGCCGTGGACATACTGGCCGCCAGCACCGCGGACAGCAGGATGCCGGACACCACACCCGGGAAGATGCGGCGGGTCATGGCGATGAACACAAGGGAGTTGCCCTCCACCGCCTCGTCATAGCCCAGGAACATACGGCCGATCACGCCCACCAGGGTGGCAAACAGCACGATCAACACCGTCCAGCTCACGCCGATGACGGCGGATTTTTTCAGATCCTTCTGGCTCTTCAGACTCATGAACCGGATGATGATATGGGGCATACCGAAGTAACCGATGCCCCACCCCAGGCCGGAGACCACGTCCTGCCAGCTGGTGAAGGGATTGAGGTAACCCTGGGGCAGACTGGAGGCCCCGTCCAGCATGGAGGCGGCGAAAATGGGCGCTATGAGCAGCGCGCCCAGCATGAGCATCCCCTGGAAGAAGTCCGTCCAGCACACGGCGGAAAAGCCGCCCAGGAAGGTGTAGCCCACGATGATCAGGGCGGCCAGATACATGGCCACCTTCTCGTCCAGGCCGATCACCGTGTTGAAGAGCGTGCCGCAGGCCTTCACGCTGGAGGCGGCGTAGATGGTGTAGGCCACCAGGAAGATGACGGCGCAGACGATCTGCAGGGCCTTGGACTTGGACAGGAACCGGCGGGTCAGATACTGGGGGATGGTGATGGAGTCGTCCGCCGCGATGGAGAACCGCCGCAGCCGGGGCGCCTCAAAGATCCAGCTCAACGTGTAGCCGATGGCCAGCCCCACGGGTATCCAGGTCTGTCCCAGGCCCAGGGCGTAGATGCTGGTGGGCATACCCATGAGCACCCAGGCGCTCATGTCCGACGCCCCCGCCGACAGGGCCGTCACCCAGGGTCCCATCTGCCGGCCGCCCAAAAAATACCCCTTCTCGCCGCCGGAGCGGTTCTTCACGAAGAACCACAGGCCGATGGCGATCATAAAGACCAGGTAGACAATGAATACGACGACTTCGGAAATGATGATCATAGCGTTACCTCGTAAATGCGGTCTCGCCCCCGGACTGGCCGGGGGCGAGGCGGTAAGCAGTCAGTCTTACAGCTTGGATTTGTCGCTGAAATAGTCCTTGGTGGTCTTGATGATGACCCCGGACAGGGCCAGCAGCGCCACCAGGTTGGGGAAGGCCATCATGCCGTTGAGGGCGTCGGCCAGATCCCACACCACGCCGATCTTCAGGGTGGCGCCCACAGGCAGCAACACCAGGAAGATGATCTTGTAGATCACGCTCAGCTTGGTGCCCAGCTTTTTGCCGCACAGGAACTCAAAGCACCGGGAGCCGTACAGCGACCAGCTGATGATGGTGGACAGGGCAAACAGGCTCAAACCCGCGGCCACCACCAGCGCGCCCAGACGGCCGCCCACGATGGAGCCCATGGCTGCCTGGATCAGAGTGGCGTCGCCGTCGCCGCCCCAGGCGATGGCCAGGCTGTCGCCCATGCGGCAGTAGCTGGTCAGCAGCACAAGGCTGGTCATGGTGCAGATGACGATGGTGTCCATGAACACCTCGAAGATGCCGTACAGGCCCTGCTTGACGGGCTCGGTCTCGGAGGTAGCCGCGTGGGCCATGGGCGCGGAGCCCATACCGGCCTCGTTGGAGAACACGCCCCGTCCGACACCCTTCTGGATGGTGTCCATGATCATGATGCCGAAAGCTCCGCCCAGAGCCGCCTCCGCATTGAACGCGCCCTTGAAGATCATGGCGAAGGTCTGGGGAATGAACTTCACGTTGGCAAAGATGACAACCAGGGAGAACACGATGTAGACGATGGCCATAAAGGGCACCAGCTTCTCGGTGACGGAGCCGATGCGCTTGATGCCGCCGAAGAGCACCAGACCCACGATCACCGCCACGACGATGCCGAAGATCAGGCTGGTCAGAGGCACGGCCGCGCCGAACAGAACGATGGTCTTGGCCGCGGCGTCGCCGCCAAAGGCGTTGATGGCGCCGTTGATGGAGGAGGCGATGGAGTTGACCTGGGTCATGTTGCCGATGCCGAAGGCCGCCAGAGCGCCAAACAGGCAGAACAGCACGCTCAGCCATGTCCAGTTCTTGCCCAGGCCGTTTTTGATGTAGTACATGGGGCCGCCCACCCAGTCGCCCTTGTCGTTGCGCTCGCGGTACTTGACCGCCAGCAGAACCTCGGAGTACTTGGTGCACATCCCAAACAGAGCGCACAGCCACATCCAGAACACCGCGCCCGGGCCGCCGGCCACGATAGCGCCGGTGACGCCGGCGATGTTGCCGGTGCCCACGGTGGCCGCCAGAGCGGTGGTCACCGCCTGGAAGGGCGTCACCTCACCCTGGCCTGCCTGCTGCTTGGAGAACATCTTGCCGATGGTGTTCTTCATGGCGTAGCCGAACCGGCGGAACTGGGGGAAGCCCATCCGCAGGCTCAGATACACGCCCGTGCCGGCCAGCAGGATCAGCAGCACCGGGCCCCATACCCAGCCGTCTACGCTTTTGATAATGGCGGCGATCTTTTCCATTTTTTACTCTCTCCTTACGTAGCGATTTAGTACATTAACTGGTGAAAACCAATGGTTAAACAAATTGAGCTTACCAAATGGTACGCTCAAGCAAACGGACAAATGCCCCCATCCCGGCAGGTCATTTCTTCTGTCCTTTTGCCTGAGAGATTAAGCGCCTGCGCGCCTTGCCCCTTCGGCCCCCGCATTGGCTATGCGGGCTTCTCCAGAATCCCATCCGCCGGCAGTCCCCTTCGGTTCTGGCGGCTTCACCTGGCATTATGAAATTAACTGAAACGATATCCTATATTTTCTTATAATATATACGATTTCCGCCGTTTTTTCAATTATTTGATTTAATCATTTATTTCGCTGCTGTCCTGGGATTCTTGTGCAAAATCACAGCTTGCCCCGTCCGTCATGCCCGCCATACGGCGCAAAAAACTGTTGTCCGGCTCCAGCGCCAGGCCCCGCAGAGCACAGTTGACGGCCCACTGCCGGTGCCCCTGCCGGTCGCAGGCCAGGCTCAAAAGGGCCCAGGGCAGCGCGCCCCAGGCGGCCGGCTCGGTGGTGTAGTTCAGATCCCGCTTTTCGATGGCCAGGGCCCGGCGGCAGTACCGCTCGCACGATCTCCAGCGGCCCTGCTCCGCCATGAGCCGGGCCAGCTCCACCAGAGGCTCCCGCTGCGCCGGGGCCTCGAACGCCGCCCGCAGAAGCCACAGCTCCGCCTGCTCTGCCTGCCCCAGCCGCTCCATACACCGGGCGATGTAGCGCATGGAGGCTGCCCGCTCCGGTTCCCACACCGCCGTGGGCATGGCCAGGTGCGCCTTGAGGGTGTCTATCGCCCGCTGCCACTGGCCCCGGAACATATACTCCCTGCCCAGATAGTGCCGGTTCCGGTCGTCCTCCGGCTCCTCCGCCACGCTCATCTCCAGCAGCCGCAGGTAGTCCTCCCTGCTCTTGCCCGGATCGGGATGGTGCTCCAGACGCATCCCCGGCACATCGCAGAACACCTTCGGCCGGGTATAGGCCAGCACCTCGTGCACCGGGTGCACCCAGCGGCATACGCCCGGCCGGTGAACCTTTTCATAGAGAAACTTCACCCCGTCCGACCCGTCCGGGGCAAACGACCACACATACTCATACCGGGCGGTGGTGCACCCCGGCGTCCAGGCCCGCTCCAGGGCCCGCCGCCAGCCGGGCAGCAGCACCTCGTCCAGATCGGTGCACACCAGGATATCCCCGTCGGGCGGCACAAGCTCCATCGACCGGTTCCTGGCCCTGTCAAACCGCCAGGGCTCTATGCGCTCTTCGGTCACGTGCGCCCCCAGCGACCGCAGCAGCGCCGCCGTGCCGTCGGCGCTGCCCGTGTCCAGCACATACACCCCATCCGCCTCGGCCATGGACGCCATCCACCGCCGGGCGAACCGGCTCTCGTCTTTCGCAATGGCATAGACATAGATCTTCACAAAAAACACCCCCCGCCGGTCATCCTATGCCCGGTGGGGGAGCGTTGTGACGCTTACGCGCCCATCTTTTCCTGCTGCTCGTATTGGAGCATATAGAGCCGGTAATAGCGGCCCCTCTGGTGAAGAAGCTGCTGGTGGGTGCCCTGCTCCTGGATCTGTCCGTGGGACAGCAGGATGATATTGTCCGCGTGCTGGATGGTGGAGAGCCGGTGGGCCACGATGAGCATGGTGCCGATGTTCTTCATCCGTTCCAGAGAGTCCTGGATCAGGATCTCGGTCTCCGTGTCGATGTTGGCGGTGGCCTCGTCCAGGATCATCACCTCCGGCCGGTGGATGATGGTGCGGGCAAAGGAGAGCAGCTGCCGCTGTCCGGCGGAGAAGTTGTTGCCCCGCTCCCGCACGATCTCGTCCAGACCGCCGTCCAGCTTGTTGATGAAGTGGTCGGCGTTCACATACCGGCAGGCCTGCCAGATCTGCTCGTCGGTGAACTTCTCCTCCCGCAGCACGATATTGGAACGGATGGTGCCGGAGAACAGGAACACGTCCTGGAGCATCTGGCCGAAGTGCCTGCGCAGGGAGGCGATCTTGATATGTCGGATGTCGATGCCGTCGATGAGGATCTGCCCCTTCTGGATGTCGTAGTTGCGGCAGATCAGGGACAGAATGGTGCTCTTGCCGGAGCCGGTGGAGCCCACCAGGGCCACGGTCTGCTTGGGCATCACATGGAAGGATACCCCCTTGAGCACCCACTCCCCGGGGTTGTAGGCAAACCACACGTCCCGAAATTCGATCTCCCCCTCGATATGATCCAGCTCGATGGCGTCCGGCTCATCCACCAGTTCCGGCTCCATGTCGAACACCGCGAAGATCTTCTCCGCGGAGGCGAAGGCGGACTGAAGCATGTTGAACTGCTCTGCCAGCATCTGGATGGGGTCAAAAAACCGGGAGATATACAGGTAAAACGACACCATGGTGCCGCTGGTGATGGTCTGGCCCAGAAAGGAGCGGTTCTCGATGACGCCCCGGCTGCCCAGGTAGAACAGGCACATCACCGAGGAGATATAGAGCATATACACCATGGGCCGGAAGATGCCGAACACGTACATCTGCTGCTGGCGCGCCTTTTTCAGCTTTGTGCTCTTATCCAAAAACTCCGCCATCTTGGCCTGCTCCCGGTTGAACACCTGGGTGATCTTCACCCCGGACAGGTTCTCGGAAAGGTAGGTGTTGATGTCCGTGGTGCAGTCCTTCACCCGGCGGAAAGCCCGGCGGGTCAGCTTGCGGAAGATGTAGGTGAACAGCACCAGGAAGGGCATGAAGCACAGCACCATCAGCGTCAGGGCGTAGTTGAGCAGCAGCATGGCCCCCAGCACGCCCACCAGCATGAACACGTTCTTTATCATGTTCACCAGGATGTTGGTGAACATCATGGAGATGGCGTTGGTGTCGTTTGTCTCACGGGTGACCAGCTTTCCCACGGGGATGTTGTTCAGCTGCTCGTGGGAGAGGCTCTCGATGTGGGTGAACAGATCCTGCCGCAGGCTGGAGAGGATCTTCTGGCCCGTCTTTTGCAGGATGATGGACTGAAGATACATGCACACCATGCTCACGATCAGCATGGCCGCGTAGCCGCCTACCATCACGTACAGGCGCTTCAGCTCAAAGTCCGCCTTGATGATCTCCTCGATGCTGCCCACCAAAATGGGAGACACCAGATCGTAGGCGATGGACAGAATCATGATGAAGAGCACCAGCAGAAAGCTCTTCCAGTAGGGTTTGGCGTACTTGGCCAGACGGGCCAGGATCTCCCCGTCCTTCATGTGCCGGTCGGCGCTGTACTGCTCCTTCAGGTGCTTGACATAGTTCCACAGCAGCACGAACAGAATGGCGAACACGCCGATGATGGCGCCCACGATCAAAATGGGCAGATACTCATGCACTCAAACCGCCTCCTTCCTCTTCCAGCTTCTGCAGCTCCACCATATGGCGATAGGCCGGGCAGGTCTCTACCAGCCGGTCATGGGAGCCCACAGCCGCGACGCGGCCGTCCTCCAGATAGATGATCTTGTCCATCCGCTCGATGGTGGACACCCGGTGGGCGATGAGGATGGTGGTGCGGCCGGCCCGGGTGGCGGCCAGATTGTCCAAAATGGTCTTCTCCGTGGAGGTGTCCACGGCGGAGACGGAATCGTCCAAGATCAGGATGGGCGCGTCCTTCATCAGCGCCCGGGCGATGGAGATGCGCTGCTTCTGTCCGCCGGAGACCGTCACGCCCCGCTCGCCCAGCACCGTCTCATACCCGGCGGAAAACTCCTGCACGTCCGCGTCCACGTCCGAGAGGATGCCCGCCTGGCGCACCCGCTCGCTGTCCGGCTCATCCACCCCGAAGCCGATGTTTCGGGCGATGGTGTCGGAGAACAGGAAGTTATCCTGGGGCACGTAGGCAATGGCGGCCCGCACGTCCCGGATGGCGACGTCGTTCACGTCGTGGCCGTCCAAAAACACGGTGCCGTCCGGCACGTTGTAGGTACGCAGCAGCAGATCCACCAGGGTGGTCTTGCCGGAGCCGGTCTTGCCCACCAGACCCACGCTCTGGCCCGCCTCGATGGTCACGGACACGTCCGACAGCGCGTCGTACTCCCCGCCGGGATAGCGGAAGGTCAGGTCGCGGAACTCGATCGTGCCCTGGACGTGGGGCAGCCGCTCCACGTCGGGCCGATCCATCACGTCCTGCTTGGCGTCCAGCAGCTCGGAGATGCGCTTGAGGGACGCCGTGCCCCGGCTGGTCATGTCGATGAGCTCCGACACGGCCATGATGGGCCACACCGTGGCGTTGAAGTAGCCGATGAACTCCATCAGCTGTCCGGCGTTGAAGGTGTCTCGGTAGACCAGATACCCGCCGTAGCCCAGTATGATGCAGATGACGCTCTCCACAAACAGCGTCACCAGGATATGCAGCAGCACCGAGGCCCGGGTGAAATCCACGTTGGCCTTCTCATTCTGCTTATTGAGCTTTTTGAAGGCCAGCAGCTCCTTGCCCTCCTTCACGAAGGCCTTGATGACCGCGATGCCGGAAAAGCTCTCCTGGGAGAAGTCGGACAAATCGGAAAACGCCTGCTGGCGGATGTCCCACTTCTTCATCATGTACCGGCCGATGACGGCGCTGGAGGCCAGCAGCAGCAGCATGGGGATCATGGCCAGGGCCGTCATGAGCTTATCCATCTGCCACATGCGCCATATGGCCATGCCGCCCAGAGCCAGCGCGTCGAACATCATGAGAAGGCCGCTGCCGTAGCAGTCCTGCACCGTGTCCAGGTCGTTGGTGAACAGACTCATCAGATTGCCCACCTTATTGACCTGGTAGTACTGGCGGCTCAAGTCCTTGGCGTGGTCGAACATCTCCTCCCGCAGGTGGGCCTCCACCTTGATGGCCGCGCCAAAAAAGCACACGCGCCACAGAAACCGGCCCAGCACGATCATCAGGATGATCCCCACCATGGGCATGCAGATCCGGTCAAGCAGAAAGTCCAGGTCAAAGGTGACCATCTGGCCGTCCACCAGCACCTGCCCCTCGTTGACGCCGTTGATGACCATCTGGTACAGGTTCGGGATGAGCAGCTGCAAATAGTCCACCGCAAACAGCGCCAGCAGCCCGAACAGCAGGCGGCCAGCGTATTTGACGTAGTATCGGTTGATGTATTTGCCCAGTATCATGTATCTTGCTCCTTGCAGGAAGGTTTGTCGCACAAATTTGGATTATAACATACAGAATATAAGAAAACAAGAAGGAAGAGCGCTTTTTTCACGCTCTTCCTTCAATTTCTTTCAATCTTTTTCAGATCTCGACGACCCGGCTGCATCCCAGGGCAATGGCGCCCTTGCCGATGTGGCAGGCCACGCTCAGGGACAGGGGATCTGCGCCCAGCAGCGGCACGTCGGGAAAACGCTCCCGGATCTGCTGCGACCAGTCCTCCGCCTCCTCCTTTGAGCAGGTGTACGCCGCCCAAAGATGCACCTTGTGTCCGGCAAAGCGCTCCCGGATGTCCTTTTCCATGGCGTCCAGCATTTTCAGCCGGGCGGCCTTCATCCCCCGCACCTTGGCAAAGGCGTCCAGCTTCTCCCCCTGGATGGTCAGCACGGGCTTGATGTTCAGCACCGCACCCAGCGCCGCCCCGGCCGGAGTCACCCGGCCGCCCTTTTTCAGGTACTTGAGGGTGTCCACCGTGATATAGATGCTGGACTGCAGCTTCTCCCGCATGAGCACGTCCACGATCTGCTGGGCGCTCATGCCCTTGTCCGCCATCTCAAGCGCGTCCAGCACCGCCTGGCGCTGGGTGATGGAGATCCGCTGGTTGTCCACCACAAACACACGCCCGGCATAAGGATCGTCCTCCGCCAGAGCCAGGGCCGTCTCACAGGAGGCGGAAAGGCCGCTGGACATGGGGATGTAGATCACCTGGTCGTATTGCTCCAAAAGGCCGTCCCACAGGTCGGTCACGTCCCCCGGCGCGGGCTGGGATGTGGACACGTCTCCGCCCCCGTCCAGCTTCTCGTAAAACGCCTGCTGGGTCAGGGTCACGTCCTCGTAATAGAGCTCTCCGTCGATAAAAAAGGGCATGGGCAGCACATGAATGCCCATCTGCCGGGCCAGGGCCTGGGTAATGCCGCTGTTGCTGTCCGTGGCCACCGCGATCTTGCTCATATCCGCACCTCCCCTGTATTGGCCGGCCAATTATATCAAATTCTGGATGGAAACGCAATGGTGTATACGCACCAAGGCAGACCGCCTCCGCCTGTCGATTTCCGGCAGATATGCCAACTTGCCAACGCCTGTTTTCTTCGGTCACTCTCCATCCTCTTGCGGAAACGGCAAGATTGCGTTTTTTCCCATTCGGGGGTATACTGGGGAAAAATGAAGCACGGAGGATGCCAGCATGTGTACAGCCGCGACCTACAAGACAAAAGACCACTATTTCGGCAGGAACCTGGACTATGAGTTCTCCTTCCAGGAGGTGGTGACCGTCACCCCCCGGAATTACCCCTTCGTCTTTCGGCGGATGGGCCGGATGGACAGCCACTACGCCATGATCGGCATGGCCAATGTGCAGGACTATCCCCTGTATTTTGACGCCACCAACGAGAAGGGGCTGAGCATGGCGGGGCTCAACTTCCCCGGCAACGCGGACTACAAGCCCGAGGCCGCCGGCAAGGACAACGTGGCCTCCTTTGAGTTCATTCCCTGGATCTTGTGCCAGTGCACCGACGTGGCCCAGGCCCGGGCGCTGCTGGAGCGGATGAATCTGTGGAGCGAGCCCTTCAGCGAGCAGATGCCGCCTTCCCCCCTGCACTGGATGATCTCGGACGGGGAGCAGAGCATCGTGGTCGAGTCGGTAAAGGACGGTCTGAAGGTCTACGATAACCCGGTGGGCGTGCTGACAAACAACCCCACCTTCGACTACCACATGACGAATCTGGCCAACTACATGAACGTGACCAGCGACATCGCGGTGGATCGCTTCTCCAAGAACCTCCCCCTCTCCGCCTACAGCCGGGGCATGGGCGGCATCGGCCTGCCGGGGGATCTTTCCAGCGCCTCCCGATTCGTGAAGGCGGCCTTCACCCGGCTCAACTCCCTGTCCGGGGACAGCGAGTCGGAGAGCGTGAGCCAGTTTTTCCACATCCTCGGCTCCGTGGCCCAGCAGCGGGGCTGCTGCCAGGTGCCCGGCGGATATGAGTACACCCTCTACTCCTCCTGCTGCAACACGGACAAGGGCATATATTACTACACCACCTATGAGAACAGCCAGCTGACAGCGGTGGATATGCACCGGGCGGATCTGGACGGCGCGTCGCTTTGCTGCTATCCTCTCGTCCGCGGCCAGCATATCCTGCGCCAGAACTGAAGGAGGCGGGCCGCATGAAGTGGCTTATCGCCTCCGATCTGCACGGATCGGTGCGCTGGTGCAAAAAGCTCCTGGAGGCATATGACCGGGAGGGCGCCCAGCGGCTGCTGCTGTTGGGGGACATCCTCAACCACGGCGACGCGGCGGACGCGGACGCCGTGGCGGCGCTGCTCAACCCCCTGGCCGGCTCCATTCTGGCCGTCCGGGGCAACTGCGACACGCCTCGGGACGAGGCACGGCTGGCCTTTCCCATCACGGATCTATGCCGCGTCTTCCCCACCGGCAAGGGGCCCTTTCTCTTCGCCACCCACGGGCACGTGTACAACGACGTCTCCCTGCCTGAGGGGATGCAGCCGGGGGATATCCTCCTGCAGGGCCACACCCACATCCCCGCCACGGAGAGGCGCAGCAGCTTTCTCCGGTTCAATCCCGGCTCCATCGCCCAGCCCCGCTATGGCACGCCCCACGGCTACATGACCATGGAGGACGGATTGTTCCTGTGGAAATCCGCTGAAGACGGCGGGGAATACAGACGGTACGCCCTCTGATCTTCCCGCTTTGAAAAGTATAAAACCCTGCCGGAGGCAAATGCCTCCGGCAGGGTTTTTGCGTCGGTTCAGAACTGCCAGCACGCAGGCCCGGGTCGATGCGGGCGCGCGCTTTACTTTTTCTGGGCCCAGCCGGCCCACTTGTCCGCAAGGGAGTTGATCTGGCCGGTGAACTTGGCGATCTCCTTGTTGGGGATCTCCTTGCACGCCCGGGCCAGCTCCGCCAGACGGGCGCAGGCGGCCAGCAGTCCGTCAAACACGTTGTCGTTGCGGGCCTGCTTGGAGGTCTTTTTCACCACCGGCACGCCCTCGGTGACCTCTGTGAACTGGCCGGCAATCAGATCGAACACCGTGCCGGAATAGGGGGCGGCGGTCTCAAAGCCGTACTCGTCGTGCAGGCAGGCGGCATAGCTCTGGCACACCGCGTCCTCCCCGTGGTTGACAAACACCAGCCGGGGCTTTTTCTTGAAGGCGGTGATCCACTTGATGAGCCCGTCCTTGTCGGCGTGGCCGCTCTTTCCGGGGAAGAAGCAGATCTCCGCGTTCACGGCCACCTCCTCGCCGAAGAGGCTGATCTTTTTCGCCCCGTCCAGTATGGCCCGTCCGGTGGTGCCCGCCGCCTGATAGCCCACGAACAGCACCGTGCACTCGCTGCGCCACAGGTTGTGCTTCAGGTGGTGACGGATGCGCCCGGCCTCGCACATGCCGCTGGCGGAGATGATCACCTTGGGCTCCTTGTCGAAGTTGATCTGCTTGGACTCCTCGCTGGACACGGACACGTTCAGCCCCGGGAACACCAGGGGGTTGACGCCCTCGTCCAGCAGGGCCTGGGTCTCCGGGTCAAAGTAGACCCGGTCGCACTGCAGGAAGATGCCGGTGGCCTCGTTGGCCAGGGGGCTGTCCACGTACACCGGGAAGTCCCCGTGGCCGGTGACCATACCCTCCAGCTTGATCTGGCGGATGAAGTACAGCATCTCCTGGGTGCGCCCCACGGCAAAGGAGGGGATCACCAGGTTGCCGCCCCGATCCAGCGTGCGCTGGATGCAGTCGGCCAGAAACTGCACGTTGTTTTGATCCATCTTCTGGTGATACCGGTCGCCGTAGGTGGACTCGGTGATCACGTAGTCCGCGTCCGCGTCCGCCAGATACTTCGGGTCGTTGATGATGGGCTGGTTGACGTTGCCGATGTCCCCGCTGAACACCAGCTTTCTTGTGACGTCCTGCTCGGTGAGCCAGATCTCGATGCTGCCGGAGCCCATCAGATGGCCGGCGTCGGTAAAGCGGATGAACACGTTCTCCGCGATATGCACCTGCTCGCCGTACTCGCAGGGGCGCAGGTGCCCGATGGCAGCCTCCGCGTCCTCCATGGAATACACCGGCTCCACCGGCGGGCCGCCGGCCCGCTTGGACTTGCGGCTCTTCCACTCCGCGTCCGATTCCTGGATATGGGCGCAGTCACGCAGCATGATCTCGCACAGGTGGCACGTGGCCCCCGTGGCATAGATGGGGCCGGAATAGCCCCGCTTGTACAGCAGCGGCAGATTGCCGGAGTGGTCGATGTGGGCGTGGGTCAGCAGCACAAAATCCAGTTTGCCCGCCTCTACAGGGATATCCTGGTTGACGAACACGTCCGCCCCCTGCTCCATGCCGCAGTCCACCAGACCGTAGACGCCCCCCACCTCGATGAGGGTGCAGCTGCCGGTCACCTCATGGGTCGCTCCCAGAAATGTCAGTTTCATACGGGCCTGCGCTCCTTTCCGCAACGTGTGCTCCGGTGGTCAACTCTTTCTGCTGTCTATTTTACGCCCCGTCAGCCCAGCCGTCAAGAGCGCACGGTAAAGCGCAGGGTCACCGGCTCCGTCTGGTCGGTGGTCACGGTCAGCGTGATCTGGCCCGGCGCGCCGGCCGTGCGCACGTACGTTCCTCCGCAGCCGCCCTCCAGCACCGCCGTGTCCGGCCCCACCAGCTGCCCCGGCCCCTCCAGGGAAAAGCGCACCGGGATCTGCACATAGCTGGCCAGATTGTCGTACTCGTCCACCAGGCGCAGCCGCACGGCGGCCGTGTCGTAGGTATCCCCCTCCGTCAGCTCCCGGTGGCTCACCGCGGCCTGCAGGTGGAATCGGGCCGAGGGCTTTTTCGTGACGGAGGCCACCACCTTGCCGTCCTGCACCGCGTCAAAGCGCCAGCAGACCGCCTGGCCGCCCCACCAGCCCACCGCCGCGTCCGTCACCGCCATGGGCCCGTGGGGAAGGGCCTGCCAGTGCTCGTCGGTCAGGGTGGCGGCGTGCTCCCCGTTTTTATAGAGCCGCACCTGCTGCGCGTTGGTGAACACCCACACCGTGCCCACATCTCCCCCGGGATAGTCCCCGATGGACAGAGAGCCCACCTCCAGCACGGGCCGTTCCTCCCCCTGGCTGGCGTACACCGCCGCGGCCAGCTTGGGATTGCGGAATGCGTCCATCACCCCGTGGTAGCACACCCGGTCGCCGGAGCCAAAATCCTGGTGGGTGGGATAGTCGAACATGCACCAGCTGAAAAAGCCCGCATGCTCCCCGCTGGCCATGGCCCCGTCCATCACCCGGGCGTGGCGCAGGGCGTGCTCCTGCCGGCGCTGCCAGGTGTCATAGGACTTGGTGGGAAACATATGGCCGTTGTTCTCGGTGACGAGAAAGGCCTTGTCCGGGTCGGCGCAGATCTCCTTCCGGGAGCGCACGCCAGGATTGTTCCCCGTGTGGGAGAAGTCGTTGAAGGCGAACACGTCCTCCTGCACGTCCCCCATCTCCACATACCGGATACCGGTGGTGGCCCGGCTGGGGTCGAGCTGGTGGGCGATGGCGTTGGTGCGGGCGTAAAAGTCCGTGTCGTCCAGGCTCTCGTTGATGCGCACCCCCCAGAGGATCACGCTGGGGTGGTTGCGGTTCTCCAGCACCATCTGGCGCACGTTTTCACACGTCTGCTCCTTCCACGCCTCCCCGCCGATGTGCTGCCAGCCGGGGATCTCCGTGAGCACCAGAAGCCCCTGCCGGTCGCACTCGTCCAGAAAATACTGGCTCTGTGGATAATGGCTGGTGCGCACGGCGTTGCAGGCAAGCTCATGCTTCAGGATGCGGGCGTCCTCCCTCTGGAGTGCCTCCGGGGCGGCGTAGCCCATGTAGGGATAGCACTGGTGCCGGTTCAGCCCACGGAGGAAGAGCTTCTCCCCGTTGAGATAAAACCCGTCCGCCCGAAACACCGCCGTGCGGAAGCCAAAGACGGTCTGCTGCACGTCCCCGGAGCAGAGAAGCGTGGCCCGGCAGCGGTAAAGACAGGGCGTTTGCACCGACCAGGGCCGGGCGTCCGGCACGGAGATGTCCAGCTGGCCCTCTCCCTCCCCCCGGGCCACGATCTTGCCCGTGGCGTCGTCCAATATCTCATAGCGCACCGGGCCGGGGGCCTGGCAGCTGACCCGGGCGGTGTGCAGATCGGGGGTATGGACAAAAAGCTCCGAGATCATCTTCTTCGGCCGCACGTCCAGCCACACGTCCCGGTAGAGTCCTCCGTAGGTCAGATAGTCGATCACGAATCCGAAGGGCGGCACGGCGGGATTTTCCGTGCAGTCCAGCTTCACCGCCACAAGCGCCCGCTCTCCCGCCGGCGCCGCGTCCGTGATCTCCACCCGAAAGCCCGTATAGCCGCACCGGTGCTCGGCAAGCTTCCTGCCGTTCACGTACACCTGGGCGATATGGGCCGCCCCGTCAAACTGGAGAAAGAGCCGCCCTCCCGCCGCCTCGGCCGGGACGGTCACCCACCGGCGGTAGCCGCACACCGTCTCGTAATCCTGGGGCCCGGCCCCGTGCAGGGGCGACTGCCTCACCGTGTGAGGCAGGCGTACCCGCTCCGCCGCGCCCTCCCCCCGGCCGAAGGCGTCGCTCCAGCGGAAGGTAAATTCCCAGTCGTTGTCCAGTCTGCGCATAGCGCTGCCTCCTTGGCGACAAGTCAGTTTTTTCCATTCCATTATGCCCTATCCCGGCCAAAAGCGCAAGGGGAAATCTAATGGTTGCGCTGCCGGCGGCAACGGTGCTATAATTAATTTATTGTAAACACCAAATCTTCCGCGCGCAAAGCGCCGAAAGGAGCCGATCATGAAGCGTTCTGAGATCAACAAAGCCCTCCGGGAACTGGAGGCCATGTGTCAGACCCACCGCTGCTACCTGCCCCCCTTCTGCCATTTCACCCCGGAACAGTGGCAGGACATCGGCCACGACTACGACGAGATTCGGGACTGCATGCTGGGCTGGGACATCACCGATTACGGCCTGGGCGATTTTGACAAGGTGGGACTGAGCCTGATCACCATCCGCAACGGCAACCGGGCCATGGCGGACAAGTACCCCAAGGTGTACGCGGAAAAGCTGCTCTACCTGAAGGAGGGGCAGTACTCCCCCAACCACTTCCACTGGTTCAAGACCGAGGACATCATCAACCGGGGCGGCGGGAACATCCTTATCAAGGTCTACAACAGCCTGCCCGACGAGAGCATCGACTATGAATCCGACGTGACCGTCCACACCGACGGCCGCACCTACACCGTCCCCGCCGGCACCCAGATCCGCCTGACCCCCGGGGAGAGCATCCACATCCAGCAGTACATGTACCATGACTTCAACGTGGAGCCCGGCACCGGGCCGGTGCTGCTGGGCGAGGTCAGCCAGTGCAACGACGACAACACGGACAACCGCTTCAATCCGCCGGTGGGCCGCTTCCCCACCATTGAGGAGGACGAGCCCCCCTACCGGCTGCTCTGCAACGAGTATCCGGCGGCAAAGTGAGGGGTGGAACCATGATAGACGTTGTGGCGCTGGGCGAGCTGCTCATCGACTTTACATACCAGAGCGCCGACGGGGACGGCTACCCGCTCATGGCGGCCCATCCCGGCGGCGCGCCGGCGAATTTCCTGGCCGCGCTGGCTAAGCTGGGCGCGTCCACCGCTCTGCTGGGCAAGGTGGGCACGGACGCCTTCGGCACGCTTCTGACCGGCACACTGAAAAAGGCGGGCATAGAGACCCGCGGCCTTCTGGCGGCGGACGACGTGTTCACCACCTTGGCCTTCGTCACCCTGGACGAGCGGGGCGACAGGGAGTTTTCCTTTGCCAGAAAGCCCGGCGCGGACACGGCTCTGCGCTTTGAGGAGCTGGATCTGGAGCTCATCGACCAGGCGAAGGTGTTTCACTTCGGCACCCTCTCCCTGACCGACGAGCCGGCCCGCTCCGCCACCCAAAAGGCGGTGGCCTACGCCCGCCGGCAGGGCAAGCTCATCACCTACGACCCCAACCTGCGCAAGATGCTGTGGAGCAGCATGGCCCTGGCAAAGGAGCAGATGCTCTGGGGCCTGGGACAGGCGGACGTGGTGAAGATCAGCGACGAGGAAGTGGATTTCCTCTTCGGCATGAGCCCCGCCGCCGGCGCGGAGCACATCCGCAAGACCTACGGCTGCAAGCTGGTGTTCGTCACCTGCGGCGCCGACGGGTGCGTGTACCGAAACGGCCAGGCGGCGGGCCAGACCCCCGGTCTGACCGGGCTGGCCGTCACCGACACCACCGGCGCGGGGGACATCTTCGGCGGCAGCGCGGTGTGGAAGCTGCTGCAGGCCGGCAAGGCCCCGGAGGCGCTCACCGGCCCGGAGCTGGAGGACATCGCCCGGTTCGCCTGCGTGTACGCCGGGCTCTCCACCACCCGTCCCGGCGGCATATCCAGCGTGCCGTCCTATGACGAGGCGATGGCCTGTCTGCGCTGACCCAAAAAAGAGAGGAGAGACGCCTATGCTGATCCGGGATTGGACGCTCCTGTACGGGGAATATGAACCGCTGCCCTGCCAGGCCCCCTGCACGCTCTACAGCGTCCTTTATGAAAGCGGAAAGATCCCCGACCCCTTTTACGGACTGAACGAGCGGGCCCTGACGGCCCTGGCGGAAGAGGACTGCGCCTTCACCGCCGTATTCCAGGCGGACGAGGCCCTTCTCGCCCGGCAGTACGTGGAGCTGACCTTCCAGGGGCTGGACACCATCTGCGCCATCCGCCTGAACGGAAAGCTCCTGGCCCAGGTGCAGAATATGCACCGCTCCTACACCTTCGACGTGAAGGATCTGCTGCGCTGCGGGGAGAACCGGCTGCGCCTGGATTTCTCCTCCCCCATCCGCTATTTCCGGGAGCGCAACGAGCGGCACTACCTCTACACCAACGACGGGGACACCCTCCCCGGCGCGGCCCATCTGCGCAAGGCCCTTTATATGTCCGGGTGGGACTGGGGCCCCACCCTGCCCGACATGGGCATCTGGCGGCCGGTCACCCTGGAGGGGTACGACACCGACCGGGTGGAGGACGTGGCCATCCTCCAGCGCCACCACCCCGGGGCCGTGGACGTGGAGATCGCCGTGGACACGAAGCGCGGCGCCGGGTGCCAGGTATACGCCCTGCTGGACGGCCAGCGGGTGCTGTTGGAGGGCGGCCGTGGCGTCGTCACCGTGAAAGAGCCAAAGCTCTGGTGGGCCAGGGGCTATGGGGAGCCCTTCCTCTACCCGCTGGAGGTGGAGCTTTTAAAGGACGGGCAGGTCATCGACCGAAACCGGCGGCAGATCGGCCTGCGCACCCTCACCGTCAGCACCCAGCCCGATCCGGACGGCAAGGGCAGCGAGTTTTGCTTCGTGCTCAACGGGGTGAAGATCTTCGCCATGGGCGCCAACTACGTGCCCCAGGACAATCTTCTGAGCCGGGTGACAGACGAGCGCCTGGCCGAGATGATGGGCTGGTGCCTGGACGCCAACTTCAACTGCCTGCGTGTCTGGGGCGGCGGGTATTACCCGGATGACCGCTTCTTCCAGCTGTGCGACGAAAACGGCATCCTGGTGTGGCTGGACTTTATGATCGCCTGCGCCAACGTGCGCCTCACTCCCGCATTTGAGGCGGAGTTCATGGCGGAGGCGGAGCAGAATCTCAAGCGCCTGCGCCACCACGCCAGCCTGGCCATCCTGTGCGGCAACAACGAGATGGAGCTGGCGGTGCTGGAGTGGCCCGGCGTGGGAGACAGTCAGCTTGTGCGGGAGGATTACATCCGCCTGTACGAGCGGCTGCTGCCCCAGCTGTGCGAGCGGCTGGCCCCCCAGGTCTTTTACTGGCCCTCCAGTCCCTCCGCCGGCGGCGGCTTCAAAAACACCGGCGACCCGGCCCGGGGCGACAGCCACTACTGGGCGGTGTGGCACGGCGGTCTTCCCTTCACCGCCTACCGGGAGCTGGATTTTCGCTTCTGCTCCGAATACGGCTTCGAGAGCTTCCCCTCCATGAAGACCGTCCGCAGCTTCTGCGGCGAGCAGGACATGAACTGCTTTTCCCGGGTCATGGAAAACCACCAGAAGTGCAAGGGCGGCAACGTCAAGATCCTCCGCTACCTGGCGGACACCTATCTCTATCCCACCAGCTTTGAGAACCTGGTCTACGCCTCCCAGCTGCTGCAGGCGGACGCCATCAAGTACGGCGTGGAGCATTTCCGCCGCTGCCGGGGCCGCTGCATGGGCTCCGTATACTGGCAGTTCAACGACTGCTGGCCTGTGGCCTCCTGGTCCAGCGTGGACAGCTTCGGCCGATATAAGCTGCTGCACTACGCGGCAAAGAAGTTCTATGCCCCGGTGGCCATGGCTCTGTTTTTGGAGGGCGGGCGCCTGACGGTGAACATCGCCAACGAGACCATGGCCCCCTTCCGTGGTAAGGTTCGCCTGTGCCTTTGCAAGGGGGACATGACCGTGCTGGAGGAACACGTCTTCTCCGCCGAAGCGGAGGCCCTGTCCGCGGCGGACGTGTTCGCCTGCCCGGCCCGGGCGGAAGATCCCTATGACACATATATCTATGCCGACCTCTTCGACGGGGACGGCCGGTTTCTCATGCGCCAGACGGAGCTTTTCGTGCCGCCGAAGCATTTTGACTGGAAAAAACCCGCCATCTCCGCCGCGTTTGCCGACGGCCCCGACGGGGTCGCCGTCACGCTGCGCTCGGACGTGTTCGCCCGGGGCGTCTGCCTCGACTTCGGGGACTTCGACTGCGTGCTCAGCGACAACGGCTTTGCCCTCGTCAGCCCGGAGCCCTATGTAGTCACCGCACGCACGGAGCACACTGCGGCGGAGCTGGCGGCCTGCTGGACGGTCAAGTCCGTCTATGACATCCGCTGATGTACGGGCTTCTCATTGCGGGCGCCGATCCCGCCGACAGGCAGTCCGCCGCCGCACAGGTGCATAACCTGGCCCCCAGTATGCCGGTCTGGCAGGCGGGCAGCTATGACGAGGCGCTGGCCATGATCCTGCACCTCCGCCCCCAGGCGGCGCTCATCCCCCTGCGGCTGTCGGCGCGCTCCGGCTGCTCTCTGACGGAGACCATACGGGCCGCGGGACTGGACACCGCCGTGTGCATCACCTCCTCCAGCGTGGAGCCGGAGAGCATACGCCGGGCCATGCGCGCCGGGGCCCAGGACTACCTGCTCACCCCGCTGAACAGCCAGGAGCTGAGCGCCTTTCTCCGCCGGGCCTTTCCCGGCGCCGGGCAGGCCATCCTCCCGTCTGAAGATCCCATCCTCCATGTGGAATATGCGTCTCTCTCCCCTCTCACCGTCCGTCTGCTGCGGATCGTGCAGGAGGATTTCAATAACCCCCCCGTCACCCTCCTTTCCATCTCGGAGCGGCTGAACATGAACAGCAAGTACCTGGGCCGGGTCTTTCTGCGGGACACGGGCATGAAGCTGTCCCAGTATGTGCTCTGCTGCCGGATGGAGGAGGCCCGCTGGCTCATTGAGACCACCTCTGAGAAGATCTCCGTCATCGCCGGCATGGTGGGCTACGGTCAGCTCAACCGCTTTTATGTCCATTTCCGATCCTACTTTGGCCTGTCCCCCAGCGCGCTGCGCCGTGCCGGGGCGGCGGACACATCCCGGGAGGTGCGCGCATGAAGTCGATTCTGGATTTTGATAACCCGTTTATCCAGCTGCTGTGCCGGGTAGGGGATCTGATGATCGCAAACTTTCTGTTTCTGGTGTGCTGCGTGCCGGTGGTGACGGTGGGCGCCTCTCTGGCCGGGCTCATCAAGGTGGTGCAGAGTCTCTCCCTGGGCGGGGAGCCGGGGATCGCCAGGACGTTTTTCCGGGGCTTTAAGGAGAATTTCCGCCAGGCCACCGCCCTCTGGCTCATCTTCGCGCTGCTGGTTCTGTCCCTGGTCTGCGACCTGCTCATCATCCAGACCTACCTCACAGGCACGGCCGCGCTGGCGCTGCGCTGCGCGGTGGCCATATTCGCCCTGGCGATCCTGGCGGTGGCATCCTATGTCTTCCCGCTGCTGGTGCGGTATGAAAACTCCCTGAAGGAGCACTGCGTCAACGCCCTCATCCTGACCATATGGAAGCTGCCCCGGACGCTGGCGCTCACAGCGCTCAACGCCGTGCCCTTCCTGCTGGCCATCTTTCTGCCCGCCACGTTTCTCAAGACCCTGGCCGTGTGGCTGATCGTGGGATGCGCCGGGCTTTGCTTTCTGGACTGCTCCCTGCTGCGGCCGGTCCTGGCCCAGCTGGAAGAGCAAAAGGAAACGCCGGAGGCGGACGCCCCCGGCGATGAAGACTGACGGCGGCGCCGCCCTATGTATTATTCCCTCTCCGGCCAGCCGCAGCCGCAGTACTCCTGGCGGTACAGGCCGTACTGCCTGGACAGCTGGATGGAGCGCAGATAGCCGTTGCGCTTTTTGAAGTCCGAGGGCAGCCAGCGCACCCCGTACCGCTCCGCCAGAGCAAAGCCGATGCGGTTGATCCGCTCGGCGTCCTTGTGGGGACTGACGGTGAGGGTGGTGCCGAAAAAGTCATACCCGCCCTCCGCCGCGGCCCGGGCCGTGTACTCCAGCCGCAGCAGAAAGCACGCCGTACACCGGGCGCCGCCCTCCGGCTCCTTTTCCAACCCCCTTGCCGCCGCCAGAAATTCCTCCCCCCGCCAGCCGGGTTCCGCCAGCGCCGGCGGATGGGCCAGCGGCATGGACGACAGAAGCTGCCGCATGGTGGCCAGGCGCTTTTCATACTCCGCCTCCGGGCGGATGTTGGGGTTATAAAAGAGCGCCGTCACGTCAAAATAGGCGGTGAGGTACTCCAGCACATAGCTGGAGCAGGGCCCGCAGCAGCACTGGAGCATCAGCCGGGGCCGATGGGTGAGCGCGCCGGTCACCGCGTCCAATTCCTTTTGATAATTCCGCTTTTCCATCATGGCTATATCATAGCACACATGTAACAAAATAGTAACCACTTTCATGGGGAAAATATTTATAATGGTCGCATCCATTTTCGGGGGGAAGCACATATGCAGCGAAAGAGCAAACTGGACTACTATCTGGACATCGCCGACGCGGCCAGGGAGCGTTCCACCTGCCTGCGGCGCACCTACGGGGCCATCATCGTGAAAAACGACGAGATCCTAGCCACCGGCTATAACGGCGCGCCCCGGGGCAGGTGCAACTGTGTGGACATGGGCGTGTGCCATCGGGAGGAACTGCAGATCCCCTCCGGAGAGCGGTACGAGCTTTGCCGCTCCGTCCACGCGGAGGCCAACGCCATCATCTCCGCCGCCCGGCGGGACATGATCGGCGCCACCATGTACCTGGTGGGCCGGGACGCCAAGACCGGGGAATACCTGACCGACACCACCTCCTGCTCCATGTGCCGCCGGCTGATCATCAACGCCGGCATTGCGAAGGTGGTGGCCCGCCTGGGGGAGAACGACGTGCGCGTCACCGACGTGAACGAGTGGATCTACCAGGACGACACAGTGATCAGCTGACAGGAGCAAAAAAATGCAGCAGGGACTGCGCTTGCAAGTCCCTGCTGCATTTTTTGCCCTCTTTTCATTTCTCATTCCGTCTGTTCCTCATCCGGCAGAAAGACAACAACGCTCTCTGCCTGGCAGTTCAAGATCCTGCACAGCTTTTCAAGCGTGTATAGGGTTATAGAGCGATTGTGTTTCAAGCTGTTGATCGTACGGGGGTTGATCTCATATTTGACGATCAGCGCATAAGTAGTCAGCCCGCGCTCGGCCATAGTCCTCCACAGTGGATCATATGAAATCAAGCTGCATCCCCCCTGTACGCTTGATTTTCATTATCCACTGAAAAATAAGACTTGAATATGCTGAAAAAAGTATCTATAATAGGACAGGTGCCCAGCATCTAAAGCCCCTCTTCTTTTTCCCTTGATTAATCCGCCATATCGGAGTAGAATAATGCTTATTGGATATAAGACGATTTGATGACTTGCATTTTGCTCTGACAGGAGCCGACGGGGATAGACGCGCCTATGGTTTTCTTCTTCTTGCTGTGTCTGGTGGTGCTGGCACTGGCTTATGTGTGCCTGACGCTGCTCTTTCAGTGCGCGGGGGTGCCGGCGCTGTCCCTGGGCGGACGCACGCTGCGCTTTGCCCCATCCGGCGGCGGCCGGGGCCAGGTCTTTACCCGCGCCATGGGCCGCAGGGCCGTGCTGTGGGCGCTGGGGGTGCTGTTCGTCACCTACTCCGTCAGCTTCGTCTATTGTTCCTCCTATTACGGCAAGGTGGATCTGGACATCTTTCTGCGCGCCTGGGAGAAGTGGGACGCCAGCAACTATATCCGCATCGCCGAGCTGGGCTACGACGGCTTCACCCTCAACGGTATGCACACCACCCTGGTATTCTTTCCCCTGTACCCCTGGATGATGCGGCTGGTACACCTGGCCGTCGATGACTGGCGGCTGTGCGGCCATATCGTCTCCTGCCTGTGCTATGTGGGGGCCTGCTATGTGTTCGCCCGCTTGGTGACGGAGGACTTCGGCTGGAGCGCCGCCCGTCTGGCCCTGGCGCTGCTGTCGGCCTATCCCTTCGCCTTTTTCTTCGCGGCCACCTTCGGGGAGAGCCTGTTTCTGCTGCTGACCGGGCTCTGCTTTTTGTTCATACGCCGGCACCGCTGGCTTCTGGCCGGTCTGACCGGCGCGCTGGCCGCCATGACCCGGATGCAGGGGCTGGTGCTGCTCCCGGCGGCAGCGGTGGAGTACTGCGTCAGCGAAAGGCCCCTGCAAAAGCTCCGGCGCCGCGACTTTGCCGGTCTGGGGCGGGACTTCTTGAAAAAGCTGCTGCCGCTGGCGCTCGTTTTCGCGGGCACGGGCGTGTATCTGTATATGAATTGGAAGGTGGACGGCAATCCCTTTCAGTTCGTCATCTACCAGCAGAAGATCTGGAACCAGAGCTTTGCGCCGCTGCCCAAGTGCCTGGCCACCATATGGGAATACATCCACCGCCGGTGGAACCAGGATCGGCTGTACGTGCTGTGGGCGCCGGAGCTGGCGGTGTTTCTTTTGAGCCTTGCCTCGCTGCTGTACGCCCGGCGGCGGCTTCCCCCCGCGTGGACGGCCTATTTTCTCTTCTATCTTGTGATGAACTATTCCCTCGCCTGGCCCATCAGCTGCGGACGCTATATGGCCTGCGCCTTTCCCCTGTTCGCCGCCCTGGGCCGCGCCGGCGAGCGCCATATGGGAGCCGGTCTTTTTATGATCGTGCTGTTCGCCATATTCCAGACGGCCTATCTGTTCACCTATTTTGCCGGCGGCCAGGTCATGTGAGCGCCGCCGGCCGGAGGATATACCAATGGGCAAAAACAAGCTCTCCCAATACTTTCCGCCCCCGCTGCGCACCCTTCTGGCGCTGCTGGTCGTCATGATGACCGGGTACTTTCTCATGAGCGATCTGATGGGCGGAACGCTCTTTCAGCACCAGTACTGGGACAGCTATACCCTGCAGACCTATAACTGGCTCCATGGCCGGACGTATCTGCCGGACGGGGCGAAATACACCTATCTGGAGCTGGCCATTTATCAGGGCCGGTACTATGTGTCCTTCCCCCCGCTGCCCTCTGTGTTTCTCATCCCCTTCGTGGCCCTTTGCGGCCTGGATACCCCCAACAACATGGTCATGGCCGCCTACGGTCTGGCCGCGGCGGAGCTGGCCTACGCCATCATGCTCCGCCGGGGGCGGAAGCCCACCGTGGCCGCTTTCTGGGCGCTGGTGTGCGTGTGGGGATGCAACATGCTGTGGATGACCACCAACGCCGGCGTGTGGTTCCAGGCCCAGGCCCTGAACATGGTCATGTGTCTGGCGGCGGTGCTGTGCGCCATCAGTGGACGCAAGGCCCTGTCCACCACCTTCCTGGCGCTGGCGGTGGGCTGCCGGCCCTTCAGCGCCGTATTCCTGCCGGTGTTCGTGCTGCTGTTCGCCTGGAACGAGCGGAAAGCCCACGGCGGGTTCTGGAAGAGCTGTTTTGCCCAGTGGCGGTGCCTGATCGGGCCGGTGCTCATCGGCGCCTGCTATATGGCCTATAACTATGTCCGGTTCGATGACCCCCTGGAGTTTGGCCACAACTACCTGCCGGAGTTCGTCCGGGCCGAGCACGGCCAGTTCCACTGGAGCTACCTGCTGCCCAACCTGAAGCATCTGTTCACCCCGGTGACCATGGAGGATCTGCAACTGTCCTTCCCCCTGTTCCAGGGCTTTATCTTCTTTGTGGCCAACCCCATCTTTATCATCTGGTTCTTCCGCTGCGCCATCAACGCCACCCGTCGGCCGGTCAGCGCGGAGGGATTGCTGCTGTCGGCCGGTATGCTGGCGGAGCTGGTCTGCATCTGTATGCACCGTACCATGGGCGCATGGCAGTTCGGCTCCCGCTACAGCTGCGATCTGATCCCCTTCCTCTATATGTATCTTGCCGACCGGGGAAAGAAGCGCCCCTCCAACTGGGAGCTGGCCCTGGGCGGTATGGCGGTGGCCTTCAACGCCTACGGCGCGCTCTATATGTATTTCTACGGCTGAACGAGGGATTTCGTATGTTCACAAGAGACGACACAAAGGCCGTCAAGGGCGTGGCGGTGCTGCTCATGCTGCTGCACCACCTGGCGGCGTTTCCCGAACGGTACCCGGTGGACTTTGCCGGATTCACCTCGCTGATCCCCGGCTTTGTGGAGAATGGCTATCTGAACGATCTTGCGATGGACGCGCTGGTGTGCGTGCCGCTGTTCTTTTTCCTGGGCGGGTACGGACTTTATAAGCGCATGCAGGCCGGCACGTTCCGTCTGCTGGAGGCGGTCATCGGCCTTTACAAGCGGTACTGGAAGGTCTTTTTCGTCTTTGTCCCCATCGCCTTTCTGTGCTTTGCCCGGCCGGCGGCGCTGCTGCGGCCCTTCTGCTCCCGGTACCTGATCTCCTCCCCCAAGCAGTTTTTCATCGACCTGGCGGGCAACTTCGTCGGCTATAAGTCCACCTTCAACGGGGAGTGGTGGTTTTTCGGCTATTATCTGTGCACACTGCCCCTGGGGTGTCTGTTCTGCCGGCTTTCGGAGCGGCGGCGAGGATTTTTGGCCGACCTCTTCCTGGTGTTCGGCATCGACATCCTGACCCAGGGCGTCTTTCCCGGCCTGGCCAGGACGACCGCCCTGTCCGGACTGAACAGCAACCTCTACTTCTCCCGCTTCTGCCTGCTGAACAAGTACGTGCCCGCCTTTTTCTCCGGCATCGTCTTTGCCCGTTACGACGTGCTCGTTCTGCTCAAGCGCCGCATCCGCGCCATGCGCCTGCCGGCATGGCTCACCTCTCTTGCCGGGACGGCCGTCGTGCTGATCTGCCGGCAGTATGTGTTCTCTGACATGGCCAGCGCTGATGTGGTGCTGGTGCCGCTGCTGGCGGCCTTTCTCTCCGCGCTGCTGGACTGCCTGGCGCCCCTGCGGCTGGGCTTTTCCTTCCTGGGCAGGCACAGCACCAACATGTGGCTGGTGCACACCTTCTTCTGCTACTATTTTCTGGAGTTCACCAAGCTGGTCTACTGCACCGGGTGCGTGTGGATCGACCTGGCGGTGCTGACGGCGCTGTCTCTGGGCGCGTCGGTGCTGCTGGAGCTGCTGTACAGGTATCTGGGTATGCTTCTGTCCCTGCTCCGCCGGGACAGAACGCCGGCCGCCGTCTGACATTCCGGAGGTTTTCCTAATGCGCGTGCTTCTCTGGCTCACATCCAGCGCCGCCATGGCGGCGCTGTTGGCGTTTCTCGCCCTGCGGGCCATGGGAGAGCTGCTGGGGGTGAAGCTGCGCCCGGCCCTGGAGGCCCAGGCCCCAGCGCCCGACGAGCCCGGCCGGCGCTCTCTCGCCGGATGGACTTGGCCGGCCGTTTTTCTCGCCGGTCTGGCCGTGCTGTGGCTGGGCGCCTT
Organism: uncultured Oscillospiraceae bacterium; assembly: GCA_947591105.1. Classification (GTDB taxonomy): domain Bacteria; phylum Bacillota; class Clostridia; order Oscillospirales; family Oscillospiraceae; genus CAJOIG01. The sequence continues at coordinate 28,737 of CANQDL010000008.1, forward strand.
TCTGGCATACCAAAGGGTGATGGGCACCACCGCCGGCTTCCTCCCCTACTACTGGCAGCGATTCACCCAGACCGGTGACAGCGCCTATTACCTCTTCCTGGCGGAAAACGGCTACGTGTCCGCTGGCGAGTGGGTGAACGCCATCGTGTTCTATCCCCTGTACCCGCTGCTGGTGCGGATCTTCGGCGGCGTCATAGGCGGGCGGTATATGCTGGCGGGGGTGGTCATCTCCCAGGTGTGCTACGGTTTTTCCTCGGTGATCCTGGCCAAGCTGGCCGTCCGGGAATGCGCCCACCCGTGGGCAGCGCTGGCGGCCTACTGGCTCTACCCCTTCGGCTTCTTCTGCCAGGGCGTGTTCACCGAGGGGCTCTTTCTGCTGTTGAACCTGTCCGGACTCTACCTCCTGCTCCGGCGGCGCTGGCTGGCGGCGGGTCTGGCGGGGTTTTTGTGCGCCCTCACCCGGGTGCAGGGGGTGCTGCTGCTCCTGCCGGGGATCTACTGCGCCTGGCGCGTCTTCCGGAGGGACGGCTGGTGCTGGCGTTATCTGGCCGCGGGCGCGCCGCTGCTGGGCTTCGGGGTCTATCTGTGCATCAACAGGGCCGTGTGCGGGAGCTTTTTCGCCTTCCAGTACTACGAGAGCATCGAGCCCTGGTACCAGTCCGTCCAGTGGCTGGGCGACACCATTGTCCAGCAGCTGGACATGGCCATGCAATACCCGGATCTGGCCAAGTGGATCTACTGGCCCCAGATGGCCCTATACTACATCGGAGCGGCGCTGCTGCTGTACGGCTTCTGGCGAAAGGTGGACAACGCCTGGCTTTTGTATGGCGGGGCCTACCTGGGCATGTGCTACACCGCCGGGTGGCTCATCAGCGGCGGGCGGTACATGCTGGGGTGCCTGCCCATGTACCTGTGCGTGGGGCGGATAAAAAGCCCCGCCGCCCGGTATAGTTTGCTGGCGGCGGAGCTGTGTATCTTTGGCCTCATGTATGTTTATTTCATGCAGGGCCAGGCCATCATGTAGGCAGCTGCGCAGAATTTGCGCCCGCAGGCGCAAAGAGATTTGGATCGTTTTTCCGGCGGCGTGTACGTCGGAAAAAACACTTCTCGGCATGCAAACGTGAACGCCCCCGTCCTATCGGACGGGGGCGCTTTGCGCTGCGGCATGCCGCAGCCTTCTCGTTTGAAAGGCTCTGCCTTTCAAACGACTCAGTCTGCTACATACGGAAGCAGAGCGATCTGACGGGCACGCTTGATGGCCTCGGTCAGCTGACGCTGATGCTGTGCGCAGGTGCCGGTGGTGCGGCGGGGCAGGATCTTGCCGCGCTCGGACAGATACTTGCGCAGACGAGCGGTGTCCTTGTAATCCACATGGGTCATCTTGTCCACGCAGAACTGACAGACTTTCCTGCGCTTGCGGGGCTTATTGACCCGATTGGCGTTGTCAGCGGGTGCTTTATCGAAAGGCATAGGTCTATCCTCCTTTATCAAAACGGTAATTCGCCGTCGCCGTCATCCAGCTCGGCGAAGGTGCTTCCCCCTGCGGGCCGGCTCTCGCCATAGCCGGAGGAAGCGTTTCTGGCAGGGGCGGCGCCGCCCTGGGCCTCGTCCCTGGAGCGCTTGCTCTCGCCGAAGTAGAGATTATCGACTACCACCTCGGCGCTGCGGCGCTTGTTGTTGTCCCGATCCGTCCAGTCCCGGATCTGGAGCCGTCCGGAGACGACCGCCATGCTCCCCTTCTGGAAGTATTTCGAGGCAAATTCCGCGGTGCTGCGCCAGGCAACGCAGTCAATGAAATCGGTCTGGCGTTCACCGGTGTCTCTGGAGCTGTAATCCCGATCCACCGCCAGGGTAAAGGACGCCACCGGCGTCTGGCTCTGGGTGTACCGCAGCTCCGGGTCACGGGTCAGACGGCCCATGAGGGTGATGTGGTTGAGCATTCCGCGCCTCCGTCAGTCGACGCGCAGGGTGATCAGACTGCGCATAATGCCGTCGGTGATCCCCAGCACACGATCCAACTCCGCGGGGAACGCCGGGTCGCTCGTGAACTTCACCAGCACGTAGTAGCCCTCGCCGATGTAGTTGATCTCGTAGGCAAGCTTCTGCTTGTCCTTGACCTCCATCTCATCGACTGTGCCGTGCTGCTCCACAAGCGCCTTGAACTTCTCCACGATCGCCGTGCGCTCATCTTCCTCCAGGTTGGGGTTGATGATGTACATCAGCTCGTACTTCTCGCTTGTTTTGGCCATTTCAGCACCTCCTTCTGGTCTATTGGCCCCCGATATGCTCCTCGGGAGCAAGGAAATTGGCCCGACCTTGCGGTCAAGCTTTTGTATTATACACACATTTCTGCCATTTGTCAACTACGGAAACGCAGATAAAAGCCGGCCCCCGGGGAATGCCCGGGGGCCGGTGGCGTTTGGTTTGTTGGGTCTGCTTACTTGGCAGCCTCCTGCTCGAACATCTGCTTCTGCAGCTCCAGGTTGGCAAAGCGCTCCTTGGACTTCTTCTCGGCAGTGGTGAACAACTCCTCCGCACGCTCGGGGAAGTTCAGGGTCAGCGCGGAGTACCGGGCCTCGTTCATGATGAAGTCGCGGTAGCTGGTGGTGGGAGCCTTGGAATCCAGAGAGAAGGGATTCTTGCCCTCGGCGGCCAGCGCGGGGTTATACCGGAACAGGTTCCAGTAGCCGCAATCGACAGCCTTCTTCATCTCGGCCTGGCAGTTGGTCATGCCGCCCTTGATGGAGTGCATCTCGCAGGGGGCGTAGCCGATGACCAGGGACGGGCCGGGATAGGCCTCGGCCTCGGCGATGGCCTTCAGGGCCTGGGCGGGGTTGGCGCCCATGGCGATCTGGGCCACATAGACGTAGCCGTAGGTCATGGCGATCTGGGCGAGGCTCTTCTTGGCGGTGGTCTTGCCGGCCGCGGCGAACTGCGCCACCTGGCCGATCTGGCTGGCCTTGGAGGCCTGGCCGCCGGTGTTGGAGTAGACCTCGGTGTCGAAGACCATGACGTTCACGTCCTCGCCCTGGGCCAGCACGTGATCCAGGCCGCCGAAGCCGATGTCGTAGGCCCAGCCGTCGCCGCCGAAGATCCACACGGACTTCTTGGACAGATACTCCTTGTTCTTCAGGATCTCCGCCCGGCGCTCGCAGCCGCAGTCCTGAGCCTCCAGGAGAGCAACCAGCTTCTTGGTGGCAGCCTCGTTCTTGGCGCCGTCGTCATAGGTGTCCAGATACTCCTGGGCGGCAGCCTTCACGTCGTCCTTCTTGCCGTCGGCGGCGATCTGCTCGATCAGGCCCTTCAGGCGCTCGCGGACGGCCTTCTGGCCCAGATACATGCCCAGGCCGTGCTCGGCGTTGTCCTCGAACAGGGAGTTGGCCCAAGCGGGACCATGGCCATCCTTGTTGACGGTGTAGGGGCTGGTGGCAGCCGGTCCACCCCAGATGGAGGAGCAGCCGGTGGCGTTGGAGATGTACATCCGGTCGCCGCAGACCTGGGTGATCAGGCGGGCGTAGCTGGTCTCGGCGCAGCCGGCGCAGGAGCCGGAGAACTCAAGCAGCGGCTGATGGAACTGGCTGTCCTTCACGGTCAGGCCGAACAGCTCGTCCTTCTGCTCCACCTTGGTGACCATGTAATCCCACACGGCCTCCTGGGGCGCCTCTTCCTCTCTGGGCACCATGGTGATGGCCTTGGTGGGGCACACGCCCACGCACACGCCGCAGCCCATGCAGTCCAGCGGGCTCACGCCCATGGAGAACTTGTAAACGCCCTTGCCCTTGCCGGCCTTCCACTCGGCGATCTTGGCAGCCTCGGGGGCCTTGGCGGCCTCGTCCTCGGTCAGCGCGAAGGGACGGATGGTGGCGTGGGGGCAGACATAGGCGCACTGGTTGCACTGGATGCACTTCGTCTCATCCCAGCGAGGAACGGTCACGGCCACGCCGCGCTTCTCATGGGCAGCGGCGCCCAGCTGGAAGGTACCGTCGGCATAGTCCACGAAGGCGGACACCGGCAGGCTGTCGCCGTCCATCTTGCCCACGGGGTTGAGCACGCTCTCCACCATCTTCATGACGGCGGGACGATCCTCATGCACCGCGGGAGCCGCGTTGTCGGCGGCGTTGGCCCAGTCGGCGGGCACGTCGATCTTCACGAACGCGTTGGCGCCCAGGTCGATGGCCTTGTGGTTCATATCCACGATGTCCTGGCCCTTCTTGCGGTAGCTCTTGGTGGCGGCATCCTTCATGTGCTGGATGGCCTCCTCCTCGGGCATGACCTTGGCCAGCTTGAAGAACGCGGACTGGAGGATGGTGTTGGTGCGCTTGCCCATGCCGATCTTCAGGGCCAGGTCGATGGCGTCGATGGTGTACAGCTGGATGTTGTTCTGGGCGATGTAGCGCTTGCTGGCGCCGTCCAGATGCTGGGCCAGCTCCTCAGGGCTCCACTGGCAGTTGATGAGGAACACGCCGCCGGGCTTCACGTCCTGGACCATCTTGAAGCCCTTGTCCACATAGGAGGGGTTGTGGCAGGCCACGAAGTCGGCCTTGTTGATGTAGTACGGGCTCTTGATGGGCTTGTCGCCGAAGCGCAGGTGGCTGATGGTGACGCCGCCGGTCTTCTTGGAGTCATACTGGAAGTATGCCTGCACGTACTTATCGGTGTAGTCGCCGATGATCTTGATGGAGTTCTTGTTGGCGCCCACGGTGCCGTCGCCGCCCAGGCCCCAGAACTTGCACTCGATGGTGCCGGCCGCAGCGGTGTTGGGGGATTCCTCCATCTCCAGGGACATATGGGTCACGTCGTCCACGATACCCACGGTGAACTGGGTCTTGGGCGCGTCCTTCTTCAGCTCCTTGTACACGGCCAGCACGGTGGCGGGCGGCGTATCCTTGGAGCCCAGGCCGTAACGGCCGCCGATGACCTTCACGTCGGTGCGGCCGGCGGTGGCCAGCGCGGTGACCACGTCCAGATAGAGCGGCTCGCCCTGGGCGCCGGGCTCCTTGGTCCGGTCGAGGACAGCCAGCTTCTTGCAGGTGGCGGGGATGGCGGCCAGCAGCTTGTCGGCGGCGAAGGGCCGGAACAGACGGACCTTCAC
>CANQDL010000009.1 GCA_947591105.1 uncultured Oscillospiraceae bacterium
AGCGGCACCTGCTACCTGGACGGCAAGCCCATCACCGACGTGGGCGTGGAGCGGGGCGTGGTGTTCCAGCAGTACGCCCTGTTCCCCTGGCAGACGGTGCTGAAAAACGTCATGTTCGGCCCCCAGATGAAGCGCCTGCCCAAGGAGGAATGCGAGTCCATCGCCCGCAAGTACATAAAGCTGGTGGGTCTGGAGGGCTTTGAAAACTCCTACCCCAAGGAGCTGTCCGGCGGCATGAAGCAGCGGGTGGCCATCGCCCGGGCCTATGCCAATAACCCGGAGGTACTGCTGATGGACGAGCCCTTCGGCGCCCTGGACGCCCAGACCCGCGCCCAGCTGCAGACGGAGCTTTTGAAGACCTGGGAGGAGGAGCAGAAGACCTGCTTCTTCATCACCCACGACGTGGACGAGGCCATCCTTCTGGCCCAGCGGGTGGTCATCATGTCCGCCCGGCCCGGGCGCATCAAGCGCATCGTGGACGTGGACATCCCCTACCCCCGGGATCAAGCCACCAAGAACGATCCCCGCTTCCTGGAGCTGAAGACCGAGGTCTGGAACGAGGTCTATCAGGAATATCTGGAAGTCCGCAAGTAAAACGTACCTGCCCGGCAAGACCGGAGAACATAAGGTAATCATTATTTTTTAGGAGGATAACCATGAAAAAGTTTCTCGCACTGCTTCTGGCTCTGGCTATGGTGCTGAGCCTGGGCGCCATCGCCTTCGCCGACGAAGAGCAGGAGCCCATCACCCTGCGTGTCGGCTACATGGCCAACTACGCCTCCCTGTGGGCCGTCATGACCGGTATCAACGGCGGCTACTTCGAGGACGAGGGCATCACCATTGAGCTGACCGAGTTCGGCGACGGCCCCTCTGAGATCGCGGCCATGGAGGGCGGCTCCATCGACCTGGCCTACATCGGCAAAGGCGCCCACCGGCTGTGCATCACCGGCAGCGCCATCATCTTCGCCCCCAGCTCTGTGCACACCACCGACAAGCTGGTCTGCGCCGCCGACTCCGGCATCGAGACCGTGGACGACCTGGCCGGAAAGAAGATCGGCTACAGCGCCGGCTCTTCCTCCGAGACCACTCTGGACAACGCTCTGGCCAAAGCCGGTCTGACCCGGGACGACGTGACCCTCAACGCCCTTGATCCCGGCTACATCGTGCCGGCCATGATCTCCGGCGACATCGACGTGGCCGTGACCTGGAACCCCTACACCTCCATGTGCCTGGAGCAGGCCGAGGGCTCCTATGAGATCGAGTTCGCCGACGGCTCCACCAACATGTCCAGCTGGATCTGCCTGCCCGACTACGCCGCGGAGAACCACGACACCCTGGTTCGCTTCAGCCGGGCCCTGTTCAAGGCCATGGATTACGGCGCCAACCCTGACAACGCCGACGAGGTCGCCCAGTGGTGCGCCGAGCAGACCGCTACCGACAAGGACATCAACCTGCTGCAGTGGGGCGATGCCCATTGGTTCAACATCGAGGACATGGTCGCCGCCATGGAGGACGGCACCATGAAGGGCTACTATGAGGGCGTGCAGAACGATATGCTCGCCGGCGGCAACATCACCGAGGAAGAGGCCCATGAGGACGTGGGCGACTGGGTGCTGTTCGACGTGATGCAGGAGGCCCTGGATCAGGTGACCGAGGCCGCCGAGTAAGTCTTGACGGCTACCCCTGCTTCGGATAAAATAGCCCGGGGCCTTGAGGAACGCTCCTCAAGGCCCCTTTTTTAAGGAAAACGAGGCATATCTCTATGAACATCACCGTCACCCACGCCCCCGGCCAGACCCTGGACTTCGCCGGAGAGGAGCTGCGCTCCTATCTGGGCCGGATGCTGCCGGACGCCGCGCTGCGCATCGAACTGAAAACGGAGCCAAAGCCGGGAAACGATGCCTTTTCCGTGGCGCTGGAGCCCCACGGCGGCGTCATCGCCGGCAACAGCCCCCGGGCGGTGCTGCTGGGGGTCTATGACGCGCTGCGGCGGCTGGGCTGCCGTTTTCCGGCTCCCGGCCGGGCCAACGAGCTGGTGCCCCGGATCGGGCAGGACGCGCTGCGTCTGCGCTACGAAAAGACCGGGGCCTTCCGCCACCGGGGTGTGTGCATCGAGGGCGCGGACAGCCCGGAGAACATCTACGACTTCATCGACTGGCTGCCCAAGCTGGGCTATAACGCCTTCTTCCTCCAGTTCAAGACGCCCTACGCCTTTTTGGAGCGCTGGTATCTGCACAAGAATAACCCCTCCCTCCCCCCGGAGCCCTTCACCGCCGGGGACGCGGAGCGCGTCATGGTTCGGGCGGAGGAGGAGATACGCCGCCGGGGCCTGCTGCTGCACAAGGTGGGCCACGGCTGGACGGGGGAGGTTCTGGGCTACCCGGCCGTGAGCTGGAACGCCGATCCCCGGCCCCTGCCGGAGAGGCTGCGTCCGCTGGCGGCGGAGATCGGCGGGGTGCGGGATCTGTACGGGGGCGTGCCCGCCAACACCAACCTGTGCCTGTCCAACCCGGACGCCCGGGAGCGCTTTGCCGCGCTGGTGACCGACTACGCCCGGCGCAACCCCGGGGTGGACTATCTGCACATCTGGCTGGCAGACGCCTTCAACAACGTGTGCGAGTGCGACGCCTGCCGGCGGAGCACCGTCTCCGACCAGTACGTGGCCCTGCTCAACGACATCGACCGGCGGCTCACGGCGGAGGGACTGCCCACACGGCTGGTGTTTCTGCTCTACCAGGAGCTGCTGTGGCCGCCGGTACGGGAGCGGCTGGAAAACCCCGACCGGTTCGTGTTGATGTTCGCCCCCATCAGCCGCACTTTCAGCCGCTCCTACCACACCCAGGACACGCCCCCCATTCCCCCCTACCGGCGCAACCGGATCACCCTGCCCGGGGATCTGGGGGAGAATCTGGCCTTTCTCCGGGGCTGGCAGGCCCAATTCCCCGGCGACAGCTTCGTCTACGACTACCCCCTGGGCCGGGCCCACTACGGGGATCTGGGCTATGTGCGCATCGCCCAGGTCATCCACGGGGACATCCGCCGGCTGAACGATCTGGGACTGAACGGGTATATCAGCTGCCAGGAGCTGCGGGCGGGGATGCCCAACTTTCTGCCCAATTACGTGATGGGCCGGGCCCTCTTCGACGGGGAGGCAGGATTTGACGCGCTGGCGGAGGAATACTTCTCCGCCGCCTACGGCGCAGCCGCGCCCCAGGCGCTGGCGTTTTTGCGGGCGCTCTCCGATCACAGCAGCTGCGACTATGTAAACGGCAAGGGCCCCCGGCAGGACGCCGGGATGGCCCGCCGGATGGAACAGGCCGCCGCCCTGTGCCGCCGGTTCGCCGCCGAGCCTCCCCACCCCTGTCCCCAGGACGGCGCGGTGCGGGCGGGCTTTTTGGAGCGGCTTTGCTATCACGCCCAGTACGCCGGCCGCCTGGCCGAGGCCCTGGCCGCCCTGGCCCGGGGGGAGACGGAAAACGCCGCCCGCCTGCGGGGGGAGCTGGCCGGCTTCATCGGCCAAAACGAGCTCCGCTTCCAGCCCTGGCTGGACGTATACCGCCTGCTGGAGATCACGGAAAACTACACCGGCTTCCCAGCCATATGAAAAGGCCGCGGCGCTCTGACGCCGCGGCTTTTTGCACGCTTTTTTACTTTTTGTCCTCCACCAGGATGCGCACGGCCTGGGGGAGATTTTCGCAGTACACCTCTTTGTGGCTGCCGCCGTTCTCCCCGTCCAGCGTCCAGTTGACCGGCTCCCGGAGGGTGAAGCGCACGGTCTTGCTCCGGAGCATGGTCACATACTCGCTCTCAAACTTGTTGGCCAGGATGTCCGTGACGATGGCGCCCACCTGGAGCACATTCTCCGGGTTGCGCACCAGGATGATCTCAAAAAGACCGTCGCTCAAGGACACGCCCACGTTCTCCTTCAAGTGGATAAGCCCCGCCACGGAGCGGGAATTGGTGACGCCGCAGAAGATGAAATCGTCCTCCACCACGCCGCCGTCGTATTCCACCCGGGCCCACCGGTGGGTCAGATTGGGCAGCCGGCTCACCCCGTCCAGGAAATAGGCCAGCTTTCCCAGGGCGTTTTTCTGATCCTGGGGCGTCTCGTAGGACACCTCCGTGAACGCCCCGAAGGCCGCCACGTAGATGAAATGCTTGTCGTCGTTGAACCGGCCCACGTCCAGGGGGATCGGCCGCCCCCCGGCGGCGATACGGGAGGCCTGCACCGGGTCGTGGGGGATGCCCAGAGTGGCGGCGCAGTCGTTGGTGGTGCCCATGGGCAGATAGCCCACCTCCGGGCGTTTTTCCACCGACACCAGTCCGGCGATGGTCTCGCTCAACGTGCCGTCTCCGCCCACGCACACGATCCGGTCGTAGTCCGGCCCCTGGGCCGCCGCGATGGCCGGGGCGTCTCCCCGCTTGTCCGTGAAGGCCACCGTGACGGCAAATCCCGCCTGGTGGAAGTTCATGAGCACCTCGCCCAGGCCGTTTTTATAGCCGCCCTTTCCCGCGTGGGGATTGATAAGAAGCAGTAATTTTTTCATGTGTTATCACCCGTTGCTATTATACTTGGACGCCCCTGTTTTTGCAACCGCATTCTCCGTTTTCCCGTTTTTTCGGCCGCCGGACAAAAAATTTTTTAATTTTCCGCCGAAAACCTTTGAATTATGTCAATTTCACGTTATAATAGAAACTGAGGATGAATGTCCGTCAGGAGGACAAGGCTTTTTCACCCCGGCGCCGCCGGGAGCGGGAGGTAGACGATATGCGGGAGTGGACGGAACAGGAAGAACAGGAGATGATCGCCCGGGCCAAGACCGGCGACGCCCAGGCCAACTATGAGTTGAGCCTGTGGGCCCAGCGGCGCAGCGAGGAGGAACCGGACGAGCCCCGGTGGAACCGGCTTGCCGCCAAGTGCCTGGTAAAGGCCGCCCAGCAGGGCTGCGCCCCCGCCCAGGAGCGAATGGCGGAGCTGCTGCGTCAGTCCCAGGAGGGGGCGCAGGCCGCCCAGCAGGAGGAACCGGACGAGCCCCCGATGCAGGAGCCGGTGCGTTTGAGCGACGCCCGGCAGGCCGCCGCCCGCCGCCGGCAGACATCCGCCGGGTCTGTGCAGACCACCGCCCGCCGTCCCGCCCGGCGCAGCGCCCAGCCCCAGGAGGAGGAACTTCCTGAAGAAGATTATGAGGACGAGGACGACTACGAGGACGAGCAGACGTCCCAGCGGGGCTCCGCGTTCAAAAATCCGTTCTCCGGCGGCCGGTTTTCCAACTGGAGCGAGGGTCAGTGGCGGAAGGTGGAATACATCTGCGTAGCAGTGTGCGCGGCTTTGCTGGTGCTCATCGCCGTGATGATCATCACCGGCCGCAACAGCGGCAGCACCGGCTCCGGCGGCGGCGCCTCCGCCATCCCCCCTGCCGGCCTGGCCAGCGCCGCGGCCACCGCCAGCCCCGAGCCGGCGGAGTATCCCCCCGCCGACGTGATCGCCGCCATCCAGGCGGCCGAGCTGGAGATCCCGCCCGAGGACGAGGAATACGTCACCGTGCCCACCACGGCCACCGTAAAGGTGAGCTCCTCCTCCCTGCGCCTGCGCACGGCCCCCAACACCGAGTATAAAGAGATCGCCAGAATGCCCGACGGCACAGAGCTGGACATTTACGCCACGAAAAACGACTGGTGCCTGGTGCGCTATGAGGACAGCGAGAAGGGCACGCTGTACGGCTGGTGCAGCAGCGAGTATCTGCTCATCACCTCCGGCGCGGCCGACGCCAGCAGCGTGGGATAAAAAAAGCGGCGGGCTGCATGGTGCGGCCCGCCAAAGCATAGGGTTGTGGGATAAAGATATGAGCCGGGCCCTCCGGGACCCATTGGATAAGCTGTGAGTAAAGGATAAGCCTTTTCCCGGCATTTGTAAAGAGCGAAGGGACACTACTTTTGTCGAACAGCCCGTATATTTTTTGGGACGCGCCCGCAGGCGCGTCCCATCTTTTTATCCCTCGGCCTTCTTTTTCAGCTGGTAGAGCAGATTCAGGGCCTCCAGGGGGGTGATGGTGTTCAGATCCAGATCCCGCAGCTGCCGGGCCAGCTCTCCCCCGGCCACGTCCAGCATGGACACCTGCTGCTCCTGCCGGGGCGCGGCCGTCCCGGCGGGCAGTTGGGCCAAGCCGCCGGACTCCAGCTCTCCCAGGTACTGCTTGGCCTTCCGGACTACCGGCTCCGGCACCCCCGCCAGCTTGGCCACCTCGATGCCGTAGCTGTCGTCGGCGCTGCCGGGCACGATCTTCCGCAGGAAGATCAGACTCCCGCCCTGTTTCTTGGCGGTGATGTTGTAGTTTTTCACCCCGTCCAGCGTCCCCTCCAGGGCGGACAGCTCGTGGTAGTGGGTGGCGAACATGGTGCGGGCACCCAGCCGGCGCTTGTCGGCACAGTGCTCCAGCATGGCCCTTGCGATGGCCATGCCGTCAAAGGTGGAGGTGCCCCGGCCGATCTCGTCCAGAATGAGCAGGCTGGCGCTGGTGGCGTGGCGGAGGATGTCCGCCATCTCCGCCATCTCCACCATGAAGGTGGACTGGCCGCTGGCCAGATCGTCCGACGCGCCGATGCGGGTGAACACCCGATCCACCACGCCGATCACCGCGCTCTTCGCCGGAACGAAGCTGCCCATCTGGGCCATGAGCACGATGAGGGCCGTCTGGCGCATATAGGTGCTCTTGCCGGCCATGTTGGGCCCGGTGATGATGGCCACCCGGTCGGTGGTGTCGTTCAAAAACGTGTCGTTGGGCACGAACAGGACGTTTTTCTGGGCGGCCTCCACCACCGGATGGCGGCCCTCCCGGATGTCCAGCGTGCGCCCCACGTCCACCTCCGGGCACACGTACCGGTTCCGGCTGGCCACCTCCGCCAGAGAGCACACCCCGTCCAACTCCGCCACCTTCGCCGCGGCGGCCTGCACCAGCTCCACCTGGGCCGCGGCCCGCTCCCGCAGGGCGGAGAACAGCTGATACTCCAGCTCCGCCAGCCGGTCTTTGGCCGTGAGCAGGGTGTTTTCCAGCTGCTTCAGCTCCGGGGTGAAATACCGCTCGTTGCTCACCAGGGTCTGCTTGCGTATGTACTCCTCCGGCAGGGACACGTCCCCGGCGGAACGGGGCACGTCGATGTAGTAGCCAAAGACCTTGTTATAGCCCACCTTCAGCTTCTTGATGCCGGTGCGCTCCCGCTCCCGGGCCTCCAGGGCCGTCACCATGGCCGCGCCGTTGTCCCGCACGTCCCGGAGCCTGTCCACCTCGTCGTTGGCGCCGGGGCGGATGATGTCCCCCTCCCGGACGGAGAAGGGGGGCTTTTCCGTCACGGTGTCCAGGATGTCGCACCGCAGCCCGTCCAGGGTGTCCATCGCCGCCACGTCCCGCAAAATGGCGCTCCTGACACCGGACAGAAGCTGCACCAGCCGGGGCAGTTTTTCCAGATACGTCCCCAGGGCCAGCAGATCCCGGCCGTTGGCCGTGCCGTACACGCACCGGCCGATCAGCCGCTGGATGTCGCCGATGTCATGCAGGGTGACCCGCAGCTCCTGGCGCAGGATGGCGTCGCCGTGGATCTCGCCCACCGCGGACAGCCGCCGCCGGATGGCCACCGGGTCAAGCAGGGGCCGCTCCACCCAGGAGCGCAGCAGCCGCCCGCCCATGGGGGTCTGGGTGCGATCCAGCACCCAGAGAAGGCTGCCCCGCTTCTCTCCGGAGCGAAGGCTCTCCGTCAGCTCCAGGTTCCGCCGGGTGGCATAGTCCAGCTCCATGTACCGCCCCTGGCCGAACCGGTCAAGGCGGCGGATGTGGGAGATATCGCACTTCTGTGTCTCGATGATATACCCCAGCAGCGCCCCCGCCGCCAGGGTCTCCGCCGGGGAGATCACCTCCCCGAACCGGTCGTATACCAGCTGGGAGCAGGTCTCCGGCACAAAGCGGCCTCCGTCCTTTTCCGGCAGGCAGTCGATCCGCTGCAGGAACCCGCCGATGGACGGTTCCGCCCCCGCCCCGGCGGACAGCACCGCCTCCCGGGGGGCGAACCGGCCCAGCTCGTTGCAGATGTGGGTCACCGGCTCCCGGGCAAAATCCTGCACGCAGAACTCGCCGGTGGAGATGTCGCAGAAGGCCGCGGCCCCCTTCTCCCCCTCCAGCCACAGGGCACACACATAGTTGGAGCGCCCCTCCTCCAGCATGGAGCTGTCGGTGACGGTGCCGGGGGTGATGATCCGTATGACGCCCCGATCCACCAGGCCCGTCGTGGCAGCGGGATCTTCCAGCTGCTCGCAGATGGCCACCTTGTACCCCTTGGCGATCAGCCGGCCGATGTACGCCTCGCAGGAGTGGTAGGGCACGCCGCACATGGGCGTCTGCTCCTGTTCGGGCTTGCCCCGGTCGCGGGTGGTCAGAGCCAGATCCAGCTCCTTGGAGGCCAGGCGGGCGTCGTCGTCGAACATCTCGTAAAAGTCGCCCAGCCGGAAAAACAGCAGGCAGTCCGGACACTGCTGCTTGATCTCGTTGTACTGCCGCTTCATGGGCGTCAATTCTGCCATGACGCTAATCTCTCTTTCTCATTATCTGCTGTTTTTTGCGCCGTCAGGCGCCGACCGGGGCCGTTACCCAGGCTGGAGGTCAACGGCCCCTCCGTCTCGCTGCCCCTCGGCACCTCCCCTTGCACAGGGGAGGCCCTTTGCCACGAACGTCATTCCATGCTCTTCAGCCCGTCGTAGAGCTCGTTGAACGACCGGCGCCGGTCGCACCGGCCGTAAGACAGCTGCCTGTTCTCCCCAAACTCCAGCAGGAAGCACTTGGTCAGCTCCTCCACCGTCTGTTCCAGCGTCAGGAAAAACTCCCGATACGCAAAGGCGTAAGCGCTCGTTCCCTCTTCAAAGCTGCTTGTGATCAGCGACTCCGTTACCTGATCCAGCGGATACATCTTCAGGTGCATGAGTTCATGGACGATCACTTCCTCCATGTTCTCCTGCCTCGGGTTGGCCGCATTCAGCAGCAAAACGGCCTTTTTATCGTCGCAGTCGATCTTGAAGTCCCCCGTCTTGGGCCATGAGGCGTCCTCCACCAACTGCAGGCGCACGTCCCAATCCGGCGTGATCCGCAGCTTTTTACAATACTTCTCGAATATTTCCTGCAATTTCTGCCGATCCATCGTCATCCCTCCGTCCGGTCGATCTCTTCCTCACTTCACCGTGTTTCGCAGCAGGCCGATGCCCTCGATCTCGCACTCCACCACGTCGCCGGGTTGGAGGAACTTCGGCGGGTCAAAGCCCATGCCTACCCCGGAGGGGGTGCCGGTGGCGATGATCGTCCCCGGCAGCAGGGTCATGCCGGAGGACAGCTCCGCGATGATGTCCGCGATGCCGGTGATGAGCAGAGCGGTGCGCGAATCCTGGCGAAGCTGGCCGTTGACCCGGGCGGAGATGGCCAGATCCGGCGGGAAGGCGATCTCGTCCGCCGTGGTGATGCAGGGGCCCATGGGGGTGAAGCCGTCCAGACCCTTGCCGAAATACCACTGCTTGTGGGTCGTCTGCAGGAGCCGGGCGGACACGTCGTTGAGCACGGTGTAGCCGAAGATGTGCTCCGCAGCCCGTTCCGCCGGGACGTTTTTCGCGGTCTGACCGATGATCACCGCCAGCTCCGCCTCATAGTCCAGCCGCTGGACAAGGCCCGGGTGGCTCTCGATGAACCCCTCCGGCCCTACCGCCTCCGGCACCCGCTTGGAGAAATAGATGGGGATGGGCCGATCCTTGGCCAGCGCCTTGTCGTACCGGGCGGACTCCTCCGCGTGGGCGGCGTAGTTGATGCCCAGGCAGATCACGTCCTGCCGGGGCCGGGGGATGGGCGCCAGCAGCGTCACCGTCTCCAGGGCAGCCGCCGGGCCCGGCTCCGCCGCCGTCAGGGCCTCGATCCCCGCCTCCACGGCCGCCAGCATGTCGGCGTAGGGCAGCGGCCGCACGGCCTTTTCATCCGCCGTGAGCACGCCCACCTTCTCTTTTCCCGCTTCCAGATAAGTTATCAGCTTCATAACGATCCTCCTTATTCGATCTCAAACCGGTCTCCGGCCGTCTCTCCCGCCGGGAGGCCCTCTTTCCGGCACAGGGCGATGGACGCCCTTGCCAGCCGCCAGGCAATGCTGCCCTCCCGGATCAGGGACAGGGCCTGGTCAAAGGGCACCCAGCGGGCGCCGTCCAACTCCCGGGACAGGGTAAGCGGCGCTTTTTCCACCGCCGCGCAGAAGCCCAGCATCAGCATATCCCCGTTTTTGTGGGGCCAGCTTCCCATGTATTGCAGACGCCGCACCGCCAGGCCCAGCTCCTCGCCGATCTCCCGCACGACGGCGTCCTCGGCGCTCTCCCCCGGCTTCATGATCCCGGACACGCACACATAGGTGTCGGCGGAAATGCGCCTCTGCCGGAGCAGGACGATCTGGTCATCCCCGCTCACCACCGCGGCGATGACGGCGGTGGTGAACGCCTCCCACACGGGCCGCTCACAGCGCCCGCACCAGGGCACCAGCCCCTCGTCGCCGATCTTTCTCTCCCCCAGCTTTTCGCCGCAGCGGGGGCAGTATGTAAAGCGCATGGGGCCCTTCTCCTTTTCTCTTTGTCAGTCGAAAAGCGTCGTCCAGTGCTCCGCCCTGCGGGCCTGAAAGCACATACGCACCTGCTCCGGCGTGTTCTTCGCCTCCGCCAGGGGCGGCAGCTCGTCCAGGCCGAAATACCCGCTGGCCGTGGTCTCGGTGTTCTGCTGAAACGCCCCGCCCAGGGCCGTGCACAGCACGAATACCTTGCACACCTTGTGGGCGTATATGGGCCGGTTGTGCCTGTCCCTGTCCTGCACTGCGATGAGAAACTCCGCCCTGGCCTCCAGGCCGGCCTCCTCCCGCACTTCCTTCACCGCGCTCTCCCCCACGGACAGGTTCACGTCCACCCATCCGCCGGGCAGCGACCACAGGCCGTCCCGCTCCCGTACCAGCAGGATCTTGTCCCCCTGGAAGATGGCCGCCCGGGTGTCCAGCTTGGGGGTCTGGTAGCCGGTCTCGTCACAGAACAGATCCCGAACCGTCTCCAGGGGCGTGTCCGAGGACAGGGCCAGCATCTGGGCGGCGATATCCCGGATCTGGGCGTACCGCTCCCGGTCAAAGTCGTCCCGGCAGTACCACAGCCCCGCCTGGGCCAGGGCCTGCAGCCGGACAGCCCAGTCCAGCCAGGGGGTCTTTTCCCCGCGCCGATCCTGTCCGCTCATGCCAGCTCTCCGTACAGGGCCCAGGTGGTGCTGTCGGTGATCTTCACGTCCATGAACCGCCCCACCAGGGACGGATCTGCCGCCAGGTGCACCAGCCGACCGCCCTTTGTGCGGCAGGACAGGTTATAGGGGCTCTGGCCCGTCTCGCCGTCCACCAGCACCCGGCAGGTCTGCCCCACATAGGCGGCGTGCTTTTCGGCGGAGATGCGGTTGGCCGCGTCCACCAGCGCGTCGAACCAGACCTGCTTTTCCCCGCGGGTCACCGGATCGGGCATACTGGCCGCGGGGGTGCCCACGCGGGGGGAGAAAATAAAGGTGAACATGGCGTCAAAGCCCACCTGCTCCACCAGGGAGAGTGTCTCGTCAAAGTCCTCCCGCCGCTCCCCGGGAAAGCCCACGATGATGTCGGTGGTCAGCACCAGATCGGGCATGGCCCGGCGGGCGGCGGCCACCTTTTCCAGGTATCCGGCCCGGTCGTAGTGCCGGTTCATCTGCTTGAGGATGCGGTCGGAGCCGGACTGGAGGGGCAGGTGGATGTGGTGGGCGCAGTGCTCGCTCCGGCCCATGACCTGGAAGAGCTTGTCCGTGGCGTCCTTGGGGTGGCTGGTCATGAACCGCAGCACATAGTCCCCGGGGATCTTGTCCAGCTCAGCCAGCAGGTCGGGAAAGTCCACGTCCTCCTCCAGGCCCTTGCCGTAGCTGTTCACGTTCTGGCCCAGCAGGGTGATGTCCTTATAGCCCGCCTGCACAAGCCCCCGCGCCTCGGCCAGGATGTCCGCCGGGCGGCGGCTCCGCTCCCGGCCCCGGACGTAGGGCACGATGCAGTAGGAGCAGAAGTTGTCGCACCCGTTCATGATGGAGAGCCACGCCTTCACGGCGCTGTCCCGCTCCCGGGGCAGGCCCTCGGCCACCACGCCCTGGGACGGCTCCGCGGCGATGAGCCGGTGCTTGTCGCCCCGGCGGCCCTGCCGCTCCATGGTCTTCAGCAGCAGCTCGGGAAACTGCCACACCTCGTGGGGGCCGAACACCAGATCCACCACCCGGTAGGAATTTTTGATCTTCTCCCGCATGGAGGGCTGCTGGGTCATGCACCCGCCCACGCACACCAGAAGCTCCGGGTTTTTGGCCTTCCGGTGGGCCAGGGCCCCCACGTTTCCAAGCACCCGCTTTTCCGCGTGCTCCCGCACGGCGCAGGTATTCACCGCCACCAGGTCGGCCTTGTCCTCCTCCTGGGTCAGCAGGTAGCCGCACTGGGTCAGCCATCCCCGGAGGATCTCGCTGTCAGACTCGTTCTGCTGGCAGCCGTACGTGTCCACCAGCGCATAGTGGGGACGGTGGGCGATGCGCTGTCTGATCCTCTCGCAGAACTGCTGCTGCTCAAGGCGCTCCTGGGTGGTGATTTCCCGGCGTTCGTACATGGCGATTCTCTCCTTACAGGCGGGGGACTTTACCGTGTCCCGGCGTTTTTGCCGCCGGGCACAACATAGCACTTTATCATAACATTTTTCTGTGTTATAATCAAGAAAGCGTTAAAGGAAAGATAAAGTGCGTACGACGCAAAGGAGATCGCCATGGCAGTCATCAACATCCTCTCCCCCCACGTGGCGGACATGATCGCCGCCGGCGAGGTGGTGGAGCGTCCGGGCAGCGTGGTCAAGGAGCTGCTGGAAAACTCTGTGGACGCGGGGGCTCACAACATCACCCTGGAGCTGAAGGGCGGCGGCGCCACCTATATCCGGGTCACCGACGACGGCTGCGGCATGGCCCCCGACGACGCGGGCAACTGCTTTCTGCGCCACGCCACGTCAAAGCTTGCCGACGAGCACGGCCTGGAGGCCATTCAGACCATGGGCTTCCGGGGGGAGGCGCTGGCGGCCATATCGGCGGTGAGCCGGGTGGAGCTGCTCACCCGCCGGGAGCAGGACAGCGAGGGCACCTACGTGTCCGTGGAAGCTGGCGAGATACAGGATATGCACGCCGCCGGCTGTCCGAAGGGCACCGTCTTCACCATCCGGGATATCTTTTATAACACCCCCGCCCGGCTCAAATTCATGAAATCCGACCGGGCGGAGGCGTCCTGGTGCGTCCAGCAGGCCCTGCGGGTGGCCCTGGGCCGGCCGGACGTGTCCGTCCGGTGCATCCGGGACGGCCGGGAGGAATTTTTCACCCCCGGCGACGGCCGGGCCGAATCCGCCGTATACGCGCTGCTGGGCCGGGACGCGGCCCTCGGCATGCTCCCGGTGGAGGGGGAGAACGAGGGCGTGTCCGTCACGGGCTTCGTCAGCTCCCCCGCCGCGGGCCGGGGCAGCCGGGCCATGCAGTTTTTCTTCGTCAACGGCCGGGCCATCCGCTCCCAGAGCCTGCAGGCCGCGGTGGAGCAGGCCTATAAAAACACGCTCATGGTGGGCAGGTTCCCCGCCTGCGTGCTGTATGTCAAATTGAGCCCCGGGGCGGTGGACGTGAACGTGCACCCCACGAAAAGCGAGGTGAAATTCTCCTCGGAAAAGCGGGTGTTCGACGCGGTGCACTACGCCGCCGTCAGCGCCCTGCAGGCGGAGCGGGGCACGCTGGCGATGGAGCTCTCCCGCTCCACGGAGAAAAAGCTGGCCCCACAGCGGCCGGCCGCGCCCGATCCGGCCCCCGTCCAGACACGGATGGAGCTGCACAGTCCCCGCCCGGCCTACAACACCGGCGCGGACATCATATACCGGCCCCAGCGGCCGGCCTCCACGGCCCCCCGCCGGCCTGCCGATCAGAGTCCGTCCGTGCCCAGAGCCGCCTCTCCCGCCCCTGCGGCCCCTTCCGCCCCCGTCCCCGCCCCCCAAGCGGAGCCCGAGGCGGAAAAGCCTCCCGTGCGGGTGGCCGGCGAGGTGATGCGCTCCTATATCATCGCCGAGCAGGGGGATAAGATCTGGTTTATCGACAAGCACGCCGCCCATGAGCGGATGGTGTTCGACGCGCTCAAGGCCCGGGGCCGGGACATCATGAGCCAGACCCTGCTCACCCCCCAGCCCTGGCGGCCCGGGGCGGAAAACGCCGAGATCCTGCGCCAGAACGGCGAGCTGCTGACAAAGCTTGGCTTTGCCCTGGAGCAATTCGGCCAGGACGATCTGATCGTCCGGGCCGTGCCGGACAGTCTCGACCCGGCGCAGACGGTGGCCGCCCTGGAGGAGATATGCGAAAAGCTCAGGCGGGGCAGCCGGGATCTTGCCCGGGACAGCGTGCTGCAGACGGTGGCGTGCAAGGCGGCCGTCAAGGCCGGGTGGGACACCGACCCGGCGGAGATGCAGGTGCTGGCGGAGAAGGTTGCCTCCGGCGAGATACGCTACTGCCCCCACGGCCGGCCGGTGTCAGTGACCCTGACGAAAAAGGAGCTTGACCGGCAGTTTGGGCGTCTGGGGTGAATCCATGACAGAGCTTCTTGTGATCACCGGGCCCACCGCCACCGGCAAGACGGCCCTGGGCGTGGCCCTGGCCCGTCTGACGGACGGGGAAGTGGTGAGCGCCGACTCCATGCAGATCTACCGGGGCATGGACGTGGGCACCGCCAAGCCCACCCCCGCAGAGATGGACGGCATCCCCCACCACATGCTGGACGTGGCCGATCCCCGGGAGAGCTTCTCCGCGGCCCGGTACGCGGCCATGGCCGACAGGTGCGTACAGGACATCCTCCGCCGGGGCAAACGGCCCATTCTGGTGGGCGGCACGGGCCTTTACATCGACGGGCTTCTCCGGGGCGCGGACTACGCCGCCGCCCCCTCCGATCCGGACGTGCGCCGGGCCATCGAGGCGGAATACGATGCGCTGGGCGGCGAGGGCTTTCGCCAAAAGCTGGCGGCCGTTGACCCCCAGCGGGCGGCGACGCTCCACCCTCGGGACAAAAAGCGTCTGGTGCGGGCCTGGGAGGTGTACGCCCTGACGGGGGAGACCATCTCCCGGCACGACGAGCGCTCCCGCAGCATCCCCGGCCGGTACCCGGCGCGCACCGTGGCGCTGGATTTTGCCGACAGGCAGACCCTTTACGACCGGATCGACCGCCGGGCCCGGGCCATGTTTGAGGCGGGCCTGGTGCAGGAGGTGCGCGCGCTTCTGGACGCAGGCGTCGATGCCGGCGCCACCGCCATGCAGGCCATCGGCTACAAGGAGGTGGCGGCGTATCTGGCGGGGACGTGCAGTCTAAACGAGGCTGTGGACGCGGTCTGCCGGGCCTCCCGCCGGTACGCAAAGCGCCAGCTGACCTGGCTTCGCGGCCGGCAGGACGTGCGCTGGCTGCGCTGGCGGACGGAGCCCGGCCGGGAGGATATCCTCGCCGCCGCCGACGCCATCGCGGACGGCTCGTTTTTTTCCGCGTGACACGACAGATTTCGGCGGCATTCTCCCCTGCAGCCGCCGTAAAATAGGCGCTGTACAACGAATTTGTACAAAATCACTATTTTACGGGGCGGCAGACTGTGGTAAAATATTTTTCAAATTTCTACGCCGTCCGCCCCGGAAGGGATGGACAAAATGCAGAAAACACAGAACCTTCAGGACACTTTTTTGAACCAGGCGCGCCGGGAACGGGTCATGGTCACCGTGTTTCTCATGAACGGCTTTCAGCTGCGGGGCACGGTGCGGGGCTTCGACTCCTTTGTGGTGTTCGTGGACTCCGACGGCAAGCAGCAGATGATCTACAAGCACGCCATATCCACCATCGCCCCGGCCCGGAATCTGCCCATGTCAGAGGAGCCGATCTGATTTGAAGAAAACCGACAACCTCATCAAAATCGCCTCTCTGCTCACCTTCATCGCCCTGGCCGCCTACATGACCGTGTACATCGTGGGCCGGGCGCTGAATCCCGTGCAGACCTCCCTGACCGTGACGGCCACCATGAGCGACGCCGCCCCCATGAGCGGGCTGGTCATCCGCAACGAGCTGGTCATCCGCAGCGAGGAACAGTACATAGACGTGACCGCCGCTGACGGGGCCAAAGTGGCCGCCGGAGAGACGGTGGCGGTGGCCTACAGCTCCGAGGAGGCTCTGGAGAGAGCCTCCCGGCTGCACGTGCTGTCCCGGGAGATCGACGACGTGTCCGCCGCGCTGGACAGCACCGGCACCGCCCAGGGGGCGGGCGACCGGGAGAAGTCCATCTACACCGCCATAGCGGGCCTGTCCTCCTGTCTGCGGGGCGGGGATCTGTCGGAGCTGGACAGCCGCAGCAGCGCCCTGGCGGGGGTGCTGTTCCCCACCAACGTGGGCAGCGACGCCTCCGAGGAATACCTGCGCCAGCTCAAGGACGA
This sequence comes from uncultured Oscillospiraceae bacterium, assembly GCA_947591105.1. Classification (GTDB taxonomy): domain Bacteria; phylum Bacillota; class Clostridia; order Oscillospirales; family Oscillospiraceae; genus CAJOIG01. The sequence goes on from CANQDL010000009.1 coordinate 16,557, forward strand.
GTACGAGGGCCTGCGGGCCACCAGCGCCGGGGACACGGAGGACATCACCGTGGGCGAGAGCGGCACCTTCTCCACCCTGGTGGACGGCTATGAGGGCGTCGATCCTGACTATGTGCGCAACCTCTCCCCCTCGGAGCTGGCGGAGCTGATCGCCGCCGACCGGGTGGTGGAGCCCACCTCCATCGGCAAGCTCATCACCTCCTACGACTGGTATTACGCCGCCGTCGTCCCCTGGGAGGACAGCCAGCATCTGCGGGAGGGCGACTGGGTGAAGCTCTCCTTCGGCCGGTACTATAACGGCGAGCTGGACGCGGAAGTGGAGCGTGTCGGCCGTGCCGAGAACGATCAGCAGCTCATCGTGTTCCGCATGGAGCGGGGCCAGGCGGAGCTGTTGGCCGTGCGGGCGGTGACGGCGGAGCTGGTGTATGAGGAATTTACCGGCCTGCGGGTGCCCATCAAGGGCCTTTACCGCTACTATGCCGGCTATATGTCCGACGTGGACTCCCAGACCCTTCAGCCGGGACAGGCCGTCACCCTCGCCCTGGGCGAGGAGGAATACGACGCGTTCGTGTCCGAGATCGGCGACCCCAGCAAGTTCGGGCAGCTTCCCGAGGGCGTGGAGGCCGACAGCGAGGAGGACACCCGTCCGTCCCGGCAGCTGGTGGTTTTCTGCTGGCCCTGGGAGGAGGGCAGCCAGGCGCCTGACTCCTCCGCCGGCGGCGGGGGCGTGAGCGTCCGGGGCGGAGAGCCCATGGCCCTGACCAACTACTACGAATACCGGGTGCAGAACCCCGGTACGGACGAGCTGCCCGACGACGATCCGGCCAAGTGGTCGATCCCCCAGCGGCTTTGCGTGTTCACCATGACCGGCATGCAGGCGGAGCGAAAGCTGGTGGATCTGGTATACGCGGGCGAGGAATACTGCCTGCTGTCCTCCGAGGGCAACGACGCGCTCCGGGAGGGCAACGAGGTCATCGTACAGACCACGAACCTTTATAACGGCCGGGTCTTTTCGTGAGGTGGACATGGAACTGACACTGGAGCAGCGCATCGCGCTGGTACGGGAGAATATCGACCGGGCCGCGGCGGGCCGGGCCGTCACCCTGGTGGGCGTGACCAAGACCAAACCCGCCGAGCTGGTGGTTCGGGCCATCCGGGCGGGCATCGGCGTCATCGGCGAGAACTACGTGCAGGAGTTCCGGGAAAAGACCGCCGCCGGCGCCTACGAAGGGGCGCAGGTACATATCATCGGCCATCTGCAGCAGAACAAGGTCAAGTACGTGGCCGGAAAGGTCGCCATGATCCAGTCGGTGGACAGCGCCTCCCTTCTGGAGGCCATCGGGCGGCGCGCCCACGGTCTGGGCACGGCGCAGGACGTGCTCATCGAGGTGAACATCGGCCGGGAGAGCGGCAAGTCCGGATGCCTTCCGGAGGATCTTCCGGCGCTGCTGGAGACGGCCGGTTCTCTGCCCGGCATACGGGTGCGCGGCCTGATGGCCATCCCCCCGGCAGAAACTTCCAGGGCATATTTTGCGCCAATGTATCACCTTTTTGTTGACAATAGACAAAAAAAATACGATAATGTCTCTATGGACTTTCTGTCCATGGGTATGTCGGACGACTACGAAGACGCCATCCGGGAGGGCGCGAACATGGTTCGCGTCGGCTCTTTGATCTTTGGCCCCCGGAACAACATATAAAGCAGGAGGCACATCATGGGTTTTTTAGATGAACTGAAAAAGCTTACGAAGCCTTACGACGAGGACGACGAGTACTTCGGCGGCGAGGCCGCGCCGGAGGAAGACGACGATCCCACTATCATCGTACCCAAGGCCGACCGGGAGCCCCGGCGCAACCCGTTCGAGAGCGAGGAGGACGACCTCGCCTTCAACGAACGGCCCAAGGCCAAGAAGGACAACAAAGTGGTGAACATCCACACCACCACCGCCGTGCAGGTGGTGCTGTCCAAGCCCGAGCGTTTTGAGCAGGCCGCGGAGATCGCCGATCACCTGCGGGAAAAGCGCACCGTCGTCATGAATCTGGAGACCACCAACAAGGACGTGGCCCGGCGGCTGGTGGACTTCCTCTCCGGCGTGGCCTACGCAAACGACGGCAAGATCAAGAAGGTCGCCATCAATACATACATCATCACCCCCTTCAATGTGGACATTATGGGCGACCTAATCGACGAGCTGGAAAACAACGGCGTCTATATCTGACCTCGGCGAGAAAATAGAAAGGATAGGGATTAGGGTAATGATGACTGCACAGGATATCCAGGAGAAAGCATTTGAGAAGGCCTCCCGCGGCTATAATATGGATCAGGTGGACGAGTTCTTGGACGAGCTCGCCGCGGAGATCACCTCTCTCAACGCGGAGAACGCCTCTCTGAAGGGAAAGCTGAAGGTGCTTGTCCAGAAGGTGGACGAGTACCGCCAGACCGAGGACTCTATGCGTCTGGCCCTGCTCTCCGCCCAGAAGCTCAGCTCCCAGATCGAGTCCGAGGCCCGCACCCGCGCCGACAGCGTGGTGGCCGAGGCCCAGCAGTACGCCGACCGGCTCACCCGGGAGGCCACCGACGGCATTGCCAACGAGGAGGCCAAGCTGGAGGAGGCCAAAAAGGCCACCAGCCGCTTCTTCGAGCATATGCGTACCGTGTGCCAGAAGCAGATCGAGTTTTACGACAAGCTCAGCCAGATGCACCTGGTAGGAGGCGAGAGCCTTGTGCCCGAGCAGCCGGCAGAGCCGGAGGCCGCGCCGGCGCCTGAACCCCAGCCCGAGCCCCAGCCGGTTCCCGAACCGGCCGCCGCGCCCGTCGGCGAGGGCCGCCGTGCCCGCCGGGCCGCCGAGGAGGCGGAAGCCGCCGGCCAGCAGGCCGTCCCCCAGGAGGAGGATGAGCCCACGCGCCTGTTTGCCGCCGGCCAGAAGCCCAAGAAGAAAAAGCGCAGCTTTGACGATTTCAGCTTCGGCGACGACATCTGATCCTTCATGAATACCCAGGGCGGAGTTACAGGCTCCGCCCTTGCAAACTATATTTAGCCTTGGAGAGTAACACCTATGCCCACCGACTTTAACGCCACTGTCAATCTGCCCAAGACCGATTTTCCCATGCGCGCCGGCCTGCCCAAGCGGGAGCCGGATATGCTCAAGGCGTGGGAGGAGCTTGACCTCTATCACGAAATGCTCAAGCGCACCGAGGGCCGGCCCCTTTTCGTGCTCCACGACGGCCCTCCCTTTTCCAACGGCAACCTGCACATGGGCACCGCCCTGAACAAGTGCCTGAAGGACTTCATCAACCGGTATAGATCCATGTCCGGCTACCATGTGCCCTACACCCCCGGCTGGGACAACCACGGCATGCCCATCGAGTCCGCCATCATTCGGGAGCAGAAGCTCAACCACAAGGCCATGAGCGTGAGCGAGTTCCGCACCGCGTGCCACGCCTACGCCGAGCACTATCTGGACGTGCAGCGCCAGGGCTTCAAGCGCCTGGGCGTGCTGGGCGACTGGGAGCATCCCTACCGCACCATGGATCCCAAGTTTGAGGCCCGGGAGGTCAAGGTCTTTGGCCAGATGTACGACAAGGGCTACATCTACAAGGGCAAAAAGCCGGTCTACTGGTGCCCCAAGGACGAGACGGCCCTGGCCGAGGCGGAGATCGAATACGCCGAGGACGAGTGCCAGTCCATTTACGTGAAATTCAAGATCGTGGACGACCAGGGCAAGCTGGGCGGGTACTGTGACCTTTCCGAGCTTTATTTCGTCATCTGGACCACCACCACCTGGACCATCCCCGGCAACCAGGCCATCTGCCTGAACGCGGATCTGGACTACGTGCTGGCAAAGCAGCCAAACGGGGAGGTCTATATCATCGCCCGGGATCTGGCGGAGAACCTGCGCCGGGTGATGAATCTGGAGAGCTTTGAGATCCTGGCCGAGATGAAGGGCGCCGAGTTTGAGCTGATGACCGCCAAGCACCCCCTGTTCGACCGGGAGAGCGTTGTCATCCTGGGGGATCACGTCACCCTGGACGCCGGCACCGGCTGCGTGCACACCGCCCCCGGCCACGGCCAGGAGGACTATGAGGTCTGCCGCAAATACGACGCCTCCGGCAAGACCAACATCGGCATCCTTGTGCCCGTGGACGACCGGGGCCGGATGAACGAGCTGGCCGGGCCCTATGAGGGGCTGACCACCGACCAGGCCAACAATAAGATCTTTGCCGATCTTCTCGCCTGCGGCGCGCTGGCCGCCAGCGAGACCATCACCCACCAGTACGCCCACTGCTGGCGCTGCCACAGCCCCATCCTCTACCGGGCCACCGACCAGTGGTTCTGCTCCGTGGACGCCTTCAAGGAGGACGCGGTGCGCGCCGCCAGGAAGGTACAGTGGAACCCGGAGTGGGGCTCCGACCGGATGGAGAGCATGATCCGGGAGCGGGCCGACTGGTGCATCAGCCGCCAGCGCCGCTGGGGCCTGCCCATTCCTGTGTTCTACTGCGCTGACTGCGGAAAGCCCGTGTGCACCCCGGAGACCATCGAGTCCGTATCGAAGATCTTTGGGGAGAAGGGCTCCAACGCCTGGTTCGATCTGCCCGCGGAGGAGCTGCTCCCCGCCGGCTTTACCTGCCCCCACTGCGGCGGCAGGGTGACGGAGAAGGAGACCGACACCCTGGACGGCTGGTTCGACTCCGGCTCCACCCATGTGGCGTCCATGGAGCTGGACTCCCCCGGCGTGTGGCCGGCCGACCTCTATCTGGAGGGCGGCGACCAGTTCCGCGGCTGGTTCCAGTCCAGTCTGCTCACCGCCGTGGCCACCCGGGGCCAGGCCCCCTATAAGGCCGTTCTCTGCCACGGCTGGACCGTGGACGGAGAAGGCCGGGCCATGCACAAGAGCCTTGGCAACGGCGTCTCCCCCGACGAGCTGACCGCCAAGTACGGCGCCGATCTGTGCCGGCTGTGGGCCGCCAGCGCCGATTTCCGGCTGGATATGCGCTGCTCCGACGCCATCTTCAAGCAGCTGTCGGACAAATATCTGAAGATCCGCAACACCGCCCGGTTCATCCTGGGCAACCTGGACGGGTTCGACCCCGATGCCGATCTGGTGGCCTACGACCAGCTGCAGGACATCGACCGCTGGGCCCTGGGGCGGGTCAGCGCCCTGGTGGAAAAATGCCTGGCCAGCTATGAAAAATACGAGTTCTGGTCGGTCAGCTACGCCATCCACAACTTCTGCGTGGTGGATATGTCCAACGTCTATCTGGACATCGTGAAGGATCGGCTCTACTGTGAGGCCAGGGGCAGCGTGGCCCGCCGTGCGGCCCAGACCGCCATGTGGCACGTGCTGGACGCCATGGTGCGGCTGCTGGCCCCCATCCTGTCCTTCACCGCCGACGAGATCTGGCTGGCCATGCCCCACAGAGCGGGGGACGACGGCCGGAACGTGATGCTCAACGATATGCCCGCCGTGCGGGAGGACTGGCGTCTGGACGAGAACCAGACCGCCTTCTGGGACGAGAGCCTGCGTCTGCGCTCGGACGTGAACAAGGCCCTGGAGCTGGCCCGGGCCGACAAGATCATCGGCAAGCCGCTGGAGGCCAAGGTCACCATCCACGTGGGGCCGGAAGCCAAGTCCGCCATGGAGCGGATATCCCGGCAGAACCTGGAGAGCTTCTTCATCGTCTCCGAGGCGGAGCTCGTCCAGGGGGAGGGCCCCGGCTGGGCCGGCACAGATCTGCCCGGCGTGCAGATCCAGGTGACCCCCTCCGCCCTGCCCAAGTGCCCCCGCTGCTGGACGCACAGCGCCACCGTGGGTACCGACAGCGATTATCCGCAGCTGTGCGCCCGGTGCGCGGCGGCCCTGCGGTACCCCGCCGGGAAGTGAGAACCTCTCCCCCGGCAGGGGATACAGACAGAAGTAAGTAGGAGGAAACGCAAGTGCTGTATACGATTGTGGCCGTTCTGGTTTTGGTTCTGGATCAGGCGGTGAAATTCTGGACAGTCAAAAACATCGCGCCCATGGCCACCGGCGGTGAGACCGTCTCGCTCATCCCCGGTGTCATCCACATGACCAACGTGCAGAACCCCGGCGCCGCCTTCAGCATCCTGGCAGACCAGAAATGGCTGCTGATCGCCGTGTCCGCCCTGTTCATCATCGCCATCATCGTGCTCATCAGCATGGACATCATCCACACCAAATTCGGCCGGTGGACGGCGGTGCTGGTGATGGCCGGCGCGCTGGGCAACTGCATCGACCGGGTGCTGTACGGCTATGTGGTGGATATGTTTGAGATCGAGCTGTTCAGCTTCGCGGTGTTCAACATCGCGGACATATTCATCACCGTCTGCGGGATCTTGTTCTGCATCCATGTGATCGTGTACCGGGAGCCCCTGGAGGAACAGAACGCCGTGCCCAAGAAGGAGAAAAAGCGCAAATCGCGCAAGGTGGAGGAGCCCGAGGAGCCGCTGGCCATCGAGGAAGAGCCGCAGCCTGCCCGCCGGGCCGCCGCCAGAGCCCGCGGCGGCAAGGGCAAGCGGGAGCGGGAGGACAAGCCCGATCCCTACGCCAACATCCCCCACCGGGGCGTGCACCGGTCTCTGGCCGACGAGCTGCGTCCCCAGAACCCGGACGACCCCTTCGCCGAGTGGAGCTTCGGCGGCGACGCCCCCGCGCCCGCCGCACCCAAGGCCCCGGCCAAGCCCGCCAGCGAGCAGCCCGCGCCTGCCGCGCCCAGAAAGCGCCCTGCCGACGAGGATATGTGGGACGACTTCGACCAGAGCGTGGATAAGCTCCCCGTCCGTCCCTCCGCCGCCCCGGCGCCCGCCGCGGACAGACCCGCGCCCGCCGCGCCCAAGGCTCCGGCCAAGCCCGCCAGCGAGCAGGACGCCGGCTTCGGCGACTTCTCCCTGGAGGATATCCTGGCCGAGTTCAGGGACGACTGATGGCCCTTACAATCCAAATCACAGCACAGGAGAGCGGCGAGAGGATCGACGCTCTCCTGGCGCGCCAGGAGAGTATTCGCAGCCGCAGCGCCGCGGCGCGGCTTTTGCAGGACGGCCTTGTCACTCTCCGTGGCGCGGCCGTGCGGAAAAACTATAAGACAGCGGCGGGGGACGTGTTCGCCGTCACCCTGCCGGACGCCGCCCCCGCCCGCGCCGAGGCCCAGGATATCCCCCTGGATGTGGTCTATGAGGACGGCGATGTGATCGTGGTGAACAAGCCCCGGGGCATGGTGGTGCACCCCGCCCCCGGCCACCCGGACGGGACGCTGGTCAACGCCCTGCTGGCCCACTGCGGCGACACTCTGTCGGGGGTGGGCGGCGAGCTTCGCCCCGGCATCGTCCACCGGATCGACAAGGACACCAGCGGCCTCATCATCGCCGCGAAAAACGACCGGGCCCACGAGGCCCTGTCCGCCCAGCTGAAGGATCGGAGCCTCTCCCGGATCTACGACGCGGTGTGCCACGGGGGCTTTCACCAGGACGAGGGCACCGTAGACGCGCCCATCGGCCGTGATCCCCGCAACCGCCAGCGGATGGCCGTGACGGAGAAAAATTCCCGCCCCGCCGTCACCCACTGGCAGGTGCTGGCCCGCTACGGGCGCTATACCTATATCCGCTGCCGCCTGGAGACAGGCCGCACCCACCAGATCCGGGTGCACATGGCCCACACCGGCCACCCCCTGCTGGGGGACACGGTCTACGGCGGGCGACGGGACAAGGGCATGGACACCCAGTGCCTGCACGCCCGGGGTCTGAAGTTCATCCACCCCGCCACGGGAGAACGCATGGAGTTCTGGACGGAGCTGCCGGACTGGTTCCGGCAAGTCCTCTCCAGACTGGGCCCGGAGACATAAACCTCTAATACAATCCCTCAGTCTCCGACTTGCGTCGGAGACATCCCCCTTTACACAAGGGGGTCAACAAGGAGTTTATTCCATGCTCGCTTTATTTGCTTATCTGCTGTTTGGCCTGTGTGTGGCCTGGCGCGCGCTGCCCTCCCAGCGGGGGGTGGTGAAGTGCTGGCTGGGCCTGGTGTTCGGCTGTGTGGCGCTGATGTGGCTGCCCTGTCTGCCCGCCTTTTTCGTGGGCTTCACCATGACCGCCCAGCGCATCGCCCTGGGCCTCTGCTTTGCCGGGACGGCGGCGGCGGTGCTGATCCACCCCTGGAAAAAATCCCCCCAGCAGGACATAAAGCGCCGCTTCTCCCCGCCTGGGAGTCAGGATCTGGCGGGCCTGCTGCTGAGCCTGTTCGCCACGGTCTTTTGCGTATATCTGCTGCACACCCACATCATCCTGCCCCATGAGGACGGCAGTCTCTGGGTGGGCCAGAGCACCTACGGGGATCTCACCCTCCATTTGAGCTTTATCGAGAGCTTTTACCAGCAGGGCCAGTTTCCCCCCGAGTACAGCATCTTCCCGGGCCAGAAGCTGGACTACCCCTTCCTGGCCGACGCCGCCTCCGGCACCCTGCGGTTTTTCGGACTGAGCCTGCGCATGGCGGTGATCGTGCCCAGCGTGGTGATGCTCTTCTGCGTATTTCTGGGCTTCTGGCTGCTGGCCGCCCACATGGCCAAAAAGACCGCCCCCACCCTGGCGGCCTGGCTGCTGTTTGTGTGCAACGGCGGGTTCGGATTTATCCTGTTCCTCACCGGAAAGTACAGCTTCTCCGACCTGCTCACCGGCTTTTACGTGACCCCCACCAATCTGATCGGCGAGGACATCCGCTGGGTGAACGTGGTGTGCGACATGCTCATTCCCCAGCGCACCACCATGGCAGGGTGGTGCGTGGGCATCCCGGCGCTGTATCTGCTCATCACGGCGCTGGAAAAGACCGTGGACGGCCAGGGCGGCCGGCGGGAGTTTCTGGTGCTGGCCGTGCTGGCCGGGTTCATGCCCATGATCCACACCCACACCTTTCTGTCCCTGGGTATGCTCTCCGCCGGGTGGTTTTTCGCGTTCCTGCCCAAGGTCAGACGCCAGGGCCGGCTCCGCTCCCTCATCGAAAACTACATCCTTTACGGCCTGGTGTGTATGCTGCTGGCTCTGCCCCAGCTGATGGAGTGGGCCTTTGACGCGGCGGGCAGCGGCCGGTATCTGTGGTTCAACCCCGGCTGGGAGCACGGCCACACCAACTGGCTTCTGTTCTGGCTGCTCAACGGCGGCATCGTGTTCGTGCTGATGATCCCCATGATGCTCTTTCTCCGGGGCAACCGGGCACGGCTGTTCTGGGGGGCGGCGCCGCTGTTCATCGTGGCCAACCTGATCGCCTTCCAGCCCAATCCCTACGACAACAACAAGCTCATGTACATCTGGTACATGCTCACAGACATCCTGGTCTGCGTCTGGTTCTGGGAGCAGCTGGAGCGGCTCCGGCCCCGGGCGCTGGCGCCGGCCGCCGCCGTAGCGGTGGTGATCCTGGGGACGCTCTCCGGCCTGCTCACCATGCTTCGGGAGGCGGTGGGCGAGTACCAGCTGCTGGACGCAAGCCAGGTGGCGGCGGCCCAATTTATCGTGGACGACACCGACCCCCACGGCCTGTTTCTCACTGGCACCAACCACAACAACCCCGTCTCCATCCTCACCGGCCGGGACATCCTCTGCGGCTCGGACACCTTCCTGTACTACCACGGCATCGACTATCTGGATCGCCAGAGCCACGTGGCCGAGATGTACGCCGGCGGCCAGGCGTTCGAACAGTACGCCGCCCAGTACGGGGTGGATTACGTGTTCATCGGCAGCGCGGAGCGAAACGATTACCAGGTGGATATGGACTATTTCCGGGAGAATTATCCCTGCATTTACGACCAGAACGGCATAACCATCTTTCAAATCACCCAATAATGTGCTATACTGTCCAGGATATCTCTGCCCCAGGAGGACAAGCTTATGAAGAAAACTGTCGCTTTGCTGCTTTTCGCGGCGCTCATTCTTTGTCTGACGGCCTGCAGCCATAACGACGCCCCGGCGCCCACCCCCTCTCCCACGGACGAGGCCCAGCCGGCGGTCGCCTCCGATACCGATACACAGCACGTTCCCCCCGCCTCCCCCACCGATCTGGACGTGGACGAGGAGGGCTATGCCAAGGCGCTGGACTGCGTCGGCCTGACCATCCAGCAGCTCTACGACACCATCGGCCAGCCGGTGGAGACCCCGGTCTACTCCGCCCTGGAGGAGCCGGAGGGCGCCCAGGAGGGGCGGCTCACCTATAAGGGCTACTGCGTGGTGACCCTGCGCACCGCCACCGAGGAGACGGTGCAGAGCATTGAGGTGATCGAGTAAGTCCCATGGAAAAGATCAAGGCGCTCTATCAAAAATACCGGGAGCCCATCAGCTACCTGTTCTTCGGCGGACTGACCACCGTGGTCAGCTGGGTCACCTACGCCCTGTTCGTGGGAAAGCTCTCCATGCGCCCCGTTCCGGGCAACATCCTCAGCTGGGTGTGCGCCGTGGCCTTTGCATTCGTGACCAACAAGCTGTGGGTCTTTGACTCCAAGAGCTGGGCCTGGCCCGGCTGGTTCCGGGAGGCCCTGGCCTTTGTGGCCGGGCGGCTCTTCTCCGGCGCGGTGGAGTTGGGCGGTCTGCCCCTGCTCATGTGGCTGGGTCTGGATCAGCCCCTGTTCGGCATCGAGGGCTTCGCCGCCAAGCTGGTGGTGTCCGTGGTGGTCATCATCCTCAACTACTTTTTGTCCAAGTTCTTTGTGTTCCGAAAGAAGGTGGAATGACCCTCCTTCCCGCGAAGAATACCAAAAAATCCGCGCCCTTTTCAGAGAGAAAAGGGCGCGGACTTATCTTATCTGTGCTGTCTGTGCCGGGGCGGCTTTTCCCGCCTCATTCCCACCTGGGCTCTTCCTCGTGGGGCGCCTCGGGGGCGGCGGGTTCCGCCGGCTCTGCCGGCTCCGCGGGGGTCTCGCCGGCCTGGGGAGCGTCGGCGCCGGACATCTCCTCCTCCACCACCTGCACGATCACGTCGGCCTCGGCCTCGGTCTGATCCACCACGGAGGAAAAATCCCCGTCCTGGGCCTCGTCAGCCTCCTCCATGTCCGCCTTGCACCGGGCGATCTCCTCCTCCAGGGAGGCGATGGCGGCGTTGGCCTCGTCTATCTGCCGGCACACCTCCGCCAGGGCGGCCTCCGGGTCGTCCTTGTGGATCTGGTAATACTGCTGTCCCAGCTCCCCGTACGCCTTCTTGATGGCGTCCTTCTGGGCGGAGATGTCCATGTTCAGCTTTGCCACACGGCTGACCTGCTTCGTCTTGGCGGCGGCCACGGACGCCAAGTCCTTGGCCTTCTCGGCGGCCTTGAACGCCAGCGCCCCCGCCCTATCCATGAAATCGTTGAATCCGGACATTTGAAATAGCCTCCTTTTCATGTATGGATTAGTTTATTTCGTTTGCGTGGTTTTACGTTGGAATATTTTTATTCGCCGTCGCGCTGCTCCGGCGGATCTTCCTGCAATGCGCGCCGCTCCGCCCACAGGGGAACGGGCGCTCTTTTCCGCCGGCGGAGGAACACCGCCAGCAGCGCCAGGGACAGCAGGCACGTCACCGCCGCCAGCAGCTGGCTGACACGAACGGAGGTGCCGGCTATATACAGCGAGTCGGTGCGCAGCCCCTCGATCCACGCCCGGCCCAGACCGTACCAGCCGAGATACGTGAGGAAATACTGCCCGTCGAACCGGCGGGCGGTCTTTTTCGAGAGGATGTGCAGGCCCGCGAATCCCAGCAGATTCCACAGCGACTCATACAGAAACGTGGGGTGCACATAGATGGTCTGGCCGTTCAGTGTCAGGCCCATCCGGCAGAAGATCTCTGTCTGGGCGCCGTAGGCCTCCCGGTTCATGAAGTTGCCCCACCGGCCGACGCACTGGCCGATGAGCAGGCCAAAGCTGACCAGATCCAACACCGCCAGCGCGGAAATCCTCTTCACCCGGCAGACGACGAACACCGTGAGCACCGCGCCGATGACGCCGCCGTAGATGGCCAGGCCGCCCTCCCAGATCTTGCACATCTCCCAGAAGCTGTCATAGCCCCCGTAAAAGATCACGTAATAGGCCCGGGCGCCCACGATGGCGACCGGCACGGCGAACAGCAGGCAGTCCAGCAGATCGTCCTGGGTGACGCCGAACTCCCCGCAGCGGCCAAAGCAGTACCACACCGCCAGCAGAAATCCGCAGGCGATGATGACCCCGTACCAGTAGAAGGTGTGGCCGAAAACGGTGAAGCTGTTGGCCGGATCGATTGCCCAGTCCCCCAGCAGGGGGAAGGATATGGACGCGGATGACATTTACTCTTGCTCCTTTTTGGGCCGGACGACAGACAGCGCAAAGCGCGCCGGGATAAGGTGCTCCCGGGCCCAGGCCGTCACGTCCGCACAGGTGATCTTCTCCAGGACGTCGGGCGCTTTCAGCACATCAAAGCCGCCGAAGCCGCCGTCCGCCAGGCTCTCCGTCAGCTCCCAGAAGTCGTCCAGCATCCGCGCAAAGCCGCCGTAGACCGCCCTCTTCTGCCGGGCAAAGAATTTGGGATCGATCCCGCTGTCCGCCGCCGCCAGAAGCGCTCCCAGGGCGGCCTCCGGATCGGGGGACTCCCCCTCCAGATAGATATATCCCACGCCGCCGGCATAGGTGCTCTCCCAGCGGAACGTGTCGTTGAGAAGGCCCTTATCATAGAGCGCCAGGTACGCCGGCGCGCTCTTGCCCCACATACACCGCATGGCGAGCTCCGCCGTCAGGCGCTGCCCCAGCGCCTCCGGGCCCTCTTGGGCGGGGCCCAGCTTCACCCCCGCGCAGAACTGGGGCGCGGACACCTCCATGGCCCGCTCCGCCCGGCTCTGCGCCGGCTCCAGCCCGGCGTCCGGATCATAGCAGCGCTCCGGCAGCGGGGCCTTTTCCCCGGGCAAAAGCTCCAGGGCGACGCGCTCCACCGCCTCGGGCTCCACGTCCCCCGCCACGCACAGGGCCATGTTGGCCGGCACATAGAACGCCCTGTGGCAGACAGCCAGCGTCTCGGGGGTGATGTCCGCGATGGACGCGGCCGTGCCCACCACCATGTCCCCCAGCGGCCCGTCTCCGAATAGCAACTTCATACAGCCCATGTAGGCCGCGGCGCCCGGATCGTCCTCAAACTCGGCAATCTCCTGGCCGATGATGCCCCGCTCTTTTTCCACCGCCTCCGGGGTGAAGTAGGGGGTGGACACGAAGGAAAGCAGCGTGCGCAGATTTTCCTCGAACTTATCCGTGCAGGTGAAGTGGTAGCTGGTCACCGCCTCGGAGGTATAGGCGTTGGCGCTGGCGCCTCGGGCGGCGAAAACGTCGTCCACGCCGCCGCCGGGCATGTCGAACATCTTGTGCTCCAGATAGTGGGCCGCCCCCGCCGGGGTTTGGCAGGTCTGGCCCTCCAGGGAAAAGCGCCGATCCGCGCCGCCGTAATTGGTCACGAATGCCGCCCGGCACTTGCGCCAGCCGGGACGGGGCGCCACGTATATGGAAAGGCCGTTGGGAAGCTGCGCCCTATAGAGCGCCATGCCCAGCGCGGGATATTCAATCCTCTGCATCTTCCTCTTCCTCCCCGCCGCGCAGGAAATACACCGCGTCGCACCCGATGCCGGACGCGGCGTCCGCCACGTCCTGGATCGTCACGTCCTCCGCCAGGGCGGCCAGCTCCTCCGGGCCGTAGTCCAGGCCCAGCAGGTTCTGTGCCAGCCAGAATTTCTCCAGCGCCCCCTGGTCGTCCGTCAGCTCCAGCATCCGGGAGGACACCGCCAGGCGGGCGATACCCATCTCCTCTTCGGTGATGTCCCCGTCCCTGACGGCCTGGAGCTGGCGGCCGATCTCCCCCAGCGCCTTTTCATAGTCCGCCGGGTCGATGCCGCTGGCCACGGTCATGATCCCTTTCATGACGTCCAGCTCCGAGAAGACGTAGTAGCACAGGCCCATCCTCTCCCGCACGTTCACCGAGAGCTTGCAGGGATAGGCCCCGCCGAACAGCGCGTCCATCACCCGCAGCGCCGCCATGTCCGGCTCCTCCATGGCCTGGCCCAACCGGTAGCCGATCGCCAGCTTTCCCTGGCTCACGTCCAGCTCCTCGGTGAAGATCCGGGGCTCTTCGTCCACGGTGTTCAGGCGGATGTCGGTGCCGATGTCAAAGTCGATCTCCCCCCGGGGGAGGGCGGAAAGGGCGTCCGTCATGGCCGACGCCACCGTCTCCGGCGGCTCCGAACCGCAGTAAAATATCTCTATGGGCGAGCAGCCCAGCAGGTTCCGGTAGTGCTTTGTCAGCGTCACATAGCCGACGCTCTGCGCCGCCTGGACGGATCCCAGGGCGTCCACGGCATAGTCCTCCCCGGGGCACATCAGTTCAATAAGGCGCGTCTGGGCATACTCGGCCCGGTCGTTCATCCTGGCCCGGATGTCGTCAATGAGCTTTTGCTTCTCCCCCTCCACGTACTGGGGCAGCAGCAGTCCGCCCCGGGTGTTGGGCGCCAGCAGCAGCTCGCCCAGCAGCGACGCCGCCTCCGGCAGAAGGCTGCCGCCGGATGGCAGGGCGGCCCCGTCCACGAAGTCCGCCACAAAGCCCAGGCACTGGATCTCCCCCAGCTTGCGCACCGAGGGCTCTATCCGGGCGCCGTACATCCCGTCCAGACGGGCCGCCAGCGCGGCCATGTCCGGGCTTTTCACGGTGCCCCGGCGCAGCACGCTGGGGATCAGGGCGTTCTGGCTGGCCGTCCCGGCCTCCAGCCGGGTCAGCAGGTGTACGCTCAAAAGGCCGGTTCTGAATTTGTCGGTCTGCAGGCACGTCAGATACGCCCCCGGAAAGAGCTCCCTTCGCGTCCTGTGCACAGCCGCCACCCCCAAACGTGTCGTTTTTCTCGATCTTATTATAGCACAGGAGGGAGGGCTTGAAAATGAATAATCTTAAAACATTGCGCAGCGAAAGCGCTCCCAAAACAGGGGCGCTTTCGCTGTTTTTTTACAGAATGCGCACCTGGCCGTTTTTCACCAGGATGCGCCGGGAACAGATCTGCGCCTCGTAGCCGTCCCACCCGGCGGGCAGACAGGGCCGCACGGTCAGATGGCCGTCCTCCAGACGGATGCCCAGCAGATCCTCCAGCACCACCCGGAAAAACCACCCCGCCGCGCCGGTATACCAGCTCCACAGGGCCTGGCCGTAGTGGTCGGGGTTGGCCGAGACGTCCGCCGGGAACACGTAGGGCTCCCCGCCGAACACCTCCGGCGGGTGCTTTGCCGGCAGCAGATCCAGCAGCATCCGGTACCCCTGTTCCGTCAAACCTTCTTTGAGCAGGGCCGAGGCCAGCCATACGGCTCCGTGGGTGTACTGGCCGCCGTTTTCCCGAAAGCCGGGGCCGCAGGCGCGGATATAGCCCGGATCACGGCCGCCGGATACGAAGGGCGGTTCGAACAGCTTCACCACCCCGTGGGCCCGGTCGTAGAGCCGCTCCACGGCGCTCTCCAGGGCCGTGCGCACCCGCTGGCGATCCGCCCTGCCGCTGAAGGCCGCCCAGCTCTGGGCGATGGAGTCGATCTGACAGGCGTCCGCGCCCGCCGCGCCCAGGGGCGCGCCGTCGGCCCACCAGCCCCGCAGGTACCAGCCGCCGTTCCAGCTGCGCTCCGAGGCCGCGGCGTATTTTTCCGCCGCCTGCTCATACTGCTCCGCCCCCGGCTGGCCCAGCCGCCGCAGCAGCTTTGCGAACCGCCCGGCCACATGGATGAAAAACCAGGTCAGCCACTGGCTCTCGCCGCCCACCTTGTCCATGCCGTCGTTCCAGTCGCCGGAGCCGGTGAGCAGCAGCCCGTGGGGGCCGCAGCCCCGGGTCAGCACGCAGTCCGCCGCCCGGCGGGCGTGCTCCAGCACCGTCCCCTCCTCCCGGGAGCTGGTCGGGGCAAAATACCGATCCCTCTCCCCCGATTCCAGGGGCGGAGCCTCCAGCCAGGGGGCCGTCCGGGCACAGAGCTCCGTGTCACCCGTCTTTTCCACATACTCGCACAGGGCCCACGTCAGCCACAGCAGATCGTCCGAGCAGCGCGTGCGCACGCCCTTGGGCCCGGCGGGGGTGTCGTGCCACCAGTGGAGCACGTCCCCCTCCCGGAACTGCCGGGCGCAGCAGGTGAGGATGTGGCTCCTGGCCCGGCTGGGGGCGATGAGCAGCAGGTTGGTCACATCCTGCAGCTGATCCCGGAAGCCGTAGGCCCCGCCGCTCTGATACATGCTGGTTCGGCCCAGCACACGGCAGCTCATGGCCTGATAGGCCGCCCAGCCGTTCATCATCCGGTTGAGATCCTCGTCCGGCGTGCGGATGTGCACCCGGGCCAGCACCGTCCGCCAGCCGTCCCGCACCTTCAGCAGCTCCTTTGCCGCCCGATCCGGGTCGGCCAGGGCGCGCAGCGTCCCGGCGCTCTCAAAGCCGCAGACCAGCACGCTCACCCCGCCGCCCTTCCACAGGGCGCCGAAGCAGGGCCGCAGACCGGCTCCCGTCCGGCCGTCCATCCGGCCGCACAGCCAGGCCGCCTCGTCCCCGGTAAATCCGGACAGCGGCCGGCTGCACGCGGCGCGAAACACCGCCTGGGGATAGAGGCTCCGGGGATTGACCGCCGTCAGACACCCCTCCTCCCATCCGGTGATGACGCATCCCGCGTCCCCGCTGTCGGGGGCGAGGGCCAGGGGCAGGTGCCAGCCGATATAGGCGTCCGCGCCGCCCTCAATGAGCATGATCCGCGCCTTGTACCCGTTGGGCACGAAGGCGGTCAGGGCGCATCCCTCCCGCTCCCAGCGCGTCCATCCGAAACCGTTTGTCACCCGGCAGGCCCCGCCGCCGGCAAACAGGCTCTGCCGGCCCTGGGCCGTCACCAGCTCCAGCGCCTCCCCGCCGGCGGTGGCCAGCGGGTCGTTCATCCAGGGATTCACCGGGCACTCCCGGGCGTTTTCAAGCCACATAAAGCCGGTGCCGCAGTCCGCGGCCAGGTAGCCAAAGCTGCCGTTGGTGAGCACATTGCACCAGGCCCGGGGCGGCAGAGGCGGGGTGTCGTAGCGCACCGCGCCCCCGGACAGCCAGCAGACCGGCGGGGTACGCTCCCCTCGAACCGGCGCCGGCCGCAGGGCGGGCATGCCGGCCGGATGCCGCCGGTGGCCATCCGTCACCACCACCGAAGCCGCCTCCAGCGCCTGCCCGGCGGTGAACCACACCCCGCCCACATCGGCGTTCAGTATCACCCCGAGTTCAAGTCGAGGCCCAACCGG
>CANQDL010000010.1 GCA_947591105.1 uncultured Oscillospiraceae bacterium
CGGAACAAGAAAGACGGCGTCGATCATTTCCCGGACTTCTATGTGACCTGCGGCACGGAGGATCACCTCATCGGGGCGAACCGCTCGCTCGCCGCCGCACTGAAGGAGGCGGGAGCTGATGTGTTCTATGAGGACGGACCGGGCATCCACGACTGGTATTTCTGGGGTGAGTATATCCGCCATGTGTTGGATTGGCTGCAAATAAAATCGCAGAAAAAGGAAGGAGTAATTTGAACATGGAAAAGATCACACAGACCGCAGGCAGAGATCAGCTTGGCGATTTCGCGCCGGATTTTGCCCATTTCAACGACGACGTTCTCTTTGGGGAGAACTGGAACAACCCCGACATCGACCTGAAGACCCGATGCATCATCACCGTGGTGGCGCTGATGAGCTCCGGAATCACGGACTCGTCCCTCATTTACCACCTGGAGAACGCCAAGGCCCACGGCGTGACGAGAGCGGAGATCGCCGCCATCGTGACCCACGTTGGTTTCTATGTGGGCTGGCCCAAGGCGTGGGCGGTGTTCCGTCTGGCCAAGGACGTTTGGAACGAGGATGCCTGAGCACGGGGGTCGTAGGATGAAAAAATCTCTTGCATTGATATTGGCTGTTGCCATGATATTTGCGCTGGCGGCCTGCGGCGGTTCAAACGGCGAGCCGGAGGCCCAGGCCACTGGGGCGCCGGAAGCCACGGCGGAGCCTGCCGCCGAACCCACGACAGAACCTACAGCGGAACCCGCTGCGGAAGAAGCGGCCCCGGCTGAAACAGATGCTACCGCCCAGGCGGAGGAGCCTGCGGAGGAACCCGCGGCGGAAAACGGGAGCAAGGTGCTGGTGGCCTGGTTCTCCTGCACCGGCAACACGGCGGGCGTGGCGGGCCAGATCGCTGCCGCCGCGGGCGCGGATCTTTACGAGATCGTGCCGGAGCAGCCCTACACGGACGCGGACCTGGATTACGGCGATTCCTCCAGCCGCAGCACTGTGGAGCAGAACGACGACAGCGCACGGCCCGCGATCAACGGCAGCGTGGAGAATATGGAACAGTACGACACAGTATTCATCGGCTATCCCAACTGGTGGGCGTCCATCCCCATGCCCATTGCCTCCTTCCTGGAGGAGTATGACTTCACCGGCAAGACCATCGTGCCATTTTGCAGTCACGGCGGCGGCCGCTTCGGGCAGAGCCTGACCGCCATTGCCAAGCTGGTGCCGGATACCACGCTGGGCGAGGGCCTTTCCGTCCACTATTCCGGCGGAAGCGAACTGGCGCAGGATGTGACGGACTGGCTGGAACTGAATCAGATACCAACGCAGCAGGTCAAGTGACCAAATGCGTGCGAAGTCAAAATACGACAGTCCAGGTCTGGTCTGGTGAGTGCGGGAAAATAAAACCCGACCGGCGGGCAGATAGCCTGTCCGCCGGTAATAAAATCAACAAAATATAGACGTTTGTGCAGTCAGACAAACGTGAAGTTGTCAATCAATTCCGAAGGCTGGATCATATTTGACCATGCCTTTCACTTGAGGTGCATCGTTTTGCAATTTGAACGCCATGAAGTATTCGTCCTGTACTTCAAATGGCGCTTTAATTCCGTATAAGCTCGCCGGAAGATAACCAGCACGCGGATAATATACCGGAGAGCCCAATACCACCGAGTAGTCATACCCCAACTGTTTGGCAATACGATGTCCCTCGCGGATAAGCGCCAGCCCAATTCCCCTCCGCTGATATGACGGAAGAACAGAAAGAGGCGCGAGAGCAAGTTCAGTGTTTTCTCCTATGGCGATCTTGGTAAAGAGGATATGCCCCGCTATCTTGCCATCTTCCACTGCCACAAGGGAAAGCTCTGGAATAAAGGATGGAGTGTCCCGTAACAGAGTCACAAGCTCCTGCTCGTTTCCATCACTATGTTCAGCGTGAGAAAACGCTTCTGTTACGACCTGAAAAACTGTACTATGATCGTCTGCTCGTTCTTGCCTTATTTCCATACAAGGACCGCCTTTTTAGAAAACCTTTTATATCGTTAAATTCCGATTTGTGTCCTGCGTCAAAAATACCATATCTGCCCGCGAAAAGCAACGGTTGCGGAGTCCATATCAATATCAATAACACTTCAGGAGGTATAACTATGGCTGACCAGATCACAGCGGCGACTGGCGGGGAGCGGTACGTCCCCTATGCCCAGCGCACCGGCAACGAATCCATCGTGTATTTCACCCGTGACCTGTCCCCGGAGGGGCTTATGAAGGTCTATGAGCGGGTCAATGGCGCTATCACCGGCAAGGTGGCCATCAAACTGCATACCGGCGAACCCCACGGCCCCAACATCATCCCCCCGGCGTGGGTCAAGGCGTTCATGGCCAAGGAGCTGCCCGACGCCACCATCATCGAGACGAATACTTATTATGACGGCGACCGCTACACCACCGAGCAGCACCGCCAGACCCTGAAAATCAACGGCTGGACGGACTTCACTACCGTAGACATCACCGACGAGCATGGCACCGCCATGCTGCCGGTAAAGGGCGGCAAGTGGTTTGACGAGATGAGCGTGGGAGCATCCCTGCCCAGCTATGACTCTCTGGTGGTGCTGACCCACTTCAAAGGCCATCTTATGGGCGGCTTCGGCGGTTCCAACAAAAACATCGGCATCGGCTGCGCAGATGGGCGGATCGGCAAGAAGATGCTCCACGAGAAGAACGGCGAGTTTTGGGGTGTGACCCAGGAGGAGCTGATGGGGAAGATCAGCGAGTCCACCAAGGCTGTCATCGACCACTTTGGCAAACACGTCACCTATGTGAACGTACTGCGGAATATGTCCGTGTCCTGCGACTGCGAGGGCGTAGCGGCGGAGCCGGTGGTGACGCCCAACGTGGGCATCCTGGCCAGCGTGGACATCCTGGCGGCAGACCAGGCCAGCGTGGATATGGTGGCCGCCATGAAAGAGGAGGATCATCACGCCCTCATGGAGCGCATGACCACCCGTCACGCCTTCCGGCAGCTCTCCTATATGAAGGAGCTGGGCATGGGCAACGACCGCTATATCCTCATCGACGTGGACAACGGCGAGGCGCGCATCACCGCCGCCGATGCCGTTGCTGACGTAGTGCCCTTCCAGGCATAAGATAGGCCCGGTTTGTTTTGCGCACACATATGAAGCTGCTGAAAATCGGCGGGATCACGGTCATCGTCCTGATAGGCATCCTCCTGGTCATCGTGCTGGCGGCGCTGCTGCTTCTGCATTTCTATCCCGCCATCGGCAAAACGCCGGACAAGGAGGCCTTGGCGGAGTACGGGGAGAGGACCGACCTTTTCTACGACGGCATTTTCCATAACGAAAACGACTATTCCGTTATGACCGGGGATATGCACAGCGGCAGTGACCGGCTATACCCGGAGGACACGATCCCGGTCATCAAAAATACCGATATCCATCGGGAAAGTGCCGGTGATTTGGCTGTGACGTGGTGCGGACATTCCTCTATCCTCGTCCAACTGGGAGACCAAAATATTTTTCTTGACCCGATCCTGTCGGAAAGGGCCTCGCCTGTCGGCTTTGCGGGGCCGGAGAGGTTTTCGGAGCCTGCGATCGACCTTGACGACGTGCCGGAGATCGACGTGATCTTTATCTCCCACGACCATTACGACCATCTGGACCATAAGACCATCACCGCCATTGATGACCGGGTGGGGGCCTATGTGGTCCCGCTGGGGATCGACCGCATACTCAGCGGCTGGGGCGTGGACGAAAGCAAGCTATACCCCCTGGCCTGGTGGGAAAGCGTCGGGATCAACGGCGTGACCTATACGCTCATCCCGGCACAGCACAATTCCGGCAGGAACCCGCTGAAAGCGAATGTGACCCTTTGGGGCGGCATCCACATGGATGACGGACAGCACAGCGTATATTACACAGGAGACACCGGGTACTACGACGTGTTTTCCCGCGTATATGACCGCTTTGGCGCGGTCGATCTGATGATGGCCGACGCGGGCCAGTATGACCCCGCCTGGGCCATGACACACATGGATCCCGAACAGTCTGTCCAAGCGGCAAAGGACGCCCAGGCCAAATGGTATATTCCCATCCATTGGGGCGCGTTTGTGCTGTCCACCCACGCCTGGGACGAGCCACCCGCGCTGGCTGTTCAGGCCGCAGAGCAGCTGGGCGTGAATATAGCAACGCCCAGGCTTGGCGAGAAAGTGGATTATGGGAATATCGCGGACTTTAACGAGCATTGGTGGGAGGGTATCGAGTGATCTCACCGCCCTTCGTAAGCAAGATGCAGCAAATGGAGCATAAGGAAGCTGACAAAAAGTTGAACTGAAGGAGCATATGAAAATGAGCAAGAAGTTAATTGCGTATTTCTCTGCCAGCGGCACCACGGCCCGCGTTGCCATGGAATTGGCACAGGCCGCAGGCGTGGACCTCTATGAGATCAAGCCTGCCGAGCCGTATACCAGCGATGACCTGAACTGGATGAACAAGAAGTCCCGCAGCTCCGTGGAGATGAACGACCGCTCCTTCCGGCCTGCCATCGCGGATCAGGACGCCAATATCGCGGCCTACGACACCATTCTGCTGGGCTTTCCCATCTGGTGGGGCGTAGCTCCCACCGTCGTCAATACGTTCCTGGAGACTTACGATTTCTCCGGCAAGAAGATCGTCCTGTTCGCCACCTCCGGCGGCAGCGGCTTCGGCCCCTCCGCAAGAGAACTGAAAAAGTCCGTGGCGGCGGACGCCACCATGGTAGAGGGCAGGATGCTGAACAGGCCCGTATCTCCCCTTGAACTGAAAAGGTGGGTGGGATCGCTGTGAAAATCGTCGTGCTTGAGGGCAGCCCCAACAAGAACGGTTCATCCAATATGCTGGCGGACCGCTTCATCCGGGGCGCAAAAGAGGCAGGGCACGGCGTCCAGATCATCGACGCCGCCCATGCCGACATCCATCCCTGCATCGGCTGCATCCGCTGCGGGTATGAGGGGCCGTGTGTGCAGAAGGACGATATGGAGACCATACGGCGCGCGATCCTGGACGCGGACATGATGGTATTCGTCACGCCGCTGTATTACTACGGCATGAGTGCCCAGCTCAAGACCCTGATCGACCGCTTCTGCGCCTTCAACAGCAGCATCCAGCGCAAGCGCATGAAGTCGGCGCTGCTCACTGTGGCGTGGAACAGCGACAACTGGACCTTCGACGCGCTGGAGGCACACTACAAGACCCTGGTTCGGTATCTTGACCTGAAGGATCAGGGCATGGTACTGGGCCGCGGCTGCGGTACGCCATCTATGACGAAACACAGCGGCTATCCTGAAAAGGCGTATGAGTTGGGGCTGAGCGTATGACACAGCTACGGGGATAGCGATAATAAACGGGCCAGACGCATAAGACGCAGAGCATTCTCTAAGAGGTGTATTCTTATGCAGAGCAAAACTTCCCAATGGGTACATTGTCCGATTTGCAGGAACAAAACGAGGATAAAGGTTTATGAAGATTCGGTTCTGTTAAACTTTCCTCTCTTTTGCCCGAAATGCAAGCAGGAACACAACGTCAGCATCATCCAGATGAAGATGGTTATAAATGATGAGCCGGAAACACCGCCCCGGCCACGCTTCCAGTACAAGTACCCCTAGCAAAAGCTGCCGTTGCTGTCAATGGTCAAGATGAACAGCTCTCCGAGCCGCCATTGACAGCCCCGCCCGCTTCCGCTCTCCCTGTCTGTAAGAGGGGCGACAGCCATTTCCGCTGTCGCCCTTCTTGTAGCCTCTGTTCTTTGCCCCACACATCAGTGTTCGATGTCCGCATTTTAGCACTCTGGACCCCTTCTGCCGCAAGGGATTGGAGCCGTTAAACGTAAGGGGGTAATGGTGGTATATGGCGACACTCGAAAATGGGGGTCTATATGCGGACATACTTAAAAACACTTAATGATTTGCTGCTATATGTGTGACCCGATGAAAACAAGGCTTCGATGTGACGCTTTTGGCCGGTCAAACCCCTTGCGGCGCAGGGCTTTCAGAGTGCCAAAGTCAGGGGGTAAGGGTAGTATATGGCGCACCCCGAAAGCCGGGGTCTATTGCGTAACATACTTCAAAATATTTAATTACTTGCCTTGGTGCTTGTAATGCCATGAGTTCATGGGGTCCTATGTCACGCTTTAGAGCCTCTCAATCCCTTGCGGCATGGGGCTTTCAGAGCGCCAAAGTCAGGAGGGTAAGGGTAACATACGGCACCCCTTAAAAACCGGGGTTCATTGCGTGATATGCTTCAAAGTTTTTAACCAATTCAAAGCAGACAGCGGAGGGCGCATTTTAGCACCATCCGCTGTCTGTTGTCCAATTCCAATTCCGTAAGGCAGTTGCCAGATGTTCATTTTTTCGGGGTCATACTGTCTTACGAGCACCGGCCTTCACCACGCGCCCTTTTCGATATCCTCCTCGTCCAGAAGCTCTATGCCGTTCTCCGCAAGGAGTTTTGCGGTGACGCCCATGCCGGGGATCACCCTGCCGGTAAAGGTGCCGTCGTAGACCGCGTGCACCCCGCAGGAGGGGCTGCGGGCCTTCAGGACAGCCCGGGTGACCCCATGGGCCCTGCAGAAGGCCAGGGCCTTCTCCGCTCCCTGGGCAAACTCCCGGGTCACATCGTCCCCGGCCTTGCTGACCACCCGGCCGCCCCGTATCTCGCTGGGCAGACGGGGCGCGGGCAGGCCGCTGGCCCGCTCCGGACAGAAGCACACCCAGTCCTTCCCCTCCAGAAAGGTATGTACGGCGGCGTTGTCGTTGCTGCCGCCGTTATATTTACAGTTGTGCCCCAGCAGGCACGCGCTGACCAGGATCATAGCCAAAACTCCTTTCACGCCACCGCGGGGGGCGCGCGTTTTTTCCATCTGCCGGACAGAAAATAGGGGCACATCACGATGAAGAACGTAAAGCCCGCCAGCGCGCCGCCCAGCCAGTAGCCCATGATGCCCATGCCAAAGCTCTCCGCCAGCAGCACGCAAAGGCCGATGCGCATGACCACCCCGTCCAGGATGCCCAGCACGAAGTTCATCATGGGAAAGCCCATGCCGTTACACAGGGCCGTGCTGGGCCCCCGGAGGGCATAGCCGAAGAAGTTGAGCACCGCCACCAGCACATACCGGTGGCTCATGGCCAGCACCGCCGGATCGTCGTCGAACAGGGCGAACACCCGCTCCGGCCAGGCGATCATCACCGCCGACAGCAGCGCGGTAAAGCACAGCCCCACCCCCACCGCCGTGGCCAGGGCCTTCCCCACCCGGTCAAACTTCCGGGCGGCAAAGTTCTGGCCCACCATGGTGGCGCCGGACTGGCTCAAGGCCTGGCAGATGATGCTGGCCACCGTGGACAGCTTGTTGCCCACGCTGGTGACCGCAGACACCGTCACCCCGTACACGTTGATGCGGCTGGACACAAACAGCATGGACAGGTTGATGGCGCAGGACTGGATCATCATGGGCACGCCCAGCTTCAGCAGCTTTTTCAGGTTCTCCCGGTCGGGATTCAGGTACTTCAGGTGAAATGCAAAGCCCAGCCGGTCGCGCCGCCGCCACAGATACCCCACGCACAGCACAAAGCTCACCCCCTGGGCGATCACCGTGGCCAGCGCCGCGCCGAAGGGGCCCATGCCGGAGGAGACGAACACCAGATCCAATATGACGTTGAGCACCGACGCGATGATGATGAACACCATGGGCCGCCGGGACTCCCCCATCCCCCGCAGCACGGCCGCCACCATCACATAGCCCACCAGGAAAAAGAGCCCCGCCGTGCAGCAGACGGTGTACTGCCGACAGTATGTCAGCGCCTGGGCCGGCACGTTCAGCCATCCCATCAGCTGATCCACGAAGGCCAGCCCCGCCGCCGACAGACACAGGCTCAGCCCCAGGATAAACGTGAACATCACGCCCACGATCTTGGACACAGAGCCCCGATCCTGGAGCCCCACATACTGGCTTATGAGCACCTGCCCGGCGTTGCAGAACCCCATGCAGATGAAGGTGTACATGTGGATCAGATCCGCCCCGATGCCCACCGCGGACAGGCCCGCCGGGCCCACGTACTGGCCCACCACCACCATGTCCGTCAGGTTATAGGCCGTCTGCAGCAGGTTGGACAGCATAAACGGCCAGGCAAAGCCGAGAAGCTGCCTGGCCACCGGGCCGGAGGTATAATCTTTTATGAGACTTTCGTCTTTCGCCATCGGTGCTCTCTTTTTCTCTCTTTTCTCTGTTTTATTTTATCCCGTCGGCCAGGCAAACGCAAGGAAAAAATTTCCCGGCCGGGGCGGCAGCTCTACCGCTGGATGCGGATGGTGAGCACCATCTCCCGCTCCGTCTGCTCCCGCTCCAGGCCCACGTTGACGCCGCCCCGGCGCATCACGTCCACGCTGCGCTGCAGGGTGTTGAGAAACACCCGCACGTCCTTGAGCACCAGCCTGGTGCGGGTGGGCGCGGGCCGCTTTTGCTGCTCCAGAAGGCTGTCTATGTAGCTGTCCGCGGCGGGCACGGTCATCTGGCGGGCGATGATGTGATCCAGGGCCTTGCGGCGCGTCTCATCGTCCGCAAGGCGCAGCAGCGCCCGGCCGTGGCGCTCCGTCAGCTCCGCCGCCCGGAGCTTTTCCAGCACGTCCTCCGGCAGCTTCAAAAGCCGCAGCTTGTTGGCAACGGCGGACTGGCTCTTGCCCAGCTGCCGGGCGCACTCCTCCTGGGTCAGGCCGTACCGGTCAATGAGCCGGGCGATGCCCCGGGCCTGCTCCAGAAAGTCCAGATCCTGCCGCTGGAGATTCTCCACCAGCGCCAGCAGGCCCGACTGCTCCCCGTCCACGTCCAGCACCAGACAGGGCACCCGCTCCAGCCCCGCCATCCGGGCGGCCCGCAGACGCCGCTCCCCCGCCACCAGCTCATACCGGCCGCCCTGCCGCCGGACGGTCAGGGGGCAGAGCACCCCGTGCCGGCCTATGCTCTGGGCCAGTTCTTCCAGGCCGGCGCCGTCAAACACCTGCCGGGGCTGGAGGGGATTGGGCACGATCTCGTCCAGCGCCAGCGTCACCACGCCCTCCTCCGCCCTCCGGCGCACTTTCAGCATCTGCATGGTGCTATTCCTCCCTCGGGGATCATAGAATGACTATATTATATGTCCGCAGGGGCGCAAAAAGGGGCGGAAAGCGTTGCAAGCGCCGCTCCGATCCGCTATAATACGGTCGTTCCCAGTATTTTTGAAAAGGAGGGATCGTATATGCGTATGACCACATATCCGCGGAGGGCCTCCGGGAGCTGCCCCTCCGCCTGAACGGAGGAAACATGATCAAAGAAAACGCAAGCGCGTACACCGACACGCTGATCACAGACTTCTCCTCTCCGGCGTTTCAGACCGCCTTCCGGCGGTACTTTCAGGAGCTGGGCATAACCGTCCGGGATTGGGACGGCCTCTGGCGGGAGATGAACGGCCAGGGGGACAACGCCGCCTTTCTGCGTACGGGCCCGGAGGGGGCCGCCGTGGGCTTTATCCAGTTTCGGCCCACCCTGTTCACCAGCTGGTTTTTCCAGGAGACGTGCGGATTCATCCGGGAATTCTGGGTGACGCCGGAGGAGCGCGGCATGGGCCACGGCGCCGCTCTGCTGGCCCTGGCCGAGAGCTGGTTTCTGCGCAACGGCATCCATACCGCCATCCTCACCACGGACACTGCCGCCGGCTTTTACCTGCGCCGGGGATATATCCCCGCGCCCGGCTGTCAGGCGAAAAACCACGACGACGTCTTCGTCAAACACCTGCCCGGGACATAAGAGCGCCCCGGCCCGCACGGGCCGGGGTTTTTGTATGCGCGATACCGCTCACAGCCGGATCTCTACCGGCCGGTTTATCTCCATGCTCTCCGGGGTCACCCGGCAGTCATAGGCCAGGATCTCCACGCCTCCGTCCCGGGCCAGGCGCAGGGCCTCGGCAAAGGCGGGATCGGTTCCGGCGTTGGGGGAAAAGAAGTCCACTCCCATCATCTGGATCACAAAGAGCACATACGCCCGGCCCGGGAACGCCGTCAATTCCCGCAGGTGCTTCGTCCCCCTCGCCGTGGGCGCGTCCGGGAACAGGGCCGCCTCCCCTGGGGAGCAAGTTTCGACGAGAGTAACGCCCTTCACCTCCAGCAGGGCCAGCTCCGGCGTAAAGGCCGCGAAGTCGAACCGGCTGCCGCCGTGCTGAAACTCCGGCTGGATCTCCGTGCCGGGAGGAAACAGATTTCCCGCCGTGAGCCACTCCCGCGCCGCGGCGTTGGGGGCCTGACTGTCCATGTTGATCAGCCGCCCGTCCCTCTCCACGGCCACCAGGTCGTACCGGGTCTTGCGGGCGGCGTTCTCCCCCGCGTCCGCCAGATACACCCGGGCCCCCGGCACCAGCAGCTCCCGGCACCGGCCGGTGTTTTTCACGTGTACCGTCTCGGTGCGTCCGTCCATCTTTACATAGGCGATGAACCGGTTGGGCCGGGCCAGGAACACGCCCGGCTCTATCCTCTCATATCTCATTGCGTACCGCCTGGAGCAGCTTTTTCGTGTACTCGTGCTGGGGGTGGTCGTACACCTGATCCACCGTGCCGGACTCGATGATGCGCCCCTTCTCCATCACCATCACCCAGTCGCAGATGGAATAGACCACGTTCAGGTCGTGGCTGATAAACAGATAGCTCAGCTCCAGCTCCCGGCGCAGCTGCCACAGCAGATCCAGGATCTGGGCCTGGATGGTCACGTCCAGGGCCGAGACCGGCTCGTCGGCGATGAGAAACCGGGGCCGCTGGATGAGGGCCAGGGCAATGGCCACCCGCTGGCGCTGGCCGCCGGACAGCTCATGGGGCCGCCGCTGGGCGTAGGAGCGCTCCAGTCCCACCCGCTCCAGCATGTCCAGCACCCGGCGCTCCCGCTCGGCCGCGTCGTATTTGCCAAAGATGCGCAGGGGCTCGGCCAGGATCCAGCCCACGCTCCTGGCCGGGTTGAGGCTGGAGCGGGGGTCTTGAAACACCATCTGGGGCCGCTTTGTGTAGTGGCGTATCGTGCCGGTGACGTTTTGGGCCGGGAGCATACCCAGGACGGCCTTGGACAGGGTGGATTTTCCGCAGCCGGACTCCCCCACCAGGCCCACAATCTGCCCCTGGTTCACCGTAAAGCTGGCGCCGTGCACGATCTGACGGCGCTCCCGGCGGCCGAGCACGCCCCCGTCGGTATAGCTTACGCACAGATCCTCTACTTCCAATACCGGTTCACTCATGGCGTTCCCTCTTGGGTATGGCGGCGATGAGCCGCCGGGTGTAATCGTCCTGGGGCGCGGTGAATATCCGCTGCACGTCTCCCCGCTCCACGATCCGGCCCTGGTGCATCACCGCCACGCTTTGGCACAGCCTGCGCACCACGGACAGATCATGGCTTATGAGAAGGATCGCCACGCCGAAATCCTGGCTGATGGTCTTGAGCAGCCGGAGGATCTGGGCCTGGACGGTCACGTCCAGGGCGGTGGTGGGCTCGTCGCAGATGAGCAGCTTTGGGTGGATCACCATGGCCGAGGCTATCACGGCCCGCTGGCGCTGGCCCCCGGACAGCTGGTGGGGATATTTCTCATATGTCAGCTCCGGCTCGGGCAGTCCCACCTGGGCCATGGCCTCCAGGGCCCGGGCTTTCCGCTCGCCGGCGTCCAGATCCGTGTGTATTTTGAGCACTTCCTCCACCTGGCGGCCCACCCGCATCAGGGGGTTGAGACTGGTCATAGGCTCCTGGAACACCACGCCGATCTCCCGGCCCTGGACAGTGCGCAGCTCCTGCCGGGAACAGGCCAGCAGATCCCGGCCCTCAAAGAGCACCTGGCCCTGCATCTGCACGTTCCACCGCTCGATGAGCCCCGACAGGGCCATGGCGGTGACGGTCTTGCCGGAGCCGGACTCCCCCACCAGGCCCAGCCGCTGGCCGTGCTCCAGGGTCAAATCCACCCCGTCCACGGCCTGCTTGCCGGTGGAGAGAAACCGCACCTTCAGATCCCGTATCTCAAGCAGCGCCATATTCCCCTCCCATGCCCTCGCTCAGAAGGCCGAAGCCCAGCACCAGCAGGATGATGGCCGTGCCGGTGCTGAGCACGTACCAGGGGGCGGTGAGCAGATACCCCTGGGCCTCGTTCAGCATCCGGCCCAGACTGGCGTCCGGCGGCTGCACGCCCACGCCCAGATAGCTCATGGACGCCTCCGCCAGCACGGCGTTATTGAAGCCGATGGCCACGCTGGGCAGCAGCACGGGCACGATGTTGGGCAGGATATGCAGAAACAGGATGCGCATATCCCCCGCCCCCATGAGCTTGGCGAGGGCCACATAGTCCTGGCTTCTCTGGCGGGCCACCTCCGCCCGCACCACCCGGGCAAAGCTGGGCACGAACAGCAGGCCCAGCGCCAGGATGATGTTATACTTTCCGCTGCCGAAAAGGGCGATCAATACCAGCGCCAGCAGGATGCTGGGAAAGGCGGCGATGGCGTCGTTCAGGCGCATGACCACCTCGTCCAGCCACCCGCCGTAATAGCCGGTGAGTCCGCCGATGACAAGCCCCGCCACCAGGCCGATGGCCACCGTGGCTGCGGCGATGACGAACGTGGCGCCGGCTCCCTCCACCACCCGGGAGAAGATGTCCCGGCCGAAGTTGTCCGTGCCCAGGGGATGGGCAAGACAGGGGGAGAGCATCTTGGCCCGGCCGTTCATGGCGTTGGGGTCATAAGGCGTCCAGACCATCCCCACCAGGATGATGACCAGCATCACGGCGGTGATGGCCGCGCCGAATGTGAAGTTTTTGTTGTGTCGTATCTTCACAAAAAGCCTCGCAGCGTTTGTACCCGCAGGCCGGAGCTTTTTCAGCCCAGCCGAATGCGCGGGTCGATATACTGGGTCACCACGTCCGCCAGATAGTTCATAAACACCACCACGAACGCGATGATGACCACGATACACTGTACCACCGGGTAATCCCGGTTGCCGATGCTGGACAGCAGAAGCCGGCCCAGCCCCGGCAGGGCGAATACCTGCTCCACGATGATGGAGCCGGCCACGATGTCCGCCAGGGTCATGGCCACAAAGGTGACCACCGGCAGGATGGCATTGCGCAGCACATGGCCGTGCAGCACGCCCCAGCGGGAATTGCCCCGGCTGTAGGCGGTGCGCACGTAATCCTCGTCCATCTGGTTGAGGATAGAGGAACGCAGCAGCTTTGTGACCATGGCCGCCTTGGGGATGGCGATGGCCAGCGCCGGGAAGACAAGATACCCCAGAAAGCCCCAGAAGCTCTCCTGCGGGCTCACAAAGCCCCCCGGCACGAACAGCTTCAGCACCAGGCCGAAGACATAGGTGAACAAAATGCCCAGAAAGAACGGGGGAATGGCCATGAACACCTGGTTCATGGCCACGAATACCCGATCGATCCGTCTGCCCTGCCAGCGCGCCAGCGCGATGCCAAGAGGGATGCTGATGGCAATCACCAGAAGCCAGGCCATGACCGACAGCGCCGCCGTGACGGCGCCCTTGCCCTGCATGACCTGGGCCACGCTCATGCCGTAGTTGTAGCTGGCGCCCATATCGCCTGTGACAAAACCGGTGAGCCAATCCCAGTAGCGCACAAGCACGTTCCTGTCCAGTCCCAGCTCATGCCGCAGCGCCGCCGCCCGCTCCGGGGTGTAGTCGTTGCCCAGAAGCTTGGTGGTGGGATCGCCGGGGATGAGCTGGAACGCCAGAAAGGCGAGCAGCGATATGAGGAGCAGGGTGACAAGAAGTACTCCTGTTTTTTTCAGTACATACCGCACTTATGCGGTCTTGGTGACGCCGGCCAGATCCATCACGTACAGCGGATAGAACCGGTAGCCCGTCACGTCGTTCTGCATGACCACAAAGTCCGCCAGATCCTGGATGTACACGTTGGCGGCCTGCTGGGCCAGGATCTCCTGGCAGGTGGCAAACAGATCCTCCAGGTTCTCGTCCAGACCGCCGTGTTCCATGGCGGCGTTGTAGGTCATGTCGTAGCCCTTATCGCTGAAGCCGATGAAGTTTTTGGGGTTGTCGCTGACGAAGCGGCCCAGCATGGCCGAGCCGGTGAGAGTGGAGGCGTCCATGCCGCACACCGTGGCCTCAAAGTTGCGGCCCTGGTACACGTCGGAATACCAGGTGGCCCACTCCACCTGTTCGATCCTGGCCTTGACCGCGCCGCCCAGCTGATCCAGCAGATTCACGATCACCTGTGCCGCGTCCACATGGGGGGTATAGTTGCTGGGCACGGTGATGGTGAACTCCAGGGGATGGGCCTTTGTATAGCCCTCCTGGGCCAGCAGCTCCAGGGCCTTGTCCGGGTCGGGCTGATAGAGATCCACCAGCTGCTCGTCAAAGTACTTGCCGAAGGCGGGGTACATGCTGCTGCCCACCGGGAAACCGTGGCCGTCCCCGGCCAGGTCGATGACCGCCTGCTTGTCGATGGCATAGCACAGCGCCGTGCGCACCAGCTGGCTGTCGAAGGGGGCCGCGGCGTTATTGAGATACAGGGCCTGCACCAGGTTCATGCTGCCCTCCAGCACGGTCAGATCGGACAGCTCCGCCACCTGGCTGGCCTCCAGATGGGCCGCCAGATCGATAGCGCCGGAGCGCAGGCTCATGACCATGGTCTGGCCGTCCTCGATGACCTTGAAGGTGACTTTGGCGCACTGGGCCTTCTCCCCCCAATAGTCGTCGAACCGCTCCATGACGATGTTCTCCTGGGGCGAGCGGGAGACGTATTTGAACGGGCCCGTGCCCACGATCCCGTCGGCGGGGTCGCTGCCCTCGGGGATGATGGCGGCGGTCATGTAGGCGGCAAACTCCACGTCGGGCGCGGAGAGGGTGACGACCACTGTGCGGTCGTCCGGGGCGCTGACGCCGGCGACGTTCGCCAGCGTGGCCATCAGGGGCTCACCGGTCTCGAGACCTGCCGCGCGGGTCAGGGAATAGACGACGTCCCCGACCGTGACCTCACTGCCGTCGTGGAACCGCACGCCCTCACGCAGGGTGAAGGTATATTCGTCTGCGGTGTCATTGACGGTGTAATCTTCGGCAACGGCGGGGACGAGATTTCCCTCGGTATCAGGCTTTACCAGCCCTTCATAGATATTGAAGAGGACTTCTCTGGTTCCTGCCGACGACGACGATACGTGCGGGTCAAGACTGCTGTCCAGGTCTGCGGCGATGCCGACGGTGATGTCGGCGTCTCCGGTGGAGCCGTTTTCCGCCGCCCAGGCTGACTGGCCGCCTCCGACAAAGAGTGCCGCCGTCATAACGAGCGTCAGCGCAAGAGTGAGAATGCGTTTTGTCATAGCGAATTTCTCCTTTTGGCTCCATATTTAGTTTTCTCTTGGCGCCAAGAGCATAGCACAAATCCC
The DNA here is from genome assembly GCA_947591105.1 of uncultured Oscillospiraceae bacterium. Classification (GTDB taxonomy): domain Bacteria; phylum Bacillota; class Clostridia; order Oscillospirales; family Oscillospiraceae; genus CAJOIG01. The sequence goes on from CANQDL010000010.1 coordinate 15,435, forward strand.
CGCCCCGGTCAAGAGGCAACGAAAAAAGCCCCTCTCGGGGCTTTTTTGTTGAGCTTGTCAAAAAACGAGTTTTTTGACCGCTCGGATTGAATCTGCTCGGCGGGAGTGAATCCCGCCGGCATAATCCAAAAGCCTGATGTATTGCGGCTTTTGGATTGACGCGCGGCCCGCCGCGCGGCTCGGCCTGACCGGCCTTCGCTCCCTTTCATCCATCCTTTGACAGTCTAAACAAAAAAAGCCCCTCTCGGGGCTTTTTTTGTTTTCCTGTCAGTTGTCGGTGCCGAAGATGATCTCGCTGCCGTTGGGATAGCGGACGGTGGTGACCATGAATCCGTCGTAGTACAGGATGCCGTCCTCGGCGTTGGCCACCAGGCAGCTGACCCCGTAGGACGATCTGAGGGGCTTGCCAATGGCCTTATAGAGCTCCTCCACAGACTTGCCGATCAGCGTCTCCTCCACCAGGCGCTGCTCCTCGCTCAAAGACGCCAGCCAGCTCTCCCGATCCACGATGCCGTTGCCGGCGGCGGGGTTGTTCGCATCCGCCCCGATGATGTTGATCGGATTGCCGTTCTCGTCCAGAGGGGGCGCGGTCACAGAGGGCAGCTCCGTGGCCTCCGGATTCTCCGTGGGCTCGGGCTTGTCGCCGCCGCCGCAGGCGGAGCACAGTACCGTCAGCGCCATCACCAGCGCAAGAATGCCAAAAACCGACTTTTTCATGATATATCTCCTTTGCATGGAAATGCGGAATTTTCCTCGAACTGCTTTATTATACTCAAAGGCACTCGCCCTGTCAAGCGCGATCAGCGCAGCGCACCCGGCCCATTGGGCCGGGTGCGCTGTCTGTCGGTTCGTTTGGCCGCTTACCAGCCGAAGCCGCCGAAGAACTGGCGGAAGAAGTCGTCCATGTCGCCGAAGCCGTACTGATACTGCTGGTTCTGCTGGGGCTCCGGGGTGGTCTCCACAGGGGGCTGGCTCTCTCCGAAGGTGACGGTCAGGGTGAGGGTGCTGCCGTTGCGCCAGACGGTCATCTCCGCCGTCTCACCCACCTGGTGGGCGCGGATCATGGTGGTCATCTCGGTATAGCCCTCCACCGGCTCCCCGTCTATGGCAGTGACGATATCCCGCTCCAGCAGTCCCGCCTGGTCGGCGGGGCTGCCCTCGGTGACAGAGCGGATATAGGCGCCCACCACCATGTTGTACCGCTCCGCCATGGAGTCGGTGACGGTGATGCCCGTCACGCCGATGGTGGCCCGATCCTTCACATAGCCGTACTGAATGATCTGATCGGCGATATGGCGGGCGTCCTCGATGGGGATGGCAAAGCCCAGGCCCTCGGTGCCGGACTCGCTGGTCTTGGCGGTGACCACGCCGATCACGTGCCCCTGCTCGTCATAGACCGGCCCGCCGGAGTTGCCCTCGTTGACGGAGGCGTCGATCTGGAACATATTGATGGGGGCGCTGTCCGCGGAGGTGGTGATGGTTCGGTCGGTGGCGGAGATGATGCCGTTGCTCATGGAGAAGTTCAGTTCCCCCAGGGGGTTGCCCACCGGGTAGACCTCCCGGCCCACCACGATGTCGTCCACCGCGCCCATGGTCACCGGCGTGAGCCCGGTGGCGTCCACCTTCAGCACGGCGATGTCGTTCACCTCGTCGTAGCCCACGATGGCGGCGGTATACTCCGTGCCGTCGTAAGTGAGCACCGACACCTCATACCCGCCCCGGCGGGCGTCCTCGATCACATGGTTGTTGGTCATGATATAGCCGTCGTCGCTGATGATGAAGCCGGAGCCGGACACGCTGGCGGCGCTGACCTGGCCGAAGTAGTTGGTGTAGGTGATCTCGGTGGTGACACCCACCACCTGCTGCTTTGCCAGCTCATAGATCCTCTCGCCCCGGGCCTCCTCCCTGTCGGAGGCCGATCCGGCCGCCGCCGCGCTCCCGGACGCGCCGGTCTGGGGCGTGGTCTCCGCAGGCGCCGTCGTGACCGCCGGCGCAGGGGTCGGGGACAGGGCGTCCTCTCCCCCGAAGCCGCCCCGCAGGAAGTACCAGGTTCCGCCCACGCCCAGCGCCGCCGCCAGCAGGGAGCAGACAAGACATATGGCGATCACCGCCCCGGCGCCCACGCCCTTCTTCCGCTCCTTCCGGCCGCCCTCCGGCGGCGTGGGAGGCGGCGCGGACGGAGACGAATAACTGCCGTAGCCGGGGGCATAGCCGCCGGCGCTGTAGTGGGCGGAGGCGTCCTGGGAGGCGTAGCTCTGGCCGCCGGAGTAGTCGTCGTTTTCGTAATCGTTCATGGTGTATCTCCTCCTTGGGAAAACCGATCCTTGGTATCTACAGTCTATAATTTAGCCCATCCCACCCGGCATTTCCACAGAAATCTGTAAACAAATTATGGCTATTTTGTAACAGGCCCCCGGCGTCTCCCCCTCCCGGCGCAAAAAAGTCCTTGACAGACCGGGCTTGCAGGAGTAAAATAACAATCGATATATAACATATGATATTTATTGGAGGGATTTCCATGGCTCCAAAGATCAAGGTGACGGCGGAGCAGTTGCGCGCCGCGGGACTGGACATCGTCCGCCGGGAAGGGCCCCAGGCCCTGAACGCCCGGGCGGTAGCGGCCAGGCTGGGCTGCTCCACCCAGCCGGTGTTCTCCAACTACGCCACCGTGGAGGACTTGCAGCGGGACGTGCTGGCCGGGGCGCAGGCCCTGTTCCAGGCCCGGCTGGCCAGGGCCGTCGGCCAGGCCGGCTCCACGCCCCCCTACAAGGCCATCGGCATGGCCTACATCGCCTTTGCCAAGGAGGAGCCGGCCCTTTTTCGGTGGCTGTTCATGCGCAGCCGGCAGGGGGAGCAGATCCCCGACGGCCGGGAGGAAAACGCCGGGATCATCCGGCTCATCATGGACAAGACGGGCCTGGACGAGGACGCCGCCTGGCTCTTTCACATGGAGATGTGGATATTCGTCCACGGCCTGGGGGCCATGCTGGCCACGGGGTACGCGGACTGGCCTCAGGCGCTGGTGAGCGATATGCTCACGGACATGTTCCAGGGTCTGCTGGCCCGCTTCAGACAGAAGGGAGAGACGTGATATGGACGGCATCCGGATCACCGGCCTGACCAAGCGGTACGGGCCCGTCACGGCGGTGGACGATCTCACGCTGACCATCCCGGCGGGGGAGCTGTTCGCCCTGCTGGGGGTCAACGGGGCGGGCAAGACCACCACCGTGCGGATGCTCTGCTGCCTGACCCGCCCTGACGGGGGCGACGCGCTGGTGTGCGGGCAGAGCGTGGTGCGCAGTCCCCAGGCGGTGAAGGAGAGGATCGGCCTGTCCCCCCAGCAGACGGCTGTGGCCCTCAATCTGACGGCCCGGGAGAATCTTCTCTTCATGGCCGGGGTGCACGGCATGGCCCGGGCCGAGGCCGTCCGCCGGGCAGAGCAGCTGACGGAGCAGCTGGGCCTTGGGCCGATCCTCTCCCGGCGGGCCAAGATCCTGTCCGGCGGCTGGCAGCGGCGGCTGAGCATCGCCATGGCCCTGATCGCCCGGCCCCAGGTGCTGTTTTTGGACGAGCCCACCCTGGGCCTGGACGTGCTGGCCCGCTCCGCCCTGTGGGACGTGATCCGCTCCCTGGAGGGGGTCACCACGGTGCTGACCACCCATTATATGGAGGAGGCGGAGGCCCTGTCCGGCCGGGTGGGGATCATGGCGGCCGGGCGGCTTCTGTGCGCGGGCACGGCGCGGCAGCTGAAGGACAGAGCCGGATGCGACCGGTTTGAGGACGCCTTCGTGGCCATTGTAAAGGAGGCGGGCGCGGCATGAAAACGCTGCTCTTTTCCGGCCGGACGGCAAAAGAGATCCTCCGCGACCCCCTGACGGCGCTCTTCGGGCTCGGCTTTCCCCTGATCCTTTTGCTGCTGCTCACGGCCATCCAGAAAAACGTGCCGGTATCCCTGTTCACTCTGGACAGTCTCACCCCCGGGGTGGCGGTGTTCGGCCTGTCCTTCGTCACCCTCTTCGCCGCCACCCTCATCGCCAGGGATCGGCGCGGCAGCTTTCTCCGGCGGCTGTACACCACGCCCCTGACCCCGGCCAATTATATCCTGGGCTACGCCCTGCCCCTGATCCCCATGGGCTTGTGCCAGAGCGGGGTCTGCTACGCCGCGGCGGTGTGTCTGGGCCTGCCCGCCACGCACAACATCCCGCTGGCCATACTGGCCGGGCTGCCCACGGGCCTTTTCTTCATCGGGCTGGGACTGCTGTGCGGGACGGTCTTTTCCGACCGGCAGGTGGGCGGGCTGTGCGGGGCGCTGCTGACTAACCTGACCGCGTGGCTTTCCGGCGCCTGGTTCGACGTGGCCATGGTGGGCGGGTGGTTCTCCCGTCTGGCCCGGGTCCTGCCCTTTCTCCACGCCGTGCAGCTGCAGCGGGCGGCTCTGGCCGGGGATCTGGCCCAGGCCCTGCCCCATCTGTGGTGGGTGCTGGGGTACGCCGCCGTCGCCGCCGGGGCGGCCGGGGCGGTGTTCGCGGCAAAAATGGGGAAAAACTGAATCCGGCGCGGTTTTTCGTCCGCCTGTAAGGTTTTTCAAACTGTTAACACTTTCCCCCACGGAATGGGTTACAATGATTATCTGGCAAAGCGGCGCGGCGCCTCGGGGCGTTTCGCCATCAGATGATATTATAGTATGCCCAGACAGAATCCTGTGGGAGGCCCATTTTGAAGCACGACCGGCAAAACCGACCCTCCAGTCCGGAGGCGTCGGAATATCATATTGTCCGCCCGGAGCAGTATCTGTACAGCGACGCGGAGTACAGATCCGCCCCCCGGGAGGGCGGGCCGGTCTATGGCTATAACCCCTCCCGCTATTACGACGCGGACGGAAATCGGGACTGTCACCGGGGCCAGCTGGGACTGAAGACCATCCTGGTGCTGTGCCTGGTGTGTATGATCGTGTCGGGCATACTGGGCATGGGCGGGCTGTACCTGCTGGCCCGGAACCGGCAGCCGGCCGCGGCGGAGGACAGCGGTCTGGCCGCGTTTTACGCCGACGCCGATCCCCAGGAGCAGCAGCAGGGCCCCCTGACGCTGACAGCCATCCCGGCGGGGGCCGTGCCCATGGCCGGCGAGGAGCTCTACGCCATGGCCTGCGGCCAGGTGGTGGCCGTGACGGCCACCGCGCCCCAGGGCGGGAGCCTCTCCGGCTCCGGCATCGTGGTCAGCGCGGACGGATATATCCTCACCAACTACCACGTGATCCAGGCCGGCGCGCTCAACGGATGGCCCATCACCGCCGTCACCTTCTCCGGCGACCGGTATGACGCCCAGCTGGTAGGCACGGAGGCGGAAAGCGATCTGGCCGTGCTGAAGGTGGAGGCCCAGGGACTGAGCGCCGCCGTGCTGGGGGACTCGGACGCGCTGTCGGTGGGACAGCGGGTGTATGCCGTGGGCAACCCCCTTGGGGAGCTGAACTTCTCCATGACCAGGGGCGTGATCTCCGCCCAGGATCGGCTCATCACCGCCGGGGAGAACACCCTGGCCAATATGTTCCAGTTCGACGCCGCCGTCAACAGCGGAAACTCCGGTGGGCCCGTATACAACACCTACGGCCAGGTGGTGGGGATCGTCACCGCCAAGTACTCCTCCAGCGGCGTGGAGGGGCTGGGCTTCGCCATTCCCAGCACCGACGCCTACGCCATCGCAAACGAGCTGATCAACAAGGGCTACGTCTCCGGCAAGGCCTATCTGGGCCTGACCCTCCGCTCCGTCACCCCCTCCGCCGCCCGGTATTTCGACATGCCCATGGGGGCCTATATCTCCGCCGTGGAGGCCGGCAGCAACGCCGACATGGCCGGGCTCCGGCCCGGGGACATCGTCACCGCCGTGGACGGCCAGAGCATCTCCAACGCGGACGAGATGGTGGCCCTCACCCGCGCCTACAAGGCCGGGGACACCGCCGCGCTCACCGTCAGCCGCAGCGGCGAGGATATCACCGTCACCGTCACATTCGGCAGCGCCGGGTGAGCGGATCACAAGACAGCCAGACGGCGTCCGGATGAGACCGGACGCCGTCCTTCTTTTTCGGCAAGCGCTCCGCCGGGGTTCAGGGCCTTTCGTGGAGCAGATCGTTTTTGATGTCCCAGAGCTTTTGGGACAGATCCACATAGTACCGGTGGGGATTTTCAAACCGGCGCACCTCTTCCCACAGGGTGTCCGTCTGGGCCGCGCAGTAAGTCTTTATGTCCTCCAGAGAGGGCTTTTCGTACACCAGCTGTCCCCCCTTGAAAATGGGCACCAGAAGCTCCCGGGCGGCGAAGTCATAGACCTCCTTCCGCTTCCAGGTGGCCTCCGGATCAAAGATCACCAGATTCTTGCTGTCGTCCACCGTCTCGTCGTACACGCACAGGTAGTCGGCCAGGGCCTTGCCCGTGTCCCGGGCGTAGAGGCGGTAGAGCTTTTTGAAGTGGGGATTGGTGATCTTGCCCGTGTTCTCGCTGATCTTGATCTTGGGGGTGATGGAGCCGTCCGGATTCTCCACGGCGGCCAGCTTATACACCCCGCCGAACACCGGCTCGCTCCTGGCGGTGATCAGCCGCTCGCCCACCCCGAAGCAGTCGATGCACGCCCCCTGCCCGATCAGATCCCGGATCAGATACTCGTCCAGGGAGTTGGAGGTGGTGATGGTGCACTCCGGCCAGCCCGCCTCGTCCAGCATCTTCCGGGCCTGGCGGGACAGATAGGCCAGGTCGCCGGAGTCCAGCCGGATGCCGCACTTTTTGATGCCCATGGGCCGAAGGATCTCGTCAAAGGCGCGGATGGCGTTGGGCACGCCGCTGTGCAGGGTATTATAGGTGTCCACCAAAAGGGTGGCGCTGGTGGGATAGGTCTTGCAGTAGGCCCGGAAGGCGTCCAGCTCCGTGTCGAACATCTGCACCCAGGCGTGGGCCATGGTGCCCCCGGCGGGCACGCCGTACAGCTGGTCGGAGATGGCGCAGGCCGTCCCGGCGCAGCCGCCGATATAGGCCGCCCGTGCGCCCACGATGGCCGCGTCCGCCCCCTGGGCCCGCCGGGAGCCAAACTCCAGCACCGTCCGCCCCTTGGCCGCCCGCACGATCCGGTTGGCCTTGGTGGCGATGAGGCTCTGGTGGTTTATGACGCACAGCATGTACGTCTCCAGCAGCTGGGCCTGGATGGCCGGGGCCCGCACCACCAGCAGCGGCTCCTTGGGGAACACCGGCGTGCCCTCCGGCACCGCCCAGATGTCCCCGGTGAACCTGAAGTCGGCCAGATAGCTTAAAAAATCCTCGGAAAAAATGCCCCGGCCCCGCAGATAGTCGATGTCGGCCTTGCCAAAGTGCAGATCCTGCACATAGTCGATCACCTGCTCCAGGCCCGCCGCGATGGCAAAGCCGCCGCCGTCCGGCACGCTGCGGAAAAAGAGGTCAAAATAGCAGACGCGGTCGGCCATGCCCGCGGCCAGGTAGCCGTTCCCCATGGTCAGCTCGTAAAAATCGCACAGCATGGTCAAATTGCGTTCCGTCTCATTCGTCATGGCCTTGTCTCCATTCGGGTGTGATTATTTGTAATCTTAATTACACATTATAGCGTTGAAACCGCCGGAAAGCAATTATATAATGATATTTTGTAAAGTAAAATGTGTGATTATAGCCTCTCGCCGGCGTCGAACCGGCGGGAGGACACAGCGAAAAGGCTGATAAGATATATGACAAGATTTTTCTGTCCCGGCCGGGTAGAGCTTGCCGGGAATCATACCGATCATCAGCGGGGCCGGGTCATGGCGGCGGCCATGGATCTGGGGATCACTGCGGAGGCGGAGCCCAACGACGAGGGCGTCATCCGCGTGTTCTGCGAGGGCTTCGACCCCATATGCGTGGATCTCACTCGGCTCTGGCCGGACGAGAAGGAGAAGGGCACCTCCGCCGCGCTGGTGCGTGGCATAGCCGCCGCGCTGGCGGAGAGCGCGCCGTCCCTGCGGGGCTTTGACGCCTATCTGTTCAGCGACCTGCCCGCCGGGCAGGGGCTGGCCTCCTCCTCGGCCTTCACGGTGCTGATCGGATTCATCCTGGCCTCCTTTGCCGGGGCCGACATACCCCCGGAGGAGCTGGCCCGGGCGGCCCAGCGGGTGGAGGCCCGGTGGTTCGGCAAGGCCGGCGGCCCGGCCGACGCGCTGGCCTGCGCCCTGGGCGGCGGGGTCTATCTGGACGTGCTGGAGAACAAGCTGGTGCAGCTGGAATGCGACTTTGACGGTCTGGGACTGGCCATGTGCCTGACGGGCACAGGCGGCAGCGTGGTGCAGGCGGAGCCCGCCTACGCCCAGATCGCCGCCGATATGACGGCGGTGGCCGAGAGCTTCGGAGAGCCCTTTCTGGCCAAGGTGCGTGGCCCGGTGTTCGACAGCCGCTGGCCGGAGCACAAGAGCGACCCCCGGTGGATGCGGGCCCGGCATTTCTTTGACGAGACATGGCGCGTGGCCTCCATGGCGGATGCGCTGGGCCTGCGGGACGGCCAGCGGTACATGGAGCTGATGAACCAGTCCGGGCGCAGCTCGGAGGTGCTTTTGAAGAACATCTGGTCGGAGGTCTGCGGCGACGGGCTCATCTGGGGCCTGGAGGAATCGGGCCGGCTCCTGGACGGGGTGGGCGCCTGGCGGGTGCACAGCGGCGGCTTTGCCGGATACGTGCAGGCGCTGATGCCGGAGCCCTACTTTGAGAGCTACCGGGCGGCCATGGACGAGATGTTCGGGGACGGCGCCTGCCAGCGGATACGGATCACCCCCCGGGGCGTCCGGCTGGCCCAGGACGAGAAGCGGCTCTTCGCCCCCCGCAGGGAGCGGGGCTTCCCGGACGACGCCGTGTCCCTGCTGGGATAAAAAAGAGGATACAAAAAACCTGCTGCAATCTCTTGCAGCAGGTTTTTTCTTGTATTGGGATCAGTCCTCGGGCTCCTTTTTGGGCTCCTTTTTGGGCTCCTCGCCGCCCAGCTCAAACTCCAGCGCCTCCCCGCAGGCGGGGCACTGGATGTGGCCCTGGGCCAGGACGCCCTCGTCGAAGGTCACGGTCTGGCCGCAGCTGGGGCACTCGCACTCGTAAAACACGGTCTTGCCGTCCCAGGGCTCTGCGTCCTCGTCGTCGTCCTCGTCCATGTCATCGTCCATATCGTCGTCCATGTCGTCATCCATATCGTCCTCGTCGTCCTCGCCGAACACGATATCCTCCACGTCCTCCAGATCATCACTGACGGCGTCCAGGCCCTCGCTCAGCTCGGCCACATCCGCGCCCAGATCGTCCAGATCCAGCGCCAGATCCTCCAGGATGTCCAAGATGGTGGACAGGATCTTCCCCTCCTTGGTGGCGGGGTCGGTGCCGTAGCCCTCGGCCAGGCCCTTCAGATACGCGACTTTTTCAGAAGTGGTCATGTCAATGCCTCCTTTGAAGCGCAGCTTATCCCTTGGCTCTGCCCAGATACTCCCCGGTACGGGTGTCGATCTCGATGCGCTCACCCGGCTCGATGAACAGGGGCACCTTGATCTCGGCGCCGGTCTCCAGGGTGGCGGGCTTGGTGGCGTTGGTGGCGGTGTTGCCGGCAAAGCCGGGGTCGGTCTCGGTGATGGTCAGGGTCACGAAGTTGGGGGGATCTACCGCAAACACCACGCCCTTGTAGGAGCTGATGGTGCAGACCTCGTTCTCCTTGACGAAACGGAAGCCGTCGGACAGCTTGGACTTGTCGATGGGCACCAGCTCGTAGGTCTCCCCGTCCATGAAGTAGTAGATATCCCCGTCGGCGTAGCTGTACTCCATGTTCTTGCGCTCCACGTAGGCGTTCTCAAACTTCTGGGTGGGGTTGAAGGAGGTCTCCACCACAGCGCCGGTGATGACGTTCTTCATCTTGGTGCGCACAAAGGGGGAGCCCTTGCCGGGCTTGACGTGCTGGAATTCGATGACCTGCATGACCTGGCCGTCCATCTCGAAGGTCACGCCGTTGCGGAATTCGCCTGCTGAAATCATATAAATATCCTCCGTATGAGTGTTTGTACTAACGATTTATTTTACTATATATTTTCCGCTTTGACAACCCTTTTTAGAGGATTATCAACTGCTTGGGGGCATTGGTCAGATCCACCGCCCGGCCCTCATGGAGCCAGAGCATGTCCTCGATGCGCACGCCGAACCGGCCGGGCAGGTAGATCCCCGGCTCGGCGGAGATGACCGCGCCCTCCGGCAGGGGGGCGTCGCCGTTGGCGCCGGGATTCTCATGGATCTCCAGACCCACCCCGTGGCCAAAGCCGTGGCCGAAGTACTCCCCATAGCCCGCGTCGGTGATGACCTTCCGGGCGGCCGCGTCGATGTCTTTGCCAGGCACGCCGGGGGCGGCGGCCTCGATGCCCGCCAGCTGGGCGGCCAGAACGATATCATAGATCTTGCGCATCTCGTCCGTCACATGGCCCACCGCCACGGTACGGGTCATATCGGAGCAGTAGCCGTCCCGCAGGGTGCCGAAGTCCATGGTGATAAAGTCCCCGTCCCGAACCACGTTGTCCCCGGGCACGCCGTGGGGCATACTGCTCTTGGCCCCGGTGACCACGATGGGGTCGAAGGAATTGCCCTGGCCGCCGTATTTGTACATCCGGTAGACCAGCTCCGCGGTGATCTCGTTTTCCGTCATGCCTGGGCGGATGATCCCCAGGATGTCGTCGAAGGCCCGCTCCGCGATGCGCTGGGCGGCAATGATGGAGTCCACCTCGTCCTGATCCTTGCTGGCCCGCAGCTGGAAGAGGATGGTCCTGTTCTCCACCAGGGGCACGCCCACGGCCTTCTCCAGCCACTGCCACTGGGCGTGGGTGAGCCGGTCGGGCATGGCGCCGGCCTTTTCAAAGCCGTTCTGGGCAAAGATCTCCCCCAGGATGGCGTCCACGCCGTGGCCCCGGGAGGTGCACAGCACTTCCATGTCCCGGATGGCCGCCGTGGCCGCCTCCACATAGCGGGAGTCGGTGATGACCCACGCCTTGTCCTTGGCGATGACGGCGGCGCCGTCGTCGATATGGAAGCCCGAGGCATAGCGGATGCTGACCGCGTCCGTCATCACCAGCACGGGAAGCTCCCCCAGGCTGGCCTGTATGTTTTTCACATGTGACATGATCTATCGCTCCTTATGTACCGGCCCCAAGCCGGGTATTTGCTCCGTTTTCACTCCCCCGTCCCGAATCGCACGAACGGGGCGATGGCCTCCCACACGGCCGGGCCCACGCCGGACACCTGCTGCAGGGCGTCCGGCCCGGCAAAGGGGCCGTTTTCCGCCCGGGCCTGCAGGATCCGCTCGGCCAGCACGGGCCCGATGCTCGGCAGTTCCTCCAGCTGGGCGGCCGTGGCGGTATTCAGATCCAGCCGTCCGGCGTCGTCCCCAACCGCCGGGAGCGCGCCCGCCTCTACGGAGGCCGGGCGGACGGCGGGCGCGTACAGCACCACCGTCGCCGCCGCCAGCGCCGCCGTCACGGCCCACAACAGCGCCCGGGCCGCTCTGATCCTTTTGTGCTCCATAGCCATTGTCAAAGAATTAAGAAAGTACCTGTTGCTTTTCTGCTTATTTTTCTTTATAATAATATGCGAGTTTTGAGGACGAACCGGTTTTTATCACCGCCGCTTATGTGGCTATCATACCATACTTTTCCGGAGAATGACATGAAAAAATTCAAGCTGCTGTCTCTTCTTCTGATCATAACGCTGCTGGCAGGGGTTTTGTCCGTGCCGGCGCTGGCCGTGGACGAGCCCGTGACCGCCGCCCAGTGCGTCGTGCTGATGGACGCCGACACCGGGAACATTCTGTATGAGAAGAACGCCGACATGACCTTTGGCCCCAATGTGCTGACCGCATTCCTGACGGCCGCGGTGGTGGGCGACAGCCTGTCCCGGCAGGACATCGGCCTGAACGACGTGGTGACGGCGTCCAATACCTTCCGCTACAACCTGACGCCGGACTATACCACCGTTGACCCGGCCATCATGCCCGGAGAGAACCTGACAGTGGAGCAGCTGCTGTATCTGACGGTGGTCGCCTCCGCCCAGGACGCGGCCAACATCCTGGCCGAATACGTCTACGGCTCCCCGGACGCCTTCGCCGCGGAGATGAACCGCAAGGCACAGGAGCTGGGATGCGTCAACTCCAACTTCATCAACGCCGGCGGCACCAACGCGGACGCCCAGTACTCCACCGCACGGGATCTGGCGCTGATCACCCGGGCCGCCCTGCAGAACCCGGTGATCCGCCCCCTGTTCCAGGCCACGAGCTACACCGTCCCCGCCACGGATCTGTCCGCCCCCCGTACCCTGACCGGCGCGAACCGGCTTCTCAACACCGCCGACGGCCAGTATTATCAGTACGCCTACGCGGGAAAGACGGCCACCACCGGTCTGGGCAGCCACCTGATCGCCGCGGCGACCTACAACGACCTGGACGTGATCGCCGTCGTGATCGGCTGCCCGGAGGGCACCGACCGGTTCGCGGAGACCTCCGGCCTGTTCGACTGGGTCTTTGCCAATTACGGCTTCCGCACGCTGGTCAATTCCACCGACACCCTGGACACCGTCGCCGTGGCCATGGGCAATCCCAGCGAGGTGGGCGTCCGGGCGGACACCGACATCCGGGTGGTAATGGCCAACGACCAGGAGCCCTCCGGCGTGGAGACCCAGCTCGTATACCAGCACGAGACCGACGGAACCCAGCTTGAGGCGCCCCTGAACGTGGGCGAATACCTGGGCGACGTGTCCGTGTACATGAACGGAGAGCTGCAGGGCACCGCCCGGCTGGTGACCGCCTCCGCAGTGGAGATCTCCCGCATGGAGTACCTCCAGAACCAGCTCAACGTGCTGATGAACAACCCCTCCGTCCGCCAGATCATCACCATCCTTCTGGTGGTGCTGGGGATCTACATACTGCTGGTCGTGTTCTATCTCATCCAGCGGATCGCCCACCTGCGCAGCCTGCGGCGTGCCAGAAAGGAGCGGGCCATCGCCCACTCCCAGCAGGAGCTGGAGTGGCTGGACATCCCCGAGGCAGACGAGCCGGCCCCGTTCCTGCCCCAGCAGGAGCAGCCGTTCTATGAGGACAGTCCCGCGCCGGAGGACGCCCCCGGAGAGGGGCCGGAGGGAGAATATCCCCCGGAGGAATACGCCGGCGAGGACGGCGCCCCCCAGCAGGAGGGAGAGTATCCCCCGGAGGGGGAGGCCGCCGAGGAAGGCGAGTACCCCGACGAGGGTGAATACGTCGATGAGGGTGAGTACGCCGAGGAAGGCGAGTACGCCGACGAGGGCGAGTACCCCGATGAGGGCGAGTACCCCGACGAGGGCGAGTACGTCGAAGAGGACGAAGATCCCCGGGATCAAAACTGATCTGACAGAGCGCCGCCCCCGAACCGAAACGGTTCGGGGGCGGCTTATTCTTGTTCAGCCAAGGGCTCTGACGGCCCGCTCCAGGCCGATCCGGTCATCCTCGGTAAATGCGCCCATCTCCACGCTGTCCATGTCCAGTACGCCCCACACGGCCCCGTCCCGCCAGAGGGGGACGACGATCTCCGAGTGGGTGTTGCAGTCGCAGGCGATATGCCCGGCAAAGCAGGACACATCCCGCACCACCTGGCTCTTTCGCTCCTTCCAGGCCGTGCCGCACACGCCCTTGCCGCAGCCGATGCGGCTGACCGCCGGCTTGCCCTGGAAGGGACCCAGCACCAGCTGCTCCCCGTCCACCAGGTAAAAGCCCACCCAGTTGGCGTTGGGGAATGCCTGAGCGATCACCGCCGAGGCGTTGGCCAGCCGGGCCGTTTCGTTCGTCTCGTCCCCGGTATACAGGGCCAGCTGCTGCTCCAGCAGGGCGTAAAAGGCGTCCTTCTGCTGGGGATAATCCACCTCGATATAGCTCATGGGCCCACCTCACGTCGTTTTTTCCCATTCTACCAGTCCAGATCCGTTTTGACAACGGTTTTTCTGCGTGCTATGATGGGAAAAAACAATGATTGGGAGGAAGATCTCATGGCTGTTTCCACTGTTTGCTTCGGACGCACGGCGGCCGGCGAGCCGGTCACCGCCTACAAGCTGGAAAACGCCGCCGGCGCGGCGCTGACGGTGCTGGATTACGGCGCCACCGTCCAGGCCCTCACCGTGCCTGACCGGCAGGAGGGCTTTACCGACGTGGTGCTGGGCTATGACACCGTCGCCGAATATGAGGCGGGCACCGGCTATCTGGGCGCCACCATCGGCCGGGTGGGCAACCGGATCGGCGGGGCCAGGTTTTCTCTGGGCGGCAAGGAATACGTGCTGGCGAAAAACGACGGGCAGAACCATCTGCACGGGGGGATCAAGGGCTTCGACAAGTACGTCTGGCAGGCCAAGACGGCGGAGAACGCCGTGGTTTTCTCCCGCCTGTCCCCGGACGGGGAGGAGGGCTATCCCGGCAATCTGCAGGTGCGCGTCACCTTCACGCTGACCCAGGACAACGCCCTGGTCATCGCCTACGACGCCGCCACGGATATGGACACCCCGGTCAGTCTGACCAACCACACCTACTTCAATCTGAACGGGGGCAGCTCCGTGCTGGAGCACCAGCTGCAGGTGTTCGCCGAGCGCTTCTGCGAAAACGACGAGGGCTGTCTGCCCACCGGCCGGCTTCTGCCGGTGGAGGGCACCCCCTTCGATTTCCGCGCCCCAAAGCCCATCGGCCGGGACATTGAGGCGGACTGTGAGCAGCTGCGCCGGGGCGGCGGCTATGACCACAACTACGTGCTGGCCGGCAGGACGGCCGCCGTGCTCTACAGCCCCGACAGCGGCATCCAGATGACCGTGCAGACGGACATGCCCGGCATGCAGGTATACGCGGCCAACGGCCTGACCCAGCGGCCGGGCAAGGGCGGCTCCACCATCCTCCGCCGGGGGGCGCTGTGTCTGGAGACCCAGCTGTTCCCCAACGCCATGGCCTGCTACGGCTTCCCCTCCCCCATCCTCCGGGCCGGAAAATCCCTTCACAGCGAGACGTCCTACCGCTTCAGCCTGCGGTAAGCGGCGGTAAAATGCCATCATAAAACGGGGATATGACCCACCCCATGGAGGTCATATCCCCGCTTGTTGTTTATCGCCCGGAAGGGCGCTCTCACTGGGCCAGAGAGAACATCCCCGCCACGTCGGCGATGTGATCTTCAAACACGGTGGTGAAGGTCAGCTGCATGAGGTAATCGTCCTTTTTCAGGAACACCATCTGCATATACATAGGGATCTCGATGCCCATGGAGGTGTCGGTATAGGACATGCACAGGCCCGCGTGCTCCTGGCCGCCGAAGGTGAAGGTGTTCTGCTCCATCTTGGCTCCCTCCAGGCCCAGCGCGGACATATCGCCGTCCTCCCCCAGGCCCATCTCGTGCATCACAGCGGTGACGAGCTCCTGCTCGCCCAGATACTGCCCTATGCCGGGCATGGTCTCCACCAGAACGTTCACGTTCTGGACGCCGCCCTCTTTCTCGGCCACCATGACCATAAAGCCGCTGCCGCTGTCGATGAACTGGTCGATGTAGTCCCCCAAGTCGGTGTCTTCAAAGTTCTCCGCCGCCAGGCCCTGCTGGGCCAGTACTTCCTCGTCGGAATAGAACCGCCAGTCGTCCGGCAGGGTGCAGGTGACGCCGAAGCGGTCGTTGGTATACACGTTGCCGTCCACAACCCCCAGCAGCGCGGCAGTCTCCCCGTCGGCCTGACCGGAGGGCTCCTGCTGGGCAGTCTGCTCCGGCTGGCCGCCGTCGGTCTGCACCGCCGCCGCACCGCTCACGTCAATGGCCACGCCGGCGCCCGCCAGGCTCTCAAAGGTCTCGTCGTCCTCCGCGGTAGCGGTAAACTCGATGAGCTCCACTCCGTCGATGTGGCTCTTGTCCAGATCGTCCTGCCACCACTCGCACCTGGCATAGGCCGCCATCCCCGGGGCCACGGTCGTGCCCCAGAAGGGGTCGCACACGACGCCGTTGAGGGACACATCGTCGATGGTGAACCAGACGGCCTTGTCGGTGTGGTTCTCCATGTAGAACACCAGTCTGGGCCCGCCGTCATAGCTGCCGGCGGGGTCGTAGTCCTTGACAGTGAACACCACGTCCCCGGAGAAGACCTCCTGCTCCGCGAAGCCGTGATCGTACGTCACCGGCTCCACCGCCGGCATGTCCGTCTCGGTCACGTCCATCGTCCAGCTCACGTCGGTCACGAACACGTCGTCATAGCTCTCGCTGTCATACACGTGCAGCTGGCCCGTCACGGTCTGGATGTAGTTGACGCCGATCTGCTGCAGAGACTCCGTCTCCCAGCCCAGCTCGCTGTAGGTCTTTTTCCCCGCCGGAACGCCCTCGCTCCAGTAGGGGTCGCTCATAACGCCGTTCACCGCCGTGCCGTCCAGGCGGAAGCGCAGATCCTGATCCGTCTTGTTCTCCAGCAGCACCTCGAAGGTGGGGCCCCAGTAGCCGGCCGGATCGAAGCCCGTCACCGTCATGGTGACCTGGTCGTTGTCCACAAGAACGGTCTCCGCCACGGATACCTCCGGCGCGGCCAGCGCCGGGACGGCGCCCAGCGCCAGGATCATGACCACTGCCAAAAGCAGCGACAGCTCTCTTTTTATCGTCCGCATATCTCTTCTCTTCCTCCTACAATAAAGATTGTGGCAAGTAGCACGGCAGCCAGCCGTGTTTTGCCAACTCAAAGCCGAAGCTGTAGA
>CANQDL010000011.1 GCA_947591105.1 uncultured Oscillospiraceae bacterium
ACCTGCTCGTCGGTGAGCTGCTTGTTCTTCTTGCGGACGTTCTCCATGGCCTTGAAGGCGGTGTTGGCGTCGATGCCCTGCTGCATGAGATAGATCATGATGTCGTCCCGGCAGCCGATGGTCTGGGACACCGATATCCCCGACTTGATCAGATCCTGGGCATTGCCCAGCCACACGCCGGTGCCGTGGGAATAGCCGGACAGGCGCACCAGCATATCAAACTTGTCAGGCTTGGTGTCCACCAGCATCTGGCGGGTAAAGCTGGTGCCGAACTCCGGGATGCCGATGGAGCCGGTCTGGCCGATGATCGGGTCGTCGTCGGGCAGTCCCAGGGCCTTCGGGGAGGAGAACAGGCTCATGGTCTGGGGGTCGTCCAGCCGGATGGTCTTGGCGTCGGTGCCGGTCAGCCTCTCCAGCATATTGATCATGGTGGGGTTATCGTGGCCCAGCTCGTCCAGCTTGAGCAGATAGTCCTCCATGAAGTGGTATTCCAAATGGGTGGTGATGATGTCCGTGTCCTCCGAATCCGCCGGGTGCTGCACCGGGCAGAAGTCCGTCACGTCCATGTTCTGGGGGATGATGACCAGGCCCCCCGGGTGCTGGCCGGTGGTGCGCTTCACCCCCACGATGCCCAGCGCCAGCCGGTTCATCTCCGCGGAGTTCACGGTCAGTCCCCGCTCCTCCACATACTTGCGCACGTAGCCGTAGGCGATCTTGTCGGCGATGGTGCCCACCGTGCCGGCCTTGAACACATGGTCGTCGCCGAAGAGGGTCTTTGTATAGGCGTGGGCGTTGGCCTGGTACTCGCCGGAGAAGTTCAGGTCGATATCCGGCACCTTGTCGCCGTTGATGCCCAAAAACGTGGCGAAGGGGATGTCAAAGCCCTCCTTGCGCATCGGCCGGCCGCAGACGGGACAGTCCTTGTCCGGCATATCCGCCCCGCAGCCGTAGCCCTTGCCGGAGGCAAAGTCCGTGTGGTAGCAGTTGGGGCACAGGTAGTGGGCCGGCAGGCTGTTCACCTCCGTGATACCCGCCAGATAGGCCACCAGACTGGAGCCCACGCTGCCCCGGCTGCCCACCAGATACCCATGGGCCAGGGAATCCGCCACCAGCTTCTGGGCGGACATATAGATCACGTCGAAGTGCCGGCTCAGGATGGTGTCCATTTCCATGTCCACACGCTGCTGGATGATCGGCTCCGGGTTCTCCCCGTAAAGCTGGCGGAGCTTGCCGTATACCAGATCCTTCAATTGGCCGTCGGAGTTTTCGATCACCGGCGGATAGAGGTGGTGCTCCGGCAGCAGATCCACCTGCCCCTCCACCATGTCCGCCACCAGGTTGGTGTTGATCACCACCACCTCCCAGGCCTTCTCCTGGCCCAGGTAGGCAAATTCCTCCAGCATCTCGTCAGTGGTGCGGAAATAGAGGGGCATCTGCTTGTCCGCGTCGGAAAAGCCCCGGACGTTCTGCAGCACATGCCGGTGTATCTCGTCCTCCGGGTCCATGAAGTGGGCGTCCCCCGTGGCGCACACGGGCCGGCCCAGCCGCTCGCCCAGCGCCACGATCCGGCGGTTCAGCTGGCGCAGCTGTTCCTCGTCCTGGACGGTGCCGTTTTCCACCATAAAGGCGTTGTTGGCCAGAGGCATGATCTCAAAGTAGTCGTAAAACGACCCGATGCGGGCAAGCTCGCTCTTGCTCCTGTGCCGGAGCACGGCCTGATAGAGCTCCCCCGCCTCGCAGGCGCTGCCCACCAGCAGCCCCTCCCGGTGGCGCATCAGCAGGCTCTTGGGGATGATGGGCACCTTCCGAAAGTACTCCAGATTGCTCTTGGAAATAAGCTCATACAGGTTTTTCAGCCCCACCCGGTTCTTCACCAGAAGAGAGATGTGCCTGGTGCGGGGATGGCGGTTGGCCTTCAGCCGCAGCTGGCGGCAGACGTCGTTGACCTGCCCCAGACGCTCCGCCCCCTGCTCGGCCAGCATGGGGATGAACCGCTCCAAGATCCGCCCGCACACCAGCGCGTCGTCCGCCGCCCGGTGGTGGTTGAACTCCGGCAGTCCCAGCCGGTTGGAGACCATGTCCAGCTTGAATTTGCGCAGATCGGGCAGCAGCGCCTGGGACAGGGCCAGGGTGTCGATATACAGCGGCTGGAAGGGCCGGCCCATCCGCTCCGCCGCGCAGGAGATGAACCCCACGTCAAAGACCGCGTTATGGGCGCACAGTGGCCTGCCCGCCGCAAAATCCAGAAACGCGCCCACAGCCTCCGCCTCGGAGGGGGCGTCAAACACATCCCGGTCGGTGATGCCCGTCAGCTTCTGGATGTTGGGGGGAATGGGCTGTTCTGGGTTTACATAAGTCTGAAACCGTTCTCCCGGCTGGCCGTCCTTGAACAGCACGGCGCCGATCTCCATGATCCGGTCGTCCTCGTCGGAAAGGCCGGTCGTTTCTATATCAAAAGCCACATACTCCCCGTTCAGCGGCCCGTCGCCCTGGCCGCGGACGGCGATGTCATCATCCACGTCATTAACATAATATCCTTCCATGCCGTAGATGATCTTGATGTTCTTGGCGGCCTTGGAGGCGTCGGGGAACGCCTGGGCCACCCCGTGGTCGGTGATGGCCAGCGCGCTCATGCCCCAGCTGGCAGCCCGCTTGGCCGCGGCGGCCGGTTCAATGAGCGCGTCCATGGCGGACATCTTCGTGTGCAGGTGCAGCTCCACCCGCTTTTGGGCGGCGGTGTCCTTCCGCCCCTCCGGGGCGTCGCACAGCTGGATGTGCCGGGGCTCCAGCTCCACTTCCCTGCTGTAGTTATTGAATTTCATGGCTCCGGACACGGTCAGGTACATTCCCAGGGAGATCTTGTCCTTGATGGACTGATCCTCCTCCTTGGGGATGTACTTGCTCACCCGCACGCTGCCGGTGCCGTCGAACATGTCAAATTGCAGCACGAACGCCCCCAGCCGCTGCACGCTCCGGCTGTCCATGGCGAACACGCGCCCGGACACCACCACCGTCTTGACCTCGGGCCCGGCCTGGGAGATAGGGATGGGGCGGCCCTTGATGGGGCGGCCCATCAGCACCTTGCCGCTGCTGCCGGCGCGCTTTTTTGCCGGCGCTTTGGGTTCCTCCTTCGGCCAGGAGGCATCCAGCTTCACAGCCTGCAGACCGAACTCCCCGGCGATCAGCCACTCCAGCGCCGGTATCTCCGCCGGGGCGGGCATGGCGGAAAACCAGGCCCGGATGGTCATGTCCATCCGCTCCCGGTTCACCGTCGCCTCCAGCACGCATGCGTCGTGCAGGTTGCCGTAGCTCTTTTCCATCCCCTCGCAGCAGGGGAACATTTCCAAAAATGGGATCTTATCCAACGCCCGTCACCAACATTATGTACCGTTTATCAATTCCATCAGCCCGTCCAGCAGCTGTTCCTCCGGCACCTTCGTTCTGACCACCTGGCCCTTGACGAACAGACTGCCGAAGCCCTTTCCGCCGGCGATGCCAAAGTCCGCCTCCCGGGCCTCTCCGGGGCCGTTCACCTCGCAGCCCATCACGGCCACGGTGATGTCCCGATCCAGGCCGGCCACCCGCTCCTCGGCCCGCTTTGCCAGGCCGATCAGATCAATCTGCGTCCGCCCGCAGGTGGGACAGGACACGAACCGCACCCCGCCCTTCCGAAGGCCGCAGGCCCGCAGGATCGCCAGGCCCGCCCGCACCTCCTCCAGCGGGTCGGCGGTCAGGCTCACCCGTATGGTGTCGCCGATGCCCTCCATGAGAAGAGCGCCGATGCCCACAGAGGAATTGACCAGGCCCCCGTAGCTGGTGCCCGCCTCCGTCACCCCCACGTGCAGCGGGCAGTCGAACCGCTCCGCCGCCAGGCGGTACGCCTCCACGGCCGTGGGTACGTCCGACGCCTTCACCGACAGGGCGATATCCGCAAAATCCGCTTCCCGCAGGGCCTGGATCTCCCCGGCCGCGCTCTCCACCAGGGCCTGGGCCGTGGGGCCGCCGTACTTTTCCAGCAGCCGCTTCTCCAGCGAGCCGGTGTTCACCCCGATGCGGATGGGAATGCCCCGCTCCCGGCAGGCCGCCGCCACCAGACGCACCCGCTGGGCGGAGCCGATGTTGCCAGGGTTGATGCGCACCGCGCTCACCCCCGCCTCGGCCGCCGCGATGGCCAGCCGGTGGTCAAAGTGGATGTCCGCCACCACCGGCATGGGCGCCTGGGCCATGATGTCCGGCAGCGCCGCGGCGGCGGCCTCGTTGGGCACCGCCACACGGATGATGTCGCATCCGGCCGCCTTCAGCTGGCGCATCTGGGCCAGTGCGGCCTGGACGTCCTGGGTCTTGGTGTTGCACATGGACTGCACCGTCACCGGTGCGCCGCCCCCTACGGGCACGCCGCCCACCATGATCCGCTTTGTCTTATCTCTCTTCATCACGCTCTTATGATCCTCGCTATATCGTTAAACATCACATACACCATCAGACCCATGAGCATCACCAGGCCCGCGGTGTTCACATAGCCCTCGTATTTGGGGTCGATACGCCGGCGGAACACCCGCTCGGCCACCAGCGTCACCAGCAGGAAGAAGATCCGCCCCCCGTCCAGCGCCGGCAGCGGCAGCAGATTCATCACTGCCAGGTTCACCGCGATGAACGCCGCCAGATAGGCGATGTTCAGCAGCGCGTCATAGGTGCTGGGCGACTCGGTGCCCACCTCCGCGATCATGTCCACGATGCCCACCACGCCGGTCATCTGTTTGACGCCCACCACGCCGGTGATCAGGTCGGTCAGGCCCAGCCGCACCATGCGCACGAAATCCCTGGCCGTATACCAGGAATACTTCATCTTGGCGTCAAAGCCCGTCTCCGTCACGCCGAAGTACAGGCCGTACTTCATCACCTTTTCCCCGGTCTGCTCATCCACATACTCCCGGCGCACCATGGGGTAATCGTCCAGACGCACCTTTTTCCCGTCCCGGATCACCACGATGTCGGCCGTGTCGCCGCCGCCCCTGGCCAGGTAGGTGTTCACGTCGTCGGAGAAGTAGATGCGCTCGCCGTTGATCTTATAAAACGTGTCCCCCTCCAGCAGGCCGTCCTCCCCCTGGTAGGGGCACCCCTCCATGAAACCGGTGATGGTGGGGGTGGTGACCGCCGTCACCTGGGAAAAGCACACCACCACCAGCAAAAAGCCCAGCAAAAAGTTCATGAAGGCCCCCGCCGCCAGGATGATGAGCCGCTTCCAGGGCGCGGCGTTGGAAAAGGCCGCCGGGTCGTCGGAGGTTCCCTCCTCCCCCTCCATGGCGCAGTAGCCGCCGATGGGCAGGCACCGCAGGCTCAGCTGGGTGCCGCTTTTCGTCTGCCGCTTCCAGATAGCGGGGCCCATGCCCATCGCAAATTCCAGCACACGCACGCCGCACAGCCGGGCCGCCATGAAGTGCCCCAGCTCATGCACGGCGATCAGCACGCCGAAGATCAGTATGGCAAGAAGAATATAGAGAAAGCTGCTCATGATTTTCCTTCCTTTGACCGTTCTGGCAACAGTCTATTCCGCCGCAGAGGCATTATTGCTCCGCCGCATACGCCCTGGCCAGTCCGTCGGCGGCCAGGATGTCCTCCAGGGTCGGATCGGCCACCGCGGGTACTCTGTCCACCGCCCCGGCCACCCGGTCATAGATATCATTATACCCGATACGCCCGGCCAAAAACAGCGCCACCGCCGTCTCGTTGGCCGCGCTCATCGCCGCGGGGGCCACGCCGCCCCGGCGGGCGCAGTCCATGGCCAGGGCCAGGCAGGGCGTCTTTTCCGGGTCGGGCGCCTCAAAGTGCATATCCCCCATCTTCCAAAAATCCAGCCGCTCATAGGGCGAGTCCGCCCGCTCCGGCCATGTCATGGCGTATTGGATGGGCAGGCCCATATCCGGCACCGCCAGTTGGGCCAGCACCGTGCCGTCGATGAGCTCCACCATGGAATGGATGACGCTCTGGGGGTGGATCACCACCTGGATGTCGTCCGGCGACACCCCAAATAGGTGCATGGCCTCGATGAATTCCAGGCCCTTGTTCATCATGGTGGCGCTGTCCACGGATATCTTGGCGCCCATATGCCAGTTGGGATGGCGCACCGCCTGCTCCGGGGTGACGGCGGCTGTCTCGGCCCGGCTCCATCCACGGAAGGGGCCGCCGGAACCGGTGAGAAGGATCTTCTTCAGCTGCTCCCGCCGGCCCTCCAGGCACTGGAAGATGGCCGAGTGCTCCGAATCCACCGGCACGATCTGCGCCCCATGCCGGGCGGCCGCCTCCATGACGATGCTCCCGGCACACACAAGGGTCTCCTTGTTGGCCAGACAGATACGCTTTTTCTCGGCGATGGCGTCCAGGGTGGGGCGCAGGCCCACCGCGCCGGACACCGCCGTCACCACGGCCTCGCATCCGACCGTGGCAGCCCGGCGAAGGCCCTCCAGGCCCTCCCCGATCTCCACGGGCAGATCGGCCACCGCCACCCGCAGCGCCGCCGCAGCCGCCGGGTCGTATACCGCCGCGTAGGAGGGCCGGAACCGGCGGATCTGCTCCTCCAAAAGACCGACGCTCCGCTGGGCGGCGAGGGCCTCCACCCGGATGCCCAGCCGCTCCGCCGCCGCCAGGCTCTGCCGGCCGATGGAGCCGGTGGAACCAAGCACAGAAACAGAATGGATCATATGCTCTCTATTGCCTCGCAGTGTTCGCGCCCGCAGGCGCAAATAATGAATACCAACATATTGGCCCCCTTGTGCAAAGGGGGCTGTCAGCGCTCATGGCGCTGACTGGGGGATTGTCATGTTGATCCAACTGCGTAGTAACAACCCCTCCGTGCGCCGCAAGGCGGCGCCCGCCTCCCCTTACACAGAGGAGGCTTTTTGCGGCCCAGCAGGCCGAAGCCTTCTCGTTTGAAAGGAGCCCGCTCCTTTCAAAGGACTATTCTACATCTCCGTAGCGCCGCTGCCGGTGCCGGAAGGCCTCGATGGCCCTGTCCAGCTCGGCCTCGTCAAAGTCCGGCCACAGCACGTCGGAAAAATACAGCTCCGCATAGGCGATCTGCCACAGCAGGAAGTTGGAGATGCGCATCTCTCCCCCCGGACGGATCAGCAGGTCGGGATCGGGGATATCCCCGCCCCACATGTACCCGCCGAAGCGCTCCTCGTCCAGCGCCGGGCAGCCGTCAGCCGCCCACTTTTTCGCCGCCCGGACGATCTCGTCCCGGCCGCCGTAGTTCAGGCATATATTCACCTGCGCCCCGGTATAGACGGCGGAGCGCTCCATGCACTCCCGGCACAGCTTTTGCAGCTCCGGGGTGAAGGGGGCCAGATCCCCCAGGATGCGGATGCGGATCTTCTCCTTCTCCATGTCCCGCAGGGCCTGGCGCAGGTACTTCTCCAGCAGGGCCATGATGCCGTCCACTTCCTCCCTGGGCCGCTTCCAGTTCTCCGTGGAGAAGGCGTACACCGTCAGGTACTCGATCCCCAGCTTCTGACAGTGCCGGGCCAGGCGCCGGAAGCTGTCCGCCCCGGCGGAATGGCCCGCCGTGCGGGGCAGGCCGCGCTTTTTTGCCCAGCGGCCGTTGCCGTCCATGATAACGGCGATATGGCGGGGGAGCCCTGTGGACTCTCCCGCCAATCCGTTCCGGGCCGCGCTCATATGGCGAACAGCTCTTTTTCCTTGGCGTCGGTGAGCTTGTCGATGTCCTTGATGTTGTCGTCGGTGAGTTTTTGCAGTTCCTTCTCCAGATCCTTCTGGTCGTCCTCGGTGATATCGCCGGCCTTCTGCTGCTTTTTGATCTTGTCCATGGCGTCCCGGCGGATGTTGCGCACGGCCACCTTGGCCTCCTCGCCGTACTTGCGCACCTGCTTGGCCAGCTCTTTACGGCGCTCCTCCGTCAGCTGGGGGAAGGCCAGGCGGATGACCCGCCCGTCGTTCTGGGGGTTGATGCCCAGCTCGGACGCCTGGATGGCCTTTTCGATGCCCTTGAGCACGCTGCCGTCCCAGGGGGTGATGACCAGGGTGCGGGGATCGGGCACGGAGATGGCCGCCACCTGGTTGATGGGCGTGGCGGTGCCGTAATAGTCCACGGTGATGCCGTTGAGCACGGCGGCGTTGGCCCGGCCGGCCCGCACGGAGTCGAACTGCGCGGACAGGAAATCCTTGGCCTTTTTCATCTTCTCCTCAAACTCTTTCAGCTCCGACATAGTCAAGTCCTCCTTTTGTGTCATTGTTTTAGTAAACATTAGCTTCGCAGAATTCGCCTCCGCAGCGGCGCACCGCTCGGAAAGCCTCCCCTGTGTAAGGGGAGGTGGGCGCCGCTTGCGGCGCTCGGAGGGGTTGATCGATAGAGCGGTGCGTTTCAATGGAGCTGGTCTATCAATCAATCCCTCAGTCACCGCCTTCGGCGGCGACAGCTCCCTTTACACAAGGGAGCCTTTCAATAATGTGCGGCTTCGCCGCGCCAGTACACCTTGCACAGGGGAGGCATTTTTCAATCTACGACCGTGCCGATCTTCTCCCCGCAGACCACCCGCAGGATATTCTCCGGCGGATCCAGGGCGAAAATGAGGGTGGGCACGGCGTTATCCCGCAAAAGGCTGGCAGCAGTGGAGTCGATGACCTTCAGGTCGTCGGCCAGGATCTGGCTGTAGCTGACGTGCTCCAGACGCACGGCGGCGGGATCTTTTCTGGGGTCGGCTGTATAGACCCCGTCGATGTTCTTTGCCATGAGCAGCGCGTCCGCGCCGATCTCGGCGGCCTTCAGCGCCGCGGCGGAGTCGGTGGAAAAATAGGGGTTGCCGCTTCCGGCGGCAAACAGCACCACCCGGCCCTTTTCCAGATGGCGCATGGCCCGGCCGTAGGAATAGCTCTCCGCCACCCGGGGCATGTCCAGCATGCTCATCACCCGGGCGGGGACGCCCTGCTGCTCCAGCACCTCGCTCAGGGCCAGACTGTTCATCACCGTGGCCAGCATACCCATCTGGTCGGCCCGGGAGCGCTCCATCTTTCCGCCCCCGTCCTTGGCGCCCCGCCAGTAGTTGCCGCCGCCGGTCACGAGGCCCACCTGCACCCCCAGCGCCACGCAGCTCTTCACGGCGTCGGCCACACTGCGCATCACGCCAAAATCCAGTCCCCGGCCGCTCTCGCCGCCCAGGGCCTCTCCGCTCAGCTTCAAAAGCACGCGCCGGTATGCAGGTCTGTCCATCATCGGATACGTCCTCTCTTCCCATTTTCTCCTATTGTACGGGACAAAGGTTACATTTTCAACCACATATGGGGCCTTTTTATACCCAGTATAAAATTTTACCACAACAGCCTGCCGATTTCAACCGGCTTCGCACCGCCGGACTGCTACAATTGCCCCATGAGTACGGTCTATCTGGATGAGCTGTTCCTCCTGAATCTGCTGGTGGACTATTTCCTGCTGCTGGGCACGGCCAAGATCTGCGCGCTGCCCTACCGGCGGGGCCGGTTTCTGGCCGGGGCCGCCCTGGGGGCGCTGTGGTGCTGTCTGGGACTTATGCCGGCGCTGGCGTGGCTGCACGCGCCCGTCATGCTCCCGGTGCTGGCGACGGCCATGGTGCTGGCCGCCTTTGGAGGCGAGCGGCATCTGGGCCGGTGTCTGGGGGCGTTTCTGGCCCTGTCCGCCCTCTTCGGCGGGGCGGTATACGCCGCGGCACTGCTCCGGGGCGGCGGGGGCGGACGCCGGCTGCGCCTGGATATGCGGGTGCTGGCGCTGGCCTTCGGGGTGTGCTGGGCGGCGGTGAGCGTTCTGTACCGGGGCGGGATCAAAAAGGCCCGCCGGCGCGTGCTGAACGTGACGCTGGAGCGGGACGGGCGCAGGGTGTGCCTGCGGGCGCTGGAGGACACGGGAAACGGCCTTGTCGATCCGGTCACCGGCTGCGGCGCCTTCGTGGCCCAGGCGGACGCCGTCCAGGCGCTGTTCTCCCCCGACGACGCGCCCCTGCTGCGGGGCCCGCCGGCGGAGGCGGTGCTGCGCATCCCCGGTATGCGCCTGATCCCCTACGCGGGGGTGGGCGGAAGCGGCCTGCTGCTGGTCTTTCGGCCTGACCGGGTGACCGTGGACGGCCAGGAGCGAAGCGACCTGCTGGCCGCCGTCACCCCCGCCCCCATGGGCACGGACGGCTTTTATGACGCCGTGCTGTAAGTTTTTGAGAAAGGAAGCGCGCGTATGAACAAATGGAAGCTGCTTCTGCTGCAGCTACACCTGCGGCTGCAGCCGCCGCCCCGGCTCTTTTACATCGGCGGCAGCGACGTGCTGCCCCCGCCCCTGGAAAAGGAGGAGGAACAGGCCGCCATCGCCGCCCTCATGCAGGGCGACCAGCAGGCCCGCCAGAGCCTTATCGAGCACAACCTGCGCCTGGTGGTATACATCGCCCGCCGGTTTGAAAACACCGGCGTGAATATCGAGGATCTCATCTCCATCGGCACCATCGGGCTCATCAAATCCATCGGCACCTTCAACCCGGAAAAGCGCATCAAGCTGGCCACCTACGCCTCCCGGTGCATCGAAAACGAGATCCTCATGTTCCTGCGCAAGAAGAGCGCCCACCGGGCGGAGGTGTCCATCGA
The DNA here is from genome assembly GCA_947591105.1 of uncultured Oscillospiraceae bacterium. Taxonomy (GTDB): domain Bacteria; phylum Bacillota; class Clostridia; order Oscillospirales; family Oscillospiraceae; genus CAJOIG01. Next base: position 10,612 of record CANQDL010000011.1, read on the forward strand.
CGAGCCGCTGAACACCGACTGGGACGGAAACGAGCTGCTGCTCAGCGACGTGCTGGGCACCGACGGCGAGGAGGTCATCAAGCCCATTGAGGACGACGTGGAGCGGCAGCTTCTCATGGAGGCGGTAGACCGTCTGGACGAGCGGGAGCGCTCCATCATCCTCATGCGCTTCGGCCTGGAGGGCTATGAGGAGCTGACCCAGAAGGAGGTGGCCGATCTGCTGGGCATCTCCCAAAGCTACATAAGCCGCCTGGAAAAGCGGATCATCCTCCGGCTCCGCCGGGAGCTGATCCGCCAGCTGTGACCACAGGACAAAGCGCCCGGCCGGAGCAAAAGCTCCGGCCGGGCGGCCATTCATTCCCCAAAGAGATATGTGAAATAGGCGATATCCAGCACGGCGTTACAGTAGTTGAGCTTGTTGCGCACCACCGTCTTGATGGTGTCCACGTAGCCCTCCGGTATGAGCGACTCGTCCACGCTGGGCTTAAAGCCGCCGTAGCTGGAGTCGGAGAAGGCGCCGTAGTCCGTCTTCCAGTTGTAGATCGTGTTGAACACCAGCGCCGGCGCATCGGAGAACACGTCCCGCCCCGGCAGCAGCCGGGAGTCGAAATCCTCTCCGAACAGGTTCAGCATGGTGGGCAGGATGTCCAGACTGCACGTGGGCGAGTCCACCACGATGGGCTCCTGATCTTCCAGCGAGCCGCACCAGAGTATCCAGCAGGAGCTGTCCCGCTTGAACACGTCGTCCACGTTCTCCCCGTACAGCTCCGACAGATAGGGCAGGTGGCCGATGCCGCCGCCGTCGTCCAGACCGTAGGGGAAGTGATCCGCCGTCATACATATGACCGTGTCGTCCGCGATCCCCTTGGCCTCCAGCTGCTCCAAAAGGTATGTCAGCGCGTCCTCCAGATCCAGGTTCGCCGCGATATAGGCCTTCACCGGCGTGGAATAGGGCAGATCCGCCACCCGATCCCAGTGTTTTTTCGCCATCTTGTCGCTGCCCAGCAGATAGGGCCCATGGCCGCTGACGGTCATGTAATAGATGTTGAAGGGCTGCTGGTCGATATAGGTGGGCACGGTGCCGGTGAACATCTCATAGTCGCTCTCCGGCCACTGGTAGGTCACATACGCCTCCATGCCGTTGCCGTAGCCCATATAGCCGTCGGAAAAGCCAAGGTTGGTGTGGGTCTTGTCCCGGTCGTAGAAGGTGTAGTCGTTGTTGTGGAACGCCTTTCCGTAGTAGCCCTTGGCGGCCAGGGCCTGGGGCATATCCAAAAGCACCTTGTGCTTGGTCATGTCCACCATGGAGTCGATGCCGTTGCTGGGCACCAGGCCGAACAGATGCTGGTATTCCCCGCCGGTGGTGCCCACCCCGGCGAACTGGTAGTAGTCGTTGAAGTGCACGCCCTTGGTGTACAGCCGGTAGAGGGTGGGCGTCAGCTCCGGGTCGATCACCTGCCTGGTGAACGCCTCGGCGGTGATCATGATCAGGTTCTTCCCCTTGAAAAGGCCTGTGTAGTCGTTTTTCTTCGACGGGGTCAGGGTGGCCACATACTCGTTGATATCCAGCACCTTCTTGCTCCAGCCCTTGGCCTCCGTGTCGTCCAGGGGCAGATCCAGCTGGTTATAGCCGTTGTCCAGGGGCCGGATCTTCCCTTCCGGGGTCGGGGAGGGCTCCGCCGCCGCCTCGTCCTCGGGAGCCGGACTGGGCGCGGGCTCCATGGTGGCGCTCACCTTTTCCGCCGCCGCGTCCTCCGACAGCGTCTCCGCCCCGGCCGCTGTGCCGAAGGCGCGGGTCATATCCACCTGCTGGAAGCCGCCTCCCCCGTCCCCCAGCAGATCCCGCTGGGTCTCCAGCCGGGCGCCGGTGAGCAGTCCGAACCGCTCCACGGCGGACTGAAAGTTGTACTCATCCCCATAGAGCAGGGACAGGGACGGAATGAGCTGTATCGCCGCCCAGCTCAAAAGGAAAAACGCCGCCATCCTTGCCACGGCCATTCCCCGGGCCCGGCCGCCGATCCGCGCCGGGCCGGCATCCAAAATGGCAAACAGCACCGCGGGCAGCAGATATATGCCGATGCACAGAAGGCCACGGCCGCTGAACACCAGCCGGACGATCTCGCTGCCAAAATCGCCTACCACGTCCCCCGTGCCGGCAAAGATCCCCTGAAAGCTGTAGAAGATCTTGAACTCTCTGTAGAGAAAGGCCTCCACCCCGTAGGGCACCGCGGCGGCCAGCAGCAGCGCCGCCGCCAGCCAGTGGTTCGCCCGCCGGCTCCTGATCAGCGTGCACAGCAGATATCCGATGCCGCCGTAAGCGCAGCACTGCAGCGCCAGCAGCAGCGCGTCCGCCCGGAGAACGCCCCCCGCGGTGAGCAGCCGCAGGGCGATCTCATAATAAAACAGCGCTCCGGGAAAGACCAGCGCGAACCATTTCGCCCGAGCCGTCCCGTTCCCCTTCTGTTTTTGCTTCACTGCCGCCACTTCCTTATCCGCCGTCTCTCATCCCCAGAACAGGTATGTATAGTAGTCCGAGTCCAGCACGCCCCGGCAGAAATTGATCTTGTTCATGACCGCCTTGCACATGTTGGTCACATAGTTATCCGGGATCAGCGACTCGTCCACGCAGGGCTCGAACTCCTCCTCGGCGTTATAGTAGGTGCCATATTCCGACTTCCAGTTATAGGCCGCGTCAAAGGCCAGCGCCGGCGCGTCGGAGAACACGTCCCGCCCCGGCAGCAGCCGGGAGTCAAAGTCCACCCCGAACAGATTCAGCAGCGTGGGCAGGATGTCCAGGCTGCACGTGGGCTCGCCCACCACGATGGGCGCCTGATCCTCCAGGGAGCCGCACCACAGCAGCCAGCAGGAGTGATCCCGCTGGAAGGAGGTCTCCACGTCGTAGCCGTACAGCTCCGACAGATAGGGCATGTTCCCCAGATAGCCGTTCTCGTCCAGGCCGTAGGGGAAGTGATCGGCGGACAGGCATATGACCGTGTCGTCGGCGATGCCCTTGGCCTCCAGCTGCTCCAGCAGGTAGGCCATGGCGTCCTCCAGATCCAGGTTCGCCGCGATGTACCGCTTCACCTCGTCGGAATAGGGCAGATCCGCCGTCCGGTCGATGTGCTTGCGGCTCATGGCGTTGCTCTCGATGGTATAGATGCCGTGGCCGCTGACGGTCATATAGTAGATATCGAAGGGCTGCCGATCCAGGTACTGGTTCACCGTGCCCACGAACATCTCATAGTCGCTCTGGGGCCACTGGTGGGTCACATACTGCTCCATGCCGTTGCCCTCGGCCATGTAGCCGTCGGAATAGCCCAGGGTGGTGTGGGTCTTGTCCCGGTCGTAATACGTATAGGTGTTGTTGTGGAACGCCTTTCCGTAATAGCCCAGCTCGTTGAGCTTGGTGCCGATATTCAGCTTGACGAACTGCTCGGACATCTCCTTGAAGGAGGGGCCGCCGTCGGTGGGCAGCAGGCCGAATATATTCTGGTACTCCCCGCCGGTGGTGCCAAAGCCGCTTGGCTGGTAGTAGTCGGTAAACTGGACGCCCTTGGAGGCCAGCCGGTACAGCGCGGGCGTCAGCTCCGGGTCGATGACCTCCTTTGAAAACGCCTCCGCCGTGATGAAGATCAGGTTCTTGCCCTTGAACAGGCCCGTATAGCCGCTCTTCATGGAGGGAGTCAGTCCGGCCACGTAGGCGTTCAGGTTCCGGATCGTGCCGGAGGCCCGGCCATTGGGATCGTCCAGAGGCAGATCCAGCTGGTTGTAGCCGAAGGCCGCCGAGGCCGGCTGTATCGCCCCGGCGTCCGCCGTCTGGCCGGTCTGCCCGCCGGTCTGTCCTTCCGTCTGGGCGTCGGTCTGCCCCTCCGTCTCCGGGGAGGCCGTCCCCCCGGCCTCGGGATCGCCCGTCTGCTCCGGCGGGGACGCGGGCACGTCCACCGGCGTCATATCGGTGAAGGACGCCTCGCCAAAGAGGTTTTGCTTTATATCCAGGCGCAGCCCGGTCAAAAGGCCGAACTGGCTCACCGCATTGTGGAAGTTGTACGCCTCGCCGTAGACTCTGGACAGCCCCGGGATCAGGTGGATCACCATCAGGCACAGCAGGTAAAACGCCGCCATCCGGGCCAGGGCCATCCCCCGGGCCCGGCCGCCGATGGGAGAGGCGTCCAGCAGCTTTCCAAAGACGCCGTATAGAATGCCGGGCAGAAAATACAGCAGGATGCACAGGATCCCCCGGGGGCTGAACAGCAGCCGGAACACGTCCTTTATAAAGCCGGTGAGCACCCCTCCGGCGCCGTTGATGACCGTGTTCAGATCGTAAAAGATCTTAAACGCCTCATACACGAATAGCTCGATGAGAAAGGGCAGCGCGCTCAGCAGCAGCAGCGCCAGGGCGATGTGCCGGTTGCGCCGGCGGTTCCTGCCCAGGGTGCACAGAAGATATCCGATGCCGCCGTAGACGAAGCAAAACAGCAGCGTCACCACCGTCCCGGTCTTGAACAGACCGCCCACGGTGAACAGACAGAAAAGTATTTCGTAATAGCACAGTGTGACGGGAAACAGAAACGCAAATCCGTTCAGACGCTTTTCTCTGTGCCCGTTTCTCTTGGCCTCCACCGACGCCGTTCCCTCTTCCCTGCGGCCGCTGCCGTTTTTCGCCATAATATTTTACACAATGCCGCGCCTCCGGTCAAGCCGAAAGCTCCCATTTTTTGCACAAAAACCGCCCGCCGCCCGGCCGCTTTTTTCATATTGACACCCCGGCCCGGAACCGATACAATGAACCAAGGGCGGTTTTTGCCCCGGGGAGGCAGCATGAAAATCGGGCAGGTGGAAATCGACGGACGCACGGCGCTGGCCCCCATGGCGGGGGTGACGGACGCCGCCTTCCGGCATATCTGCCGTGCCCAGGGCGCGGCGCTGACGTGCACGGAGATGGTGTCCAGCCGAGGGCTGGTTTATAACGACGCCAAGACCCGCCAGCTGCTCTTCTGCCCCCCGGAGGATCGGCCCGTGGCCGCCCAGATCTTCGGCTCGGAGCCCTCTATCATGGCCCAGGCCGCCGGCATGGCCATAGAGCTGTCCGGCGCGGATATCCTGGACATCAACATGGGGTGCCCTGTGGGCAAGATCGTCAAGGGCGGGGACGGCTCCGCCCTCATGCGCGACCCGGACAGGGCCGGACGCATCATCCAGGCCTGCGCGGCCGCCGTGGACGTGCCCGTCACGGTGAAGTTCCGCAAGGGCTGGGACGGGGGGAACGTGAACGCGGTGGCGTTCGCCCAGGTCTGTCAGCAGGCCGGCGCCGCCGCCGTCACCGTCCACGGCCGCACCCGGGTACAGATGTACGCCGGGGTGGCCGACTGGGACATCATCCGGGACGTGAAGGCCGCCGTGTCCATCCCGGTCATCGCCAACGGGGACGTGTTCACGGCCCAGGACGCCCTGCGCATCCTCAAGCGCACCGGGGCGGACATGTGCATGGTGGGACGCGGCTCCTTCGGCGACCCATGGATCTTCAGCCGCATCAACGCCGCGCTGGCGGGTCTGCCGGAGCCGGAGACGCCCTCCCTCTCCCAGCGGATGGATACGGCTCTGGCCCAGCTGGAGCTGGCCTGCGCCTGGAAAGATCCCCACATCGCCTGCCTGGAGGCCCGCCGGCAGCTGTGCTGGTATCTGCGGGGCGTGCCCTGGTCGGGGCCGGTCAAGCGGGAGATCGTGAAGATCAACACCCTGGACGACGCCCGGGCCATCATCGCCCGGATCAAGCGGGAGCTACGATAGATGACGAGAGAAGAGGAAAAAAATCTCATATCGCGCATCCTGGCCGGGGAGACAGAGCTCTATTCCCTGCTGGTGAAGGCCCACCAGACCGGCGTATACAACCTGGCCCTGCGGATGCTGAAAAACGAGCAGGACGCCCTGGACGCCTCCCAGGAGGCCTTTTTCCGGGCATGGCAGGCGTTGGGCTCCTTCCGGGGGGACAGCAAGTTTTCCGTGTGGCTGTACCGGCTGACCAGCAACGTGTGTCTGGACATGCTCCGCAAGGCCGGCCGGCTCCAGACCAGCTCCCTCACCGGCGAGGACGGACAGGACCTCTCCCTGCCGGACAGCCGCGGCGACCCCCACCGGACCCTGGAGCAGGCGGAGCTGCGCCGGGCGGTGCGGGACGGGGTGGACGCCCTGCCCGCCGAGTTCCGGCAGGCGCTGGTGCTGCGGGATATAAACGGCCTTTCCTATGAGGAGATCGCCCAGGTCACCGGCCTGGAGCCCGGCACGGTGAAGAGCCGCATCTTCCGGGCCCGGCGCAGACTGGCGGCATATTTGCAGGCGGACGGGAACTTTTTCGGGCCGGATGCGTCTTATTCCACGACAGAGAGAGGAGGCGGCAGCCATGAGAGACTGTGAATACTGGCAGGAGCGGATGAGCCTTCTGCTGGACGGCGAGCTGCCTCCGGAAGAGGAGACGGCCCTGTGGGAACACATGGGCCAGTGTCCGGACTGCCAGCGGGCCTTTGAGACATACGCCCGGATGACGGGCGTGCTGCGCTGCGAGCTGGCGGAGCCCCCGGCGTCGCTCCAGGGGCTCGTGATGGCCCGCATCGACGCCCAGAAGGACGGCCAAGAGGGCGCCGCGCCGAAAAAGAGCGCCCCTGTCCGGCGTCTTCGTCCCTGGCGGAAGGTGGCCGCGGCGGCCTGCTTCGTGGCGCTGGTGGCCGTGGGCGCGGTCACGGGCGTTTTCAGCCGCGGCCGGACGCCCGCCGGCAGCGGCGGCGATCTTCCCGAGACCGCCGAGGCGGTATATCCCAACGCCATGCCCTCCGCCGGCGGGGAAAACGCCGTCTACGCCGCCCCGACACAGGCACCGGACGCCTCCCGTCAGGCGAGCGCGGACACAGCGTCGGAGATAAAAACCGCCTCCATACCGGATGCCGGCACGGGCGCTGCCTCACAGCAGGCCCCGGACGCGGAGCCGGCGGCCGAGCCGGACGCCCTGCCGGAGACGGACGCAGCCTCCCTGCCGGAGACAGACGCGGACGCGCCGCCGGAGGCGGACGAGGCGTCCGCGCCGGAGCCGGTCACGGACGCCGACTTGGAGACGACTCCGGAGCCGGACGCCCCCGCCGACGGCTTTGGCGTCATGCGCGCGGCGGAGCCTCCCCTTGTGGCGGAGGAGGATATGGAAGAAGATGCCGCTGACAACAACGATGACGACGACGGCAGCGGCGACAGCGCGGCCCTTCCCGTCCGGGACGGGGCCGGCCAGCCGGTGGGGCAAATCGGCGACAGCGCCGCTTTTCTGGCCCTTCTCACCGGTGAGCCCTGGCAGGGCGAGCAGCCCCAGGCCGCCTATGCCGTGACCGCGAACGGCGGCGAGTACTATCTTGCCGGGGACGGGGACGGCCGGCTTCTCTGGTGGCAGGCCGGCGGGGACGTCACCCTCTCCCCCGCCGCCCTGGCGGCGTTTACAGCCCTTATCGAACAGTAAAAAATCGTCCGGCGGACAGCCTTTCAGCTTGTCCGCCGGAGCTTTTTATTTTTCGGATGGCGCTGTTTTCAGTCGAAGCTGATCTGGATCTTGGTGAATTTGCCCGGCGTGGCGTCCCAGTCGGCGAACGCCTGGGGGGCGTCGGCCACGGGGTACGTGGCGGAGATGAGCTTGCCGAAGTCCAGCCGGTGGCTGGAGATGTTGGCCTTCACGCTCTCAAATTCCTCGATCCGGGCGTTGCGGGAGCCCACGATGGTCAGCTCCTTCTTCACGATCAGGGTGGCGTTGGCCTCCACAGGGCGCTTGCTGTAGCCCACATAGCCCACACGGCCGGCGTAGTTGACCACCTCGATGGCGTTTGCCATGGTCGAGGCAAGGCCGATGGCCTCCAGGGCCACGTACACGCCCGCGCCGCCGGTGATCCGCTCTATCTCCTTGGGCAGATCCTGGGTCTGGGGATCAACGCAGGCGATGGCCCCCATGGCCTTGGCGGTGTCGAACTTCTCATGGGCGATGTCCGCCACGATGACCTTCGCGCCCTTGAAGTAGGCCGCGGAGGCCGCGCCGGAGCCGATGACGCCGCAGCCGAACACCAGCACGTACTCGTCCTGCTGCACCCCGGCCCGGAACACCAGATGGGCGCCCACGGATAGCGGTTCGATCAGGGCGATGTCGTCATAGTCCAGCCCGGGGCACTTCATCACGTTCCTATAGGGCACGGCGATCATGTCGCACAGGGCGCCGTTTTGCATCTGCACGCCCAGGGTGCGGCTGTTCTCGCAGCAGTTGATCCGCCCGATGGAGCAGGGATAGCAGTGACCGCAGTTGAAGTAGGGCTTCACCGTCACGTGCTCCCCCGGGGCGAACGCCCCCTCCGGCACGGCCTCGCCGCAGCCTACCACCTCGCCGCCGATCTCATGGCCGGGCACCAGCGGGAAGTTGGTCAGCGCCGCCACGCCCCGGTAGCTCTGCAGATCCGTTCCGCACAGACCCACCCGGTGCACCCGGATCAGCACATCCTCCGGCCCCGCCTTCGGCTCCGGAAGCTCAATGACCGAGACCTTGCCCGGTTCCTGCATATAGACAGCTCTCATGACTTATTCCTCCCTATGCGTCATCATATTGCATCCCCACAGCGGCCGCGGGGGATGCCCAGGTATTGGGCGTGGCGGCCGATGTGGGCGTACAGCGCGTCGCCGTATGCCTGGCGGTGCTTGCGCATCGCCTGGAAAAACGCCTTTTTCAGCTCCCCGTCGTCCAGGATCCTGCCATAGGCGATATGTAGGATCTGCCGGGTGGACGCCAGATCCAGCAGCTCCGGCAGCCGGCCGTCCTCCATCTTGTCCACGTCGGGGACGGTGTCCATGTCCGGCGTGACGTGGTAGAAGGCCCGGTTGTCCTCAAAGCTCTCCAGCGCCGTGGCGTACAGCCGGCGAAACAGCGCCGGCTCCAGCCGGGCCAGCACCCGCAGCGCCTCCAGCCAGCTGGTGCCCGCGGTCTTCACGTGGAAACGGCCCTGGGTCTGCTCGTTCATGATGCCGAACACGGAGAACTTGTCGCTCCCGGAGTGGAAGCTCACCTTGTAGCCAAAGTACTTGGCGATGGCGTTGTGGGCCTTGACTTCCTCCCGCAGCACGCAGGCGTTGCCCACATAGTCGATGCCCTTCTGGAACTCGCCGCTGAACCGGGGCGCCATGGTGGCGAAGCGCACGCCCCGGATCTTCAGCTCGTTGGCCACGAAATAGTGGGCCAGGGGCGAGGTGACCGTCAGCGTCTCGTCCAGGGATATCTCATAGCTGACGTCGTGGCCGCAGGGCAGCAGGCACTCGTAATACACCTGGGCAATGAAATCAATGGACTTGCCGTACACCGCCAGCATCCGCCGCAGCTCCGGCAGGGTGCAGCGCAGCGTCAGCTCCGGCCCCAGCTCGATCTGCCGGTCAAGATACCGGGCCCGGAGCTTTTCCTCGGGCATGGGCAGCTTCTCCAGCTCCCCGTCCGGCAGCACCGCGGCCTCGTTGTCGATAAACTCGCTGCAATCCAGGGTTATCATGGTGCAGCCGCAGGCCAGGGAGGACTGTACCTCCTCCACCGTTTTCAGATGGTCGCCGTCGGCGCCGAAGCCCCGGTGATAGCCGGCCCGGAACACCGCGAAGGTGGAGCTGTCGATGACCTCATCCATGGTGCGGTGGGTCAGGCGCAGCTCCCGCATGGACTGCTGGGCCAGCACGGGAAACACGTCATACTCCTTGAACACCCGCAGATGGCCCTCGCCGGCCAGACCCAGCCGGTCGCCCACGCCCATGGTGGTCTTGCGCTCCAGCACCGGTGCCGGCACGCAGAAGGGATAGTGCTCCCGCAGGAACACCGCCGCGGCGTGATCCAGCTGGCACAGGGTGTAGTCGTGCCCGGACTGGCTGCAGGGCTCGCCCGGGTAGGCGCTGTCGTGGCCGGTGATGCACAGGCAGTCCCGGTCGCCGCAGTCCACCATAAAGCAGCTCTCCTCCCCCAGGGGGTGGATGGAGTCGGGATAGACGGAAAAGTTCGTCTTAAAAAACGTCAGATCCATATGCTCACTCCTCAAAATCATTGTCCGGCAGGAGAACGATCTTGTATTTCTCCTTTCTGATCGCCGCCTCAAAGCCCTCCTTCCAGGACTCCAGCGGCAGTTCCAGATTCATCAGCGGCTCCAGATCCACCTTGCCCTCCGCCAGCAGCCGCATGCCGATCTGCCAGGAGGACACCGCCGTGGAGTTGGTGGCCACATAGTTGACCTCCTTGAGGAACAGCTCGTCCAGATCCACCTCCACCGGCTTTCCGTACACGCCGATCTGCAGATGCACCCCGTGGGTACGCACCACCCGCAGGCAGGTGCGCAGGGACGCCGGCACGCCGGTACAGTCGCAGGTGATGTCCGCCCCGGCGGGGTTCTTTTTATGGATGGCCTGCAGAAGCTCCTGCTCCCCTGTGACCGTCTCGTCGGCGCCCAGGGATCGGGCAAGCGCAAGCTTCTCCCGATCTGCGGGCAGGCCGGAGACGATCACATAGGCCCCCCGGCTCTTGAACAGCTGGGCCGCCATGATCCCCATGGGGCCGGGGCCGCTGACCACTGCCACATCCCCGGGCTTTACGTCGATGCGCTCGTATACCCCCCGGGCCACGCAGCACATGGGCTCGGCCAGGGCGTACAGCTTCTTCTGGCGGAGGGTCTTGGCGCTCTCCGGAAGGCGGAAGGCGTACTTGGCCGGAACCACCACATAATTGGCCATGGCCCCGTCGTCGTAGGAGCCGATGGAGCGGCGGTGGGCGCACAACGTCACCAGCCCCGCCTTGCACAGCGCGCACTGTCCGCAGCTGTAGCAGGCGGGCAGGGCCGTCACCCAGTCCCCCACCTGGAAATCCCCCACATCGCCGCAGGTCTGGCTCACCTGGCCCACGAACTCGTGGCCCAGGATCACCGGCATCTCCAGATACCGCTCGTCGAAATAGGCGTGTATGTCGCTGCCGCATATGCCGGCGGCCAGCACCTTGATCTTCAGCTCACCCGGCCGGGGAACCGGCTCGGGGAGCTGGCGCAGCTCTATGCCGTCCAGTCCGGCGGCAAATTTCACAAGACCCTTCATCTTCTCCCTCCCGGAGCAAAACCCTGTCCGTCCGGCCCACACAGGCAAGATCCCCGGGGCCCGGTGGCCCGCGGAGATCCTGTCCTATCGGCCGGCGCGCTTATCAGCCGATGCCGAATATCTTCAAAACGCCGGTGGTGAACCAGGGCACGAACGTGATCAGCAGCAGGCACACAGCCAGCAGCACGTAGTAGGGCCCGGCCTCCCGGATAAAGTCCTTGATCTTGCACTTTGTGATGCCGCAGGTGACGAACATCAGCGTACCCATGGGCGGCGTGATGCAGCCGATGGACATGTTGAAGATGACCGTCAGGCCGAACTGGATGTCGTTGATGCCATAGGCCCTGGCCACCGGCACCAGCAGCGGCACCAGCACGATCATGGCCGCCGTGCCCTCGATGAGCATGCCCACAAACAGCAGGAACAGGTTCACCGCCAACAGGAACACATACTTGTTGTGGATGACCGTGACGATATAGGTGGTCAGCTTCTGGGGGATCTGCTCCCGGGTCAGGATCCACGCCAGGCCGGAGGCCGCGGCGATGATGATCATGATAGACGCGGTGGTGGTGATGGTCTCCTTCAGGCAGTGCAGGAAGGACTTCCAGGTCAGTTCCTTATAGATCACGCCCAGGATCAGCGCGTAGATGATGGCGACGGAACCGGCCTCGGTGGGGGTGAACGCGCCGATACGGATACCGCCGATGATGATGATTGGCAGCATCAGCGGCAGCAGCGCCGGCTTGAGCGCCGCCCAGAACTCCTTGCCGGACACCCGGGTCTTGCGCAGGGGGACATAGCCCCGCCTTTTGGATATCTGGGCGTTCAAAATCAGCATGGCCGCGCACAGCAGCACACCGGGGCCGATGCCCGCGATGAACAGGTTGCCGATGGACACGTTGGCCACGGAGCCGTACACGATCATGGCGATCCCCGGCGGGATCAGGGGGGTGATCATGGCCGAGACAGCGGTGACGACGGAGGAGAACTCCTTGGAAAAGCCCTTTCTCTCCATCTCGGGCACCAGCATCTTGGCCTCCATGGCCGCGTCGGCCAGGTTGGAGCCGGACAGTCCGCCCATCAGAGTGGACAGCAGGGTGTTCACCTGGGCCAGGCCGCCGTTCATACGGCCGGTCAGCACCTCGCAGAAGTTCATGATCCGTCGGGTCACGCCCGAATAGTTCATCAGCACGCCCGCGCAGACAAAAAACGGAATGGCCAGCATGGGTATGCTCTCGATGCCGGAGAACATACGCTGGGCCATGATCTGCTGGGGCAGGGACGGATTGAGGAAGAAGTAGGCCGCCGTGGCGGAGATGACGGAGGCGAATACCGGCACCTTCAAAAACAGCAGTACCAGCATCAGAATGGCGGCAATGACAGCCGGGTTATTCAGCATTTTCGTCACCCTCCTCTTCCTTCTCGGGCGCCACGCGCCAGTGCACGCCAAAATCCTCCAGCACCACCAGCGCCTGGTTCAGGATGGTCAGGATGCATCCCACCGGCAGGGCGGCGTAGACGTATTTATAGGGCAGTTTCAGAATGTTGGTGTACCGGTTGGTGGCGGCCATTTGCTGCAGATAGGCAAAGCCCCGCACCAGCGTGTAGCCCAGAACCACCACGACCACCAGCTGTCCCAGCAACTCGATGGTGCGCCGGATCGGTCTGGGGAACGCGTCCACCAGCATCTCGATGGCCACGTGGGAACGCTCCCGCATAGCGCCGCTCAATCCGAAATACACCACCCAGACGATCAGCACCAGCTGGGCTTCCTCCTGCCAGATAAGGGGGTCGTTGAATACGTAACGCATAATGACCCCCACGAAGGTCACGGCAAGCAGCAGGAGGAACGCGACGCCGGAGATGACAAAATCCAGATTCAGCAGATAATTAAGCGCTTTCTTCATGTGTCCCTCCTTTGGAAAAGGGCTGGAAGCGAATGCTCCCAGCCCTCGCGTTTCCGACAAAACGATCTGCTATGAGTGCTCTACGGCTTACTGGCCGGCGGCCTCCGAAACGGTCTCGTACCAGTTCTCGCTCCAGACGGAGGTGAACTCATCCAGCTCATAGAACGCCTTGGCGGCCTCCTTGAACTCGGTCAGGTCGATCTCGTTGATCTCCACGCCTTCGGCCTTCATGGCCTCTGCGGCGGCGGCGGTCTGCTCCTCATACTGCTCGTTGCAGTACAGGCCGGCTTCCTCACCGGTCTCGGTCAGCCACTGCTGCTGCTCCTCGGTCAGGCTGTTGAAGAAATCGGTGCCGGTGATCCAAGTGGTGTTGTTGCGCACGTGCTCGGACACGGTCAGATACTTGGCGGCCTCATAGTACTTGCCGGCGTAGATGACGGCGGTGGGCTGCTCAAAGCCGTCGATGGTGCCCTGCTGCAGAGCGGTGTACACATCGCCCAGGCTCATGGGGGTGGGGTTGGCGCCCAGAACGGCCATGCCCTGGATCTGGATGTTGTTGCTGGGAACGCGGATCTTCATGCCCTTCAGGTCAGCCAGGCTGTTGATGGGCTCCTTGGTCAGCAGGTTCCGGTCGCCGTAGATCCAGTTGGAGCAGAGGATACGCAGGCCGCTCTCAGCCAGGCGATCCACCAGGTCGGCATACACGTCGCTGTCGATGAACTGCCAGACATTGTCCCAGGTGTCGAACATGTAGGGGCCAAAGGCAATGCCGAAGTCGGGCACGCCGCGGTCGGCGTAGAACGCGCCGTCGGCCAGGGTGATGACGGGAGCGCCGGCCAGGATCTGGTCGATCAGCTCGGTCTTGGTGCCCAGCTGGTTGGCCGGGTAGCACTCCATGGTCATGGTGCCGTCACTGGCCTCCTCCAGCAGCTCAGCCCAGCGGTTGACAGCCAGGTCGATGTGGTCGCCGATGGGGTCGTCGTAGCCGATCTGGATGACCAGGGGCTCCTCTCCGGCGGCCTCTGCCGCTACGGTCATCAGGCTGAAAGCAATGACCAGCGTCAGAACGAGTGCGAGCATCTTCTTCGTCTTCATCTGTGCTTCTCCTTTTTGTAATATTTATCCGGCAACTCTACCATTATGTTCGGCGAAATAAAGCCGGATTTTTGTTAAATTATACAAAGAAAGCCGATAACCTGCTATAAACAGGCTTCGGCTCAATTCTTCTGATTTTCGGCTGTCCTTCGGGCGGATTGGTAAAATATTTTTCTAATCTCGGAAAAGGCCGCCGTTTCCGGCGGTCTTTTCCCCTCAGGATGAGAAGCTGTTCCTGTATTGGGACGGGGTCTTCCCCAGGATCTTTTTGAACACCTTGGCAAAGTAGTTCTGGTCGGTGAAGCCGCACCGCTCCGCCACCTGGCCGATGGAGAGGTTGCTGGAGCGCAGATACTCGCAGGCGTGGATGATGCGCAGGTTGTTGATATAGTCGTTGAGGGTGACGCCCATCTCCTTTTTGAAAAGCTCGCTCATATAGGTGCTGTTCATAAAGGCGCAGCCGGCCACCTGATCCAGGGTGATCTTCTCCGCGTAGTGGGCGTCGATGTAGGCCAGCGCCTGGGTCACGGCCTTGGAGCGTTTTTTCTTCACCGAGGAGAGCATGAGCACGTACTGGGAGATGAACTCCTCCAGTGCCTGGCGGCGGCTCTGGCTGGTGTCGGCCTTGGAGATCGTCTGGATCTGCATGAGGGCCCGGTTGAAGCCCTCCGCGCCCACGCCGATCACCGCCGTGTCCGCCAGCAGCTTGTGGCACATCAGACTCAAGTGCTTCTCCACGTCCGCCGGGTGGCAGCAGGTGCGGTGCAGCGCGTCCAGACACCGGCGCAGCAGGTCGGCGGCCTCCTCCACCTGATACCGGTCGGCGGCCTCGAAGAATTTCTTATAGGTGGGCATCATGGCCGTGGGCGAGCGCTCCCCGCTCTCGTGATAGGGCACCTGGCCGAAGTTCTCCAGACCGTAATAGTACTTGAACTCCAGCACCGAGCGGCACGTCTCGATGGCGTCGTTCAGGCCCGTCTCGTCGCAGTTGAGCACGGTGGCCCACGCCTGGATGGTGAAGGAATCTATCCGCCGCAGATCCTCCAGGTAGCAGTACACCGCCTCCTTCTGCTGCTCCTGTCCGGCCACGTCGATGCGCATGAGGGCGATATACACCGTATCGTGATAGGGTATCCACACCGCGTTGACCGGCCCCGTCCGGCGGGGAAGGTTCTCCAGCTCTCCGTCGATGCTCCGATCCAGACGCACCATCATCAGCTTGAGCTTATCCATGGTCAGCCCCTCGTCCAGCCGCTGCAGGAAGGCGTCGTCGTCGGTCTTGTCGCTCTTGAGATAGGCCTCCAGGAGCCGGTAATTCCCCTCCGCGTAGCGGAACCGGGCGTTGTCTATGGACGCGCTCCGGCTCTGCTCCTGCTTGGCCTTCTCGATGACGGCGGAGATGTCGTCCAGACGCATATCCACCTTGAGGATATAGTCCAGCGCCCCCAGCTGCAGCGCCCGCCGGACGAAGGAAAATTCCTCGTAGGCGCTCAAAATCACCACCGGCACCTGGGGATAGCGCTGCTTGACCCGCTGGCAGAGCTCCAGCCCGTCCATTTGGGGCATTTTGATATCGGTAATGAGCAGATCCGGCATGAATCCGCCCTCTATCTTTTTCAGCGCCTTGACGCCGTTTTCCGCGATGGCCACCGTGACATTTTCCCCTGGCAGCTGACCCAGAAGCATCGTCAGCCACTTTCGGATCAGGATGTCGTCATCCACCACCAGAATACGCATCACATGACCTCCTTTCTGCTCTCTATCCTGGGAAACAGAAGCTCTACCGTCGTGCCCTTGCCGGGCTTGCTGTGGAACCGGACGCCGTATTCCTTGCCGAAATGCAGCACGATCCGGCTGTGAACGTTTTTCAGACCGATGTTTTTGCTGTACTCATTGGACGGCTGGTCGAAGGCGAACACCCTGTCCGTGCCCACGCCGTTGTCGGTGATGGACACCAAAATGTTGTCCTTGCCGGAGGGCGCGATACGGATGCGCAGTTTTTTGGGGCCCTGCTTGCCCTTCAGCCCGTGCATCACCGCGTTCTCCACGATGGGCTGCAGAGACAGCTTGATGATCTTGCAGGAGCGGATCTGCTGGTCGATCTGCCAGCTCACCTGGAAGGGCTGCTCGAAGAACAGCTGCTGGATGTTGATGTATTCGTCCAGCAGACTGACCTCCTGCTGGACGGTGCACAGCTCCTCTCCCCCGGTGATGGCGCTGCGCAGAAGCTGGGTGAAGGCCCGCAGCGCGTCGTCTGCCCGCTGGCTCTCCCCGGAGATGATCAGATACCGGATAGAGGCGATGGTATTATAGATAAAGTGGGGGTTGATCTGGGCGTAGAGCGATTGCAGCTCCGCCGTCCGCTTGGCGTTCTGCTCGTCCACGATGGTGGCCATCAGCGCGTCGATGCGGTCGAGCATATTGTTGAACTCCACCGCCAGATCGCCCACCTCGTCCTTGGAGCGCACGGGTATCCGTTCCAGGGAGTCCCCCGCGCCGCCCACCCGCTGCACGCTGGTGGTCAGCTCCTTGATGGGCCCGATGATATACCGGGACACAAAGACGGAAAACAGCGCCAGCGACAGCAGAAACACCCCGCTGAGCACCGGGAGCATCAGGGTGCCCCCGTCGTACTGCTCCAGCATCTGCCGGGTGGGCGTGACGGTGATGACCCGCCAGAGGGGCGTGCGCACCGTGTTGATCACGATCTGGTACTCCTCGCCGTTGATCGTCTCCTTGTATATGGCGGAATAGCCGTCCTGCAGATGATCCAGGATGCCGGAGGCATACACGCCGGCGTTGTCCATCATGGTCACCAACACCCCGTTCTGGTTGATGATGAACTCGCTCCCGGCGCTGGGCACGGTGTTGGCGTAGAATTTGGCCAGGTCGCTCTCCAGAAAGCTCACGATCAGGATGCCCTGGTTTTCCCAGTTGTCAAAACGCTTCAAAAGGCGTACGCTGTAGATATAGTTGGGATCGCTCACCCCGTGCAGGCTGTCCAGATACTCGTCCTGGAGCCAGAGCGTCTCCCAGGGCCACTGCTGCAAATGCTGATACCACCAGGTATCCCGGCTCCGGGCCACGGACACCCCGGCGTCATAGGAGCCGTCCCCGTAGATCCGGTCGTCGTTGGTGATGATGGTGACGTGCATGTCGATCTTCTGGTTCGTGGCGTTGTAGCGCTGCTGCAGCAGGGACACCAGCTGCCCGACCTGCTCCGTGTTCTCCGTGCCCTCCGCCTCCTGGAGGGTCTGCTCCAGGTCGCTGTCCAGAAAATACAGGTTTGAGACGGAGTTGATCTGCTCATACACCATCTCCAGCTGTTCGCTGGTCTGCTGGGAGCGCTCCATGTTGATGGAGTTGATGTCCCGCTCGATGGTGGAATTCTGGTACACGTACAGGGCGGGGATAAAGATGGCGGACGGCAGGATCACTGTCAGGATCAGACAGAACAGCATCTTGTTTTGCAGGGACTTGGAGCGAAACAGTCTGACCAGATATTTTTTCATGCTTTCTATACCGCCTTCCAGGTATGCGCTCTGTCAATGCCGCCTGCCGCTTACATACCGTAATCATATATTTTTCGCGCATTTTTTACAAATTATTGGTGTTCTTTTCGAACAAAATATGGAAGATGCCGAAAATCTTTCTAAATCGGTAGTGCGTAATACGTTATTATAACATTGAGGTGAAGCAGATGAAACGCCCGAGAATCCTGGCGCTGAGCCTATGCGCGCTGCTGCTGTTCTCCGCCCTGGCGCCCCAGGCCCGCGCCAGCGAGGATGAGCCGATCCAGCCCCGTGTGGCCGACGAGGACGAGCCCTACATCAAGGTGGGCTTTTACGCCTCGCTGACCGGCTCCGCCTTTCTGCTGGGGCAGATGGGCCAGCAGGGCTGCCGCCTGGCGGTGGAGCAGATCAACAACAGCGGCGGCATCAACGGCAAGTTTATCCGCCTGATCGAATACGACGACCAGACAGATCCCGATACCGCCTGCTCCATCGTGCGCAGGATGATCGAGGAAGATCGGGTGGACGCCATCGTGGGCAGCCACACCAGCGGCAATCTGATCCACACCGCCGTCCTGACGGAGCAGGCCCATGTGCTGCAGGTCGGTCTGGGCACCAGTTACCTGTGGACGAACGTGGGCTACCGGTATCTCTTCCGCTCCACCGGCAACTCCGCCAGCTATGACGAGGCCATTTTCTCCTCCATCAAGGAGAAGGGCTATGAGCGGATCGCCGTGTATTACTGCACCACGGAATACGCCCAGGCCGGGGCCCAGAAGCTGATGCAGCGCATCCAGGACGACCCCTCCATGCAGCTGGTGTGGGCCCGGAGCAACGACATCACCCAGACCGATTTTGAGGAGGATCTGCTCTCCTTCCGGGAGACGGACGCGGACGCGCTGATCCTGTACGCCACCAGCGAGAATGCCGGCACCCAGCTGCAGCAGCTTCGGCAGATCGCCGGCTATTACGGCCCGGTATACGCCCCGGAGGCGTTCGCCAACCAAAACGCCTGGCAGGAGGCCGGCGAGAGCATCGCAGGACTTGTGTACACCTGCTCCAGCATCATCCCCGACTCCCCCAGCCAGGCCCGCTCCCCCAAGGAGCAGCAGTTTTTGGAGGCGTTTATCAAGATGTACGGCACCATGCCCGTGGCGGAGACCGCCTACCGGGGCTATGACGCCATGATGCTGCTGGCGGAGGTCTTTCGCACCACGAAGAGCATGGACAGCGAGGATCTGCGCCAGGCCATGGAGCAGATCACCGATTACGAGGGTCTGGCGGGCACCTTTGACTTCTCCGACGGCTCCGGCGACGGTCTGGACACCTGCTACGTGGTGACCGTGACCGATACGGGCGAGAAGATCATCGACACATACCGCCGGGAAAAAACGGAATAAAGATCCCGCAGCGGCAGGGGCTCCCCCCTGCCGCTGTTTTCTTTTTCCCCCACTCCGGCTGCCCGGACGGCACAGGGGTCCTGGGGCCAGGCCCCGGTTTTTCTCTTTTGCCTCTTGCAAAAATCCTCCCGTAGGATATCATATAGGCAGACCAGATCCATCATCCTCTGCGACAAGGAGCCGCCCTATGGCCAGCGAATATCTGAAATGGAAATACCGGGACGTAAAGCCCGGCGAGAAGGCCGCCCCTTTCACCGACAGGGAGCGGCGCGCCAACTGGTGGTATTACCACAAGTGGTACGTGCTCTTCGGCCTGATCGCGCTGGCGGGGCTGGGGATCTTTCTTTGGAAGGTGCTGGGGATCGGCGTGACGGAGCCGGACTATCAGATCGCCTATGTGGGCCGGGAGCTGCTGCCGGACGACGCCGTGTCCGCCCTGCAGGACGCCCTGGCCGGCCTGGGGTCGGACTGTAACGGGGACGGCCGCACGGTGGTGCAGCTGAACCAATACGCCTCCGGCGGCGAGCTTAGCCCCGATTATGCCTACGCCTCCTATACCCGCCTGATGGTGGATCTGGAAAACTGCGACAGCTACTTCTTCCTTCTGGATGACCCGGAGTCCTTCCAGCAGGACTACCAGATCCTCCGGCTCCTGGACGGGACGCTCCCCGCCGATCCGGCCCGCCCCGACGGAGCGCTCTGCCTGCGGTGGACGGGCTGTCCGGCGCTGTGCGCCCTGGATCTGAGCGCCTACGGCCAGGCACCGCTGGACGGGCTCTACATCGCCCGGCGGGGCTTTTGGACGGAAAAGACCGTCAGTTTCCCCTCGGAATGCGACCGTCTCTGGGAGACGATCACCGCGGGCGCCCTTCCCGTGGAATGACCCTGTACAATAGAGAACAGCGCGGCGTTTCCGCCGCGCTGTCCTATTGGGACAAGAGCTTACTTCATGCCGTTCTCGTAGGCCTCGATCATCTTTTTGACCATCTGGCCGCCGACGGAACCGGCCTGACGGCTGGTCAGGTCGCCGTTATAGCCCTGCTTCAGATTGACGCCCACCTCGTTGGCGGCCTCCATCTTGAAACGGTTCATAGCCTCACGGGCGCTGGGGTTCACAAGCTGGTTGGAACGATTCGCCATTGTTCTTGCACTCCTTTCCGTTGCATTGGACGCGGGAAGGATCGGCTGTCCAAAACGGCGCAATGCCGTTTTGCATTGCCGCCCTGTTATGCGTCCGGCATTATGTTTTGCAAATCCCCGCCTGTTATGAAAGCCAAATTTTGCTGTTTGCGTGATCACCTGCACTGTCCGTGTTCTCGCTTGCTATTTCGGCTTCCGTGGCGTATAATTCAATAAAAGTGTGATAAAATCGCATGGAAATGGCTATAAAAGTGTGATGAGGTGTCTTTTGTGGAGCGATTGATCTTAAACGACCTGTTGAAGTGGAAGAACTCCAAGCACCGCAAGCCGCTGATCCTGAAAGGTGTGCGGCAGGTGGGCAAGACCTGGGTGCTCAGGGAATTCGGGCGGCGATACTATGACAACACCGCCTACTTCAACTTTGACGAGAACGAGGAGTATAAGCAGTTTTTTGAGACCACCAAGGACGTGGAGCGCATCCTGCAAAATTTGATGCTGGCCAGCGGGCAGAAAATCGTCCCGGAGAAGACCCTGATCATTTTCGACGAGGTGCAGGACTGCCCGAAGGTCATCAATTCCATGAAGTATTTTTGTGAGAACGCGCCGCAGTATCACGT
>CANQDL010000012.1 GCA_947591105.1 uncultured Oscillospiraceae bacterium
TACGATGAGTAACGCGCCCGCCACTGGGCGTGGATTTTGGAAAGGATGAAATCATATGGCCGAAGTTGCCAAGAAGATCGAGCGCAAGTACCTGGCGCACTTCATTGATTCGGCGTTCAACGCCGAGGAACCCAGCTATGTGCGGCTGGGCAAGGACCTGGAGGAGTACAACGAGGAGCTTAACCCGGATGTGGAAGTCCAGAAGAACATCCTGGGCGAGCAGAACGTCCAGCACAGCGGCTACGAGGTGCAGAGCGACGTTGACCCCTTCTATGCCTATGAGGGCGATCCCCTGTTCGAGCGGCTGGCCGAGATTGCCAACGAGCGCAAGACCGGCTCCGACTGCATCACCACGAAGGTGGACGTGCTGTTGTCCGCTGACGGCAAGAACACCGTCGTGTGGGCCTACCGTGAGGACGTGTGGGTGATCCCCAACAGCGTGGGCGGCGACACCTCCGGCGTGCAGATTCCGTTCACGGTGTATTCCGCAGGCAACCGCGTGAAGGGCACCTGGGGCATGGAGAGCAAGAAGTTCACCCCGTCGCCGGGGGAATAACCGGGGCTGGCCGCGTTAAAGTAACACCCCAAGGCCAGTCCCTCTCCGAGTATGGGGTAGGCGAGGGCAAGACCACAACCGACCTTATGGGCGCTGATGTGGCTATTGCCTGGATCGGCACCAGCGGCAAAGTATCGGGCAACTTCCCCAGTGTGTCCGGCTTTGAGGGATTCAGCACGGATCCCTCCGAGCAGACGGGCCACTACTTTGCCTTTGAGTTGGACAAGCAGTATGAGGGCCGGGAGATCACCGTTATCGGCGCCAAGACCGCCAAGGCCCGCAGCCGGTATTGGGTGATCCGGTTGGACGCTCTTTACGAAGACTCCAAAAAGCTGACTGTCAAGGACGGCGGCAGTGTGATTTTCGACCTGGACTTCACCCCCGCCACGCTTGCGGAGGCTGTATAAGCACTGCGGCCCCTCCTCCGGGAGGGGCCGTTATGCACACACCTATAACGGCCCAGATACGGGGCTGTAAAAATTTATGGAGGCATAACGATGGATAACATCACGAAGATTGACGAGGCTGTGAAGCAGGAAACCGGCTACACGGACGCGGACACCGCGGAAGACGAAAAATTGGATTTTCCCGCCCTTGTGGTGGACGACGGCACCGTTACGGTGCCCATAAAGAACAAGCAGGGGCAGCTTGTGGGCAAGTTCATCTTCTCCCCCACAGATATGCACCTGATCGACCGGTACAATGAGGTTGCGGACGATTTTGAAAAGATCGTCGAACCCCTGGAACACCTCGACATCAACCCTGACGGGACGACTGACGAGGGGGACGCCGCGGCCCTGGCCGCCATGCAGGAGGCCGTGCAGCGCCTGTACAAGGCCTGCGACTACCTGTTCGGCGGCAACATGAGCGAGGCGTTTTTCGGCAAGGTCCACCCCTTCTCCCCCGTCAATGGGAAATTCTACTGCGAGAACGCCCTGGAGGCCGTGGGCAACTTCATTTCCAAGCAGTTCAACGCCTCCACAAAGAAGCTCAACCGGCGCGCGGCCCAGTATCTTCACGGGGCGAACACCCGCACCGGCAAGCACAGAAACGGTGAGAAATGATCGGGGAATTGCCGGAGAGCCTGGAGGTAAACGGCAAGCTGTACGACATCTACCCCGACTACCGCAACGGCCTGCGCATCCTGTGTGCGCTGGCTGATCCCGACCTGACAGAAAGCGAAAAGCAGTCCCTGTGCCTGTGCATCCTGTATGCCGACGCGGAGACCATGCCACAGTCCGACTATGAGGCCGCCTTAAAAGCGGCCTCTGACTTTTTGGATCACGGCGCGCGGGAGGAGCAGGGCAAATTCCATCCACGGCTTATGGATTGGGAGCAGGACGAGGACATCATCTTTCCCGCAGTCAATAAGGCGGCGGGCTTTGAAGTCCGGGACGTGGATTACCTGCATTGGTGGACCTTCCTTGGGTACTGCATGAGCGCGGATCAGGACAGCACTTTTGTGCAGGTGGTGAACCTGCGGCAGAAAAAGGCCAAGCACAAAAAGCTGGAGAAATGGGAGCGGGAATATTGGGCAGCAAACAAAAGCCTGTGCGAGTTGCGGCCCAAGTTGACGGCAGAAGAACAGGCCGAGAAGGACAGGCTTAATGCCCTTTTGGGATAAAAGGACGGTGAAACCCCATGCCCGGTGGTGCTGCTGACGGCTCCATTATCGTTGATACCGAGATAGACACCAAGGGATTTGAACGTGACAGCTCCAAGCTGCAAACGGCTGTAAATTCCCTTGGACGGCAGGTGGATAACCTGGGGCCGACGCTGCGCAAGGCGGTGGCCGGGAACGCATCCGCTATGACGACCTTCCAAGACAAGATGGAGAAGGCCGAACAGGCGGCGGCTGACCTGGAGAACAAGATCGAGCAGTTGGGCAGCAAGCGCATCAAGTCCCAGGCCTACACCGACATCACCAAGCAGGCGGACAAGGCGAAGGCCAAGCTGGACGCCGCGCACGCGGACATGGACGCCAAGCTGGAAGCCCTGGGCCGCAAGCGGGTGCCCACCCAGGCCTATGCAGACCTCCAGAAGGAGACCGAGGCCGCCGGGCGCGCGCTGGAGCGGCTGCTGAACCGACAGGAGCGCATGAACGAACTGGGGGTAAGCAAAAACTCCCAGGCCTACAAGAACCTGGCCTACGACCTGGAGCAGGCAAGCACCAAGTATGACCAGCTTGTGGCCGCCGCCCAGCGCATGGAGGCGGACGGCAGCGCCTATACCGTCTCCGCTGAATATGAGAAGCTGTCCGGCACGCTGGAGAAGCTGCAAAGCGAGTATGACAGCGTGAACGCCCGGAAGCAGGAAATGGAGAACTACGACAGCTCCATGGCAGGCTACACAGCGCAGATCGACGCGCTGCAATCCAAGCTGGAGCAGGTAGTGGCCCGGATGTTTGAACTGCGGCAGCAGGGCGGCAGCTCCACGGAGCTGTCCACGTTGCAGCAGCAGGCCCAGCAGCTCCAGGCCCAGCTTGACGCCTGCGTTGCACGCAAGCGCGCGCTGGAGACGGCAGGCCCGGCGTACACCCTGGGCAGTGAGACGGCCCAGTATCAGGGCCTGGCCGCAGCCCTGGAATCCGCCCGCGCGAAGCTGGCGGACATGAGGGCACGGGCCGAGGGCACCGCCGGAGCGTTCACCCGGATTGCGGAGGGCGCCCGGTCCGTTGCAAGCCATGTGGCGCGGGCCGCTATGACTGTGGCGGGTAAGCTCGTCTCCGGCCTGCGCACGGCCATTTCTCACACCGCCCGGCTTGTGGCCGGGAACAAGAGCTATCAGAACTCTTTTCACGGCGTCGTGTCCGCGGCAAAAAAGCTCGTCCCCGCCCTTATGGCCGCCCGCGGTGTCATGGGTATACTGCGAAAAGCCGTTAATTCCTTTATGGAAGCCAATGTGACTGTTGCAAACCAGCTTTCGTCCATTTGGTCAAGCCTTGGCAATATGCTGGGGCCGATCATAACGCGTATTGTATCTCTGATTTCCACGGCCGTGTCTTACGTGATGGCCTTCCTGCGGCTCTTGGGAGTTCAGGCGACGGCCACGACAAGCGCTATCAACACCAGCGCGGGAGCGGCAGAAGCTGCAACTGGAGCAGCGGAAAAAGGAGCTGGCGCCGCAGAAGAGAAAGCAAAGGAAGCAGAAAAGCAGCTTGCGTCCTTTGATGACCTAAACGTGCTGAATGCTGATAAGTCTGACAGCGGCAGCAGCGGCGGTGGCGGAGGCGGCGGTGGCGGTAGTGGAGACCTGGCCGGCCTGGATGGCGCCGGTACCGCCGGTCTTTCGGCTGTCACTTTACCCGATTGGGTGAAGATGATGGTGGATCAGCTCAAAAAGGGTAGATGGGCAGAAGCGGCCAAAACACTAACCGGCGAGTTGAACAGAATGGTTGCATCCGTGAATTGGGCTGGCATCGGTGACAAACTGGGCTATTATCTCAACGGCGCACTGACGTTCCTCGCTACCTTCATTAAGACATTTGACTGGTATGCTTTGGGCGCAAACCTTGCGACGTCCTTCAATCACCTGCTGTATGCCGTAGATTGGGTAAACCTAGGGGTGGTTTTGGGAGCTAAATTCTTGATTCTGTTCAATACACTGGCCGGCTTTTTTGCGACGTTGGATTGGGCGTACTTGGGTAAAGCTTTGTCCGACGCTATTATGGGCCTTTGGAATGCAATCGACTGGCAGCGTTTTGCGACCATGCTTTCTGACGGCTTCAAGGGCGTACTGACTACCATTGAAACTTTCATCACCTCTACCGATTGGGGACAGATGGCCGCAGATCTATCCAACGCCTTCCACGCCATTGACTGGAGCGGATGTGCGGTAGCGCTATCCAACGCCGCGCACAGTGTTTTTGAGGCGTTACGGTCAGCACTACGCAACATCAACTGGCGACAGGTGGGCGCGGATATCGCCACTTTCCTGCAAAATATCAATTGGGCGCAGCTTCTGTCTGATTTTGCCGGCCTCGTAGGAGACGTGTTTTTGTCTGGCGGCGAACTGGCCCTTGGATTCATTGGACGTATCAACTGGGCAGAGCTGGGAACGACTCTGTGGAATTGCATTACTGGCGTGACCGGATCCATCAACTGGGGCGGGATCGTATCCCTTGTGTTCGAGGCGCTGGGCGCAGCCTGCGCCGCTGTCCCGCAGCTCCTGTTTGGCCTCCTCAAAGGCATATGGGAGAGCGTCACAAGCTACTTTGACCCATACATTGAGGACGCGGGGGGAGACATCATCCTGGGCCTGTTAAAGGGCATTGGTAACGCAATTTTAGGGATCGGATCTTGGATCAAAGAGCACATTTTTGATCCGTTCATCAACGGCTTCAAAAGCCTATTCGGTATCAATTCCCCTTCCACTGTCATGGATGAGCAGGGCCACTTTGTGATCGATGGCTTGTTGAACGGCATCACCGCGGCTTGGAAAGGCATTACCGGCTTCCTGTCTGGCGCCCTGGACGGTTTGGGCAGCCTTCTGTCCGGTGCCTGGGAGGGCATCAAGTCCGTGGCCGGATCTGCGTGGGAGAAAGTGAGCGGCACTGTGTCCAACGCCTGGGGATCCATCAAATCTGGTGTTTCGTCTGCGTGCTCTACTGTGGGCAGCACCGTATCTACTGTGTGGACGAATGTAAAAGGCTATGTCTCCAACAGCCTGTCCACGGCTAAGGCCAACGCCGCGTCCGCCTGGAGCTCCATCAAGTCCACGGCATCGTCCGTGGCCTCCAACGTCAAGAGCGCGGTGTCCAGCGCATGGGGCAATATCAAGACGAGCATTTCCAGCAGCTTGTCCAGCGCCAAAAGCACAGCAGCAACGGCTTGGAGCTCCATTAAGTCCACCGCAGCGTCTGTGTCCTCCAGCATAAAAGGCACTGTATCTACGGCGTGGAGTGGTCTCAAAGCTACACTGACGAGCGACAACAATACAATCAAGTCCACCATTTCATCGGTGTGGAGTAATATCAAGAGCACCATGTCGTCGTCCCTGTCCACTATCAAGAGTACAGCCTCTGACAGCTTCTCCAGCATTGTGAGCAGCGCATCTACATGGGGCAGCCACATTTGCTCCAATATTGCGAGCGGTATTTCCAATGCTATATACAAGGTCAAAGATGCTGCAAGCAGTATTGCACGCAGCATTAAGTCCTTCCTGGGTTTTTCCGAACCCGAGACCGGCCCGCTGTCTGACTTCCATACCTACATGCCGGATATGTTGAAACTTATGGCATCGGGCATCGAGCAGAGCAAGGGCGTGGCCCTGCGGGCGGTCTCCGGCGTGGCCTCCGCAATCTCTGACGAGATCCAGAATGGCGATTACACCATAAAGCCCATTGCGGCCGGAGAATTGGGCAGCGCGATTACCGACGTGGGGGATCGGATCGTGGAGAGCTTTTCTGCAGTGCTGGATAGGCTCCAAAGCCTCGCAGATCGGATTACGTTCAGTATGCCCACCGTAGCAATGGCGGGCGTCGTCCCATACAGTGTGGCGGCCCCGTCCAGAACGAGCAACGCCGGCAGCAGTTCCAACGATAGAGGCATGGAAGAGCTTTTCTCCGTGCTGACACAGCTTATCAATAATCAGACCCGTGCACTGGTAGCCGCCCTGGAGCAGACCGGCAACACGCGCGGCATCGATGCGAAGAACCTGACCGCAGGCGTCATAACCGAGCTGCGGCGGCAAGCCCGTGTCACGGGCAAGCCTCTGGGAGTATAAGGGAGGCATGGCATGAGCAAGCCAGTTATCAAATTCAATGACGTAGATTTTACCAACTGGGTTTCCTGGGATGGCCTGGAAGGATCGAAAAATGACCTGGATGCAGATGGCAGCGGGCGAAATGTGCTGGACGGCTTCATGTACCGGCACCGGATCGGCACGAAGAATAAATACGGCGTGCCCTTCATCCGCCTGCCTGCCGTGGTGATGGCCTCCCTGGAAACGACCCTGTATTCCAGCGGCGATTATGTGAAAATTACCATGCTTGAAGCAATGGTCAATCGCCCAGTATCTAAAACGTACTATTTTTCGACTATCAATGAGGGAATACAGCGATATATCGATGGCGACACAGTGTATGACGGCGTAATGCTGGAGGTAACAGAGAGGTAGCATGAGGGACTGCAGCGAGCTTTGGAAAGAACTTGCCGCCTCCGGTGCGTTCTCCTTGAATGTCCGGGCCATTATAGACGGCAAGACCTATACCGCTATAACAGCACCGACCGTAAACCGGGCGCTTCTTACCGAGCCGCTTTCTGTCGGTAACTGTGTAGCTGCTGACATCTCCTTTTCCGTTCTGACTGACGACGAGTTTTCCCGCGGGGCCAAAATCCAGATCGATATCCAGCTCGTGGACGAGCAGAACCCCGAGCGTGCGACCGAATGGAAGACCATGGGCACTTTCCTGCTGTCCACCCGCTTGCGGAATAATGATATGTGGGAGATCACGGCCTACGACGCTATGCTGCAGACCAATCAGGACTACATCCCCGCGGAGCGCCGGGACGAGCCGGATATCCGCGTGGGTTGGCCAAAGACCATGCGAGCCGCTGTAGAGGAAATCGCAGCGACCATTGGCGTGGAAGTGGATCCCCGTACAAAACTGGAAGAGGGGGAGGCATACAGAGTGCCATTCCCCGATGACCTGACCATGTTTGAGGTGCTGGGAAATATCGGTGCCTGCCACGCTGGTAACTGGATCATCACAGAAGAAAACAAACTACGGTTAATCCCGGTGGCGGTAGAAAACATTTTCGTAAGCTACAACATCCTGGATATGGAATACAGCCGGATTTTGACCAACGATGGGAAATATAAGCTGGTCTACTACATTCCTGGTGAAAATGTGGGTCGCCTGCACGTGCCTGTGGTGATCGGCAAATTTAAGACTGGTGACACCATCACCGTGGGCCGCATCAGCATGACCCGCGAGGACGGAACGACCTATACAGCAGGTGAGGAGGCCCCGGACGTTGCTGCCAATGACAACGCCCTAATTGAGATACTGGACAATCCATACGCTTGCCAGCAAATATGTGATGACCTGTATGCTAAGTATAAGGGCTCCATCTACGTACCTTATGAATTTGAAACGGCTTGCTACGACCCCGCTTCCGAGCTTGGGGACTGGGTGATCGTTGGTGAGCGGTTGCAGGGCTACGTGTGCTCCACGCGACTGACCTATGGCGCCCTGTTTCGGGCCGATTCCAGCGCCCCGTCGGTGCATGAGGCAGACGATGAGTACCCGTATGCGGCCCCGACGGATCGGTTGCGGCGGGATCAAAAGAAGCTGTTCAAGGAGATGAAAGCTACACAGGCTGACTTCACGTCCCGGATCGAGCAGACGCGTGAGGATATCACCCTGGCGGTCACAGCTGTAACTGCCTTGGACGAGCGGGTGAAAACTGCCGAGGCGTCTATTACCTTAAACTCCGAGGCCATAGAGCAGCGCGTCTCCAAGACCGACTTTACGGGCAGCACCGTGGCGTCTCTTATCAATCAGAGTGCCGAGGAGATCTATATTGAGGCAGCGCATATCCGGTTGGAAGGCCTTGTTACTGCCAACGAGAATTTTAAGGTGCTGGAGGACGGATCTATTGAGGCCGTCAATGCTAAGTTGTCTGGAGATTTGGTACTTTCCGGCAACATCAGCCTGGGCGGCAACATCAACATTGGCGGAAATATCACGTGGGGCGCCGAGAACAGCCCCGTGTGCGCCCTGTATGGACAGGCGGCGTATGCCACACCGGTGGGGAAGTATTCGACCTTCCCTGCAGCGAGCACCACCGGCTGGCATAAGACTGTGACCGCAGCGGATCTGTATGAGAGCTTGACCTATGACGGCGGCGAGAGTTGGACTGCGGCAGTGAAAATCCAAGGCACTGACGGCGCATCCGCGCGAGCGGTCGTTACGGTGAATGGGGGCACGACAGCTCAACTTGAAGAATGGTCTGCCCCCGGCCACCGTGGCGGTATGTACCCGGCGGACAGTGCAGCGATGGACACCTTGAAGGTGGGAGATCAGGTATCTCTGCGGCTGAGAAATAGCGATACAAACACGTATGTGTATATCTTGGGCACTATATACCGGTTAAACAGAGCGGGCGAGGAAGGAGCCGTGCAAGATACAATCTGGTATGAGGCAGCCGGAATGCTTACCAGTGGAAAAGACGGTTCGGACGCCTCTGTAACCCGCGATAACATTGCCACTGCCATTTACAACAACCTCGCCTCCCATGAGGACGACGGTATATACAGTGAGCTGGTGAACGGCAAGTACCGAATAGGGATAAATGCGGCGGCAATCCGTACAGGCATACTTGATGCCTTGAAGGTGACCATAGCTGGCAGCTACGGAGGTCTCATTCAAGGGTCTGGCATGGCCGCCGGCGGAGAAACCACAACCGGTATCGGGCTATTTGGGCCAAAAGGTTACACGCAAACATCGAATGCCATTACGATGAATCCACCATATGTCTTCCTGTCGAATAAGGGGTTCCGCGTACAGGATTCGGCGAATACTGATTTTTACCTGTCTGGTGGCGCGTTGACACTGGAATGTGCCTTTCGACCTTACACTAACACAGCTTGGAAGTATCTGAATTGGGTGGAAGTGAAGGGCGCAGACAACAAAACATATCAAGCGCTGTGCGGATTTAGTAGCCCGCCGCAGTGATTGCACTTTTGCGCGTCCAAGCCCTTTACGATGCGCACTAAGCATAGCTACCGGGATTCGGTAACCGAATCCCGGCGTTTTATAGGAGGATAACCCGATGAAGAACCCTATGGAAACCCTGGAAGTGGCTGCAGTAGTAGCCGCTATGAAACGCAACTCTGAGGCGTGGCTGCACGCCGTGGACAGCGGGCAGCGTGAGGAGCTGGCGCGGGCAAATCAAGCCCTTGGCGACACCCTACGAACCGTATACGGCGTTCCTGCCGTGTACGCTTCCGCGGAGGGTGTGTGGTACGTAGGTAGCGTGGGCGGCAGCAAGCTGTACGACCTGTATTGATCGGAGGGACGCAGGATGGATAAAAAGGACGCCCAGGAGGCCCCGGAGAAGCCCAAGTTGGTGAAGGGGATAAATTTTGCCGTGCGCGAGTGCGAGCAGAAGATCATCAACATCATCAATAGCAGCGGCTTGCCTGCCTGCGTGCTGTACCTGTCCCTGTCCAAGATCATGGACGAGGTGCGGGAACAGTACGACGCTATGGCTGCGCGGGAAGAAAAGCAGTTCCTGCTCCAAAAAGCTACACAGGAGCAGGCGGAGAAGGAAAAAACGGAGGGATAACCCATGTCCGAAGTCATTGTGCTGGACAAGCGCATACGTGATTTTCCTATTTTGGAAGAGGCACAGGACGATGATGTGCTACTTGCGAGCACAGATACCGACACATACGCGCTGCGGGTCAAAGCCTTCAACGAGCGATACGCCGCTGGTGAGCAGGCCCGCATGGATGCCGAGGTGAAGCGTGCTACGGCGGAGCAGAATAGAGAAACCAGCGAAAACAGTAGGGTTGAGACCGAGGGCAAACGGGATGATGCGGAGCTCCAGAGGCAGGAGAACGAGAAGGCCCGCCAGAGCGCGGAGACGGCCCGCGAAGAAGCGGAAACCGACAGGGAGCAGAAGCATACTGCGGCCATGGGTGAGGCTGCAGAGGCTACACAGCAGGCGACCGACGCGGCGGCCATGGCAAAGGAACTGGCGGAGCATCCCGACGATCCGCGCAACGGCACCTGGTGGCGGTGGGATCTTGAGCAGCACGCCTACGTGGACACCGGCCAGCGGGCCGTGCTCAACTACGACAAGGTATATCCCAGCGTGGAGGCCATGGAGGGGGACGCGGACAACCAGCCGCCTAGCACGACCGCAATCATCTCCACAGATGTCAACATTGAGGACAACGCCAAACTATATGTAAAGCGAACAGACGGCACATGGGGATTTATCGCGGATCTGTCCGGTTTTCCCGGCGTTGGGATCGAGAGCGTCAAGCAGACTGCAGGTGACCATACCCCGGGTACGACGGACACGTATACCATCAAGCTTACCGATGAGCGGCAGATAGAGGTGCCCGTTTACAACGGTTCTAACGGCCAGGACGGTGAGGTTTCCATTGACCAGCTGACCGCTGCCGTAGAAACCGCAAGATCCCGCAGCTGGGAGGTTGTTGTGCCCGCAGAGGGATGGATAGAATCGGCGGCTACGTGGGGAGACCTAGAGGCCAAATGGGAAACAACTATTGAGGTGCCAGATATGACCGACATCCCCGATATTATCAAGATTGACTTTGTAGACGGGAGCCGCCAGGCAAATGGCCGCTGGACTTGGGTTGCCTGCGATGTTGGCAGTGTGACGCTGTATAGCACCCATAATACGCCTCCGGAGTCAGAATTTACAACGAGAATCACGGAGGTTAGATGATATGGAAAGCAAAGCATTAAACCCATTGGACTACAGCGAGATCCTGCTGCTGGCCCACCCGGTGGGGAGTCTGTACTGGTCGATGGAGGCCACCGATCCGGCGGCGCTCTTCGGGGGGACGTGGGAACAGATAAAGGATCAGTTTGTCCTTGCCGCCGGCGATACATATAAAGCGGGTACGTCCGGCGGGGCGGCATCGTCGGCCACCGGCGGCAGCAGTGCGGCGAGTACAGGAACACAAGCCGCGTTCAACACTGCTGGTGCCGGTACGTTGTATACGATGACATCTAGTGCGCCGTATACAGGAGACAGCAACACGGGCAGCACCGGGTCTACCATACTCACCGTGGAGAATCTGCCGTATCACACCCACGGGTCGAGAAGCCTGGTAGGATCCGGACGTCTGCGCTCCGTCAATATAACTGCCGGCGACACGTTTATGAGCGCCAGTGGGATCATTAGTACATCGGTTGAGGCATGGGCAGGCAGCCACGCGGGAATACAGACGGTGAATGGCGTCTCGCAGGATCAGGCGTTTTCCGTCAACGCGACCCACGAGCACGACGGCGTTGGCGCTGGATGGGGGCACAGCCACACGATGAGCCACGCCCACTATGCAGATCATTACCACGGGATAGCAGATCATGCCCATAGTGTCCCCGCACATGCGCACACCATGGCCCACACCCACACCGTGGCCACCATGCCGCCGTACACGGTCGCGTACTGTTGGCGGCGGACGGCATAAAAGGAGGATGACGCATTATGGACATCAGACCTAGACAGACCACCGCTGGGGGGGGTATTTGCCGGGCGCTGAATCCGCTGGAGGATCAGGATCTCCCGACGGCGCTTCCCAACCCGCAGGCGCTGACCATCGCCGGGCCGGATGGTAACGATACATACGACGGAAGCGTTGCAAAGACCATCTCTGCCGGGAGCCTTGGGGCGGTTGGGACGAATGCGAGGTATCTGACAGACGCGGATGATATACTCCGTCTACCGTGTGGTACGTATGTCTATGAGGGGATCGTACCCGCCGGGAAGAATTATCCAGCAGAAATTGTTGGTGGTTGGGGACACGTCATCATATCGGTCATCGGCCTGACAGGCTTTATAACAAGCGGTGGCGACGGGTACTCGTTCGTATTGCTCTACCATACAGCCGGCGCACTGTATACCGGTGGGCGGCACTGGAGCGGTAATGTGCTCTGGACAAAGATATCAGGGACGCAAGTATAAGATCCTGCCGCCGGCAGGTGGCATAGGGAGAGAAAGGAACGCATGAAGTATGAGTGATGCGGTAATATCGGCGCTCATCACCGGAGGGTTGGCTCTGGCCGGCGTCATCATCACGGTGTGGGCAAGCAACAGTAGATTGCAGCACAAGATCGAGTTGAGCCAGGCCGTCACGGACACTAAGCTGGAGGAGCTGACACGGGAGGTGCGGCTGCACAACAACTTCGCCCAGCGGGTGCCAGTGATGGAGGAACAACTCAAGGTGGCAAATCATCGTATATCCGACCTTGAGAGCAAGGTCGAGAAATAAATTTTTGGAGGGAATACATATGGAGATTATCAATTCTTTGGGCATCGCCGGCGTGGCGGCTATCACGGCCATCTGCTACCTGGTGGGCGAGGGGGTCAAGGTCAGCGGCCTTGGCAGTAAATTCATCCCGGTGATCGTCGGCGTGGCCGGCGGGGTGCTGGGCGTGATCGGCTATAAGATCATGCCGGACTTCCCGGCGACGGACATCCTTACCGCGGTTGCCGTGGGTATCGTGAGCGGCCTGGCGGCGACGGGCGTCAACCAGGTGGTCAAGCAGCTGGGAGGTGGCACCAATGAGTAACGCCGCGCAGGTGGTATCCATCGCCCTGGCGGAGGTGGGCTATAAGGAGAAGGCAACCAACGCCAGCCTGGATCTGGCCACGGCCAACGCCGGCACGGGCAACTGGACGAAATACGCCCGGGATCTTTGGAACGCCGGGTATTATAACGGGAACAAGAACGGCTACGCCTGGTGCGACGTGTTCGTGGACTGGGTGTTCTTCAAGGCTTTTGGCAAGACCGAGGGCCAGTTGACAGAGTGCCAGACCGGCCCCCTGGGGGCGGCCTGCCCGTACAGCGCCGGGTACTACAAGGCCCAGGGCCGGTACGACAAGACCCCCAAGGTGGGGGATCAGGTGTTCTTCCAGCAGGGCGGCGCGCTGGTGCACACCGGCATCGTGGTGGGCGTGAGCGGCAGCACCATCACCTGCGTGGAGGGCAACGCCTCCAACATGGTGAAGAAGACCAGCTACAGCTTGTCCAACAGCTACGTGGCCGGGTTCGGTCATCCCAAGTATACGGAGGTTACGGTGACGCCGGAGCCCGCCCCGGCCCCCGCGCCGGCGGTCACGAAGATCTCGGTGCTGGTACCGGAGCTGCGCCAGGGGATGAAGAACAGCGCGGCGGTGAAGGGCCTGCAGCGCATCCTGTACGCCCGGGGCATCCGGGACAGCGCCGGGAAGGTCATCGCCGTGGACGGCTCCTTTGGGCCCAGCACCAAGCAGGCGGTGGTGAAGCTGCAAAAACAGCTGTTCCCCTCCGACAGCAGCCAGTGGGACGGCGTCGTCGGTCAAAAGACCTGGGACGCCATGCTCAACAAGCTGTGGTGATGTGATACGCAACGCCCCTCTCTGCATGGTGCAGAGAGGGGCAGTTTTTGCTTTATAAAAAAGCGCTACAATCCTGCTTGCAAAGTTTGTAGCGCTTGCCTGTTTGTGCTACAATCAAATCACTGTAGCGCAAATTGTAGCGTTTTTTGTAGCGGTTCAAGCCTTAGAACCGCAAGGCTTTGCGGCGTTTTGCTACATACTACATAAAAATAGCCTAATACGGTTATCTTTATAGAGTATATGATATTATCATCATAGCGTCTATAATTACGTATATTTATGGAAAACAGTTTGTAGCATCCAAAAAGAAGCCCCACGGCAGATCAGTGCCGTGGGGCTTTTCGCTTTTTCAGGCAAGTTTGTCTTCGGGAACGTATTCCAGGATGTCCCCTGGCTGGCAGTCGAGGACGTCACATATTCGCCCGATCACACCCATGGACACGTTTTCATTCCTGCCCATGGCTGCTATCGTGGTGGGGGACGCGCCGATGGCACAGCGCAGATCTTCCTTATTCCACCCCCGGCTGACGAGCTGCACCCACAGCTTGGTGTAGCTGAATGGCAAAGTGGATCACCTCCTAGCGGGGATTATAGCATCTGGTTTTTGTCTTGTCAAAGAAAATCTACAAAAAATTAAAGAATTTCTGCAAAAAGGCGTTGACAACACCTCCAGAAAAGTGTATATTATCTACAGAAACCAATAGAAATAGGAGGACACCGCCATGATGATGAGTGAGTTTTTCGACCGAACCGGCTGTGAACCCACCTCCGAGGAGTACCACTACATCGAGGAGAGCTACTATGAGTTCGACGGCAGCAAGGACGAGTTCTGCAAGGCCTGGCTCCAGGATAAGCGGTCTGGCAAGTGGGCGCTGGAATATCGTCTCCGCAAGGCCCTGGACGATCAGAAAGCCGAGTACGAGGCCCAGATCAAGAAAAAGGACGAGGACCTGGAGTTCTACCGCGGGCTGACGGATCAGCTCCGCGCCGAAGTGAAAAGCACCAAGGCCATGTGCACGGAGAACTGGAACAACTTTCGGGCGCAGGAAGACCGGGCCGATGCCGCCGAAGCGGAGATCATCAAGCTCAAAGCGCGGCTGTCCGACCTGCTGGATAAGTAAAGACGATGGCTGACCTACCGGCCCACACGGGGAGAAAGGACACGACGATGGATAACAACGAAGCGCTGGAGGCCTGGGAGAAGAAAGAGCGGGCCGTGACCCTGACCAACAACGAATGGTCGAAACTCACCACCTATATCATTATGAGCGCGAACTACAGGAAGCGGGAGGCAGAGGCCTGGGAAAAGCTTTCCACCGAGAAAAACGATGACGAGACGCCTCGCTTCCAGCACGCGGCAAGCAACGCCGAGTATTGGCGGGAAATGGACGCCATGCTGGAACAGATCAGCCGGAAGATAGACGGCATAGACGGCTGACACACAATATCCCCCCCCACGGAGGTTACGACGGGAGAAAGGAAACGACAATGAGGCTCACCAAGAAGCGCGATTACGACGGGAGCATCCGCAAGGTGTGGAGCGATGACAAGGAGGTTTGCTTCGGCATCGTCGGAACCGTGGGCGATCTGCTCCGTGAAGGCGTTTTGGAATATGCGGATCATCCCAAGGAATCGTGGGCGTACATCCCGGCACCGGGCGTGATCCAGCAACCGTGCTTCGGGAAAGACCGCGAGGAGGCGCTGGCTAACCTCCCGAAGATGTAAGCCGAAACGCCCTCCGGGGCGTCCGCCGGAGATCGCCTCCCGGCGCTGATGATGGCAGGCGAGAAAGGAAAATACGATGTGCAAATTCTGCGAGAACTTTGATTTTGGGTCCACTGGATACGCGAATATTCTTGGGGGCTACAAGGTGTACTTCGCCTCCCACGCGGGCGGTGTTCCCGAAGAGGAACGGTTCAAGTTTTGCCCGGTCTGCGGGCGTGATCTTTCGGCGGCCAGTGCCGAGGAGATGAAGCTGTCGTTTGTCAAGCACCAGGAAGCGGACAAGGACGGGAGGCATTACGTCCGCGATACCTATACCATCGACGAGTACACCATTGAGGTGGACGACACCATCTATGAGGACGGGGCCACCTACCACCGCATCACCGTCATCCGGCCTTATAATCG
This sequence comes from uncultured Oscillospiraceae bacterium, assembly GCA_947591105.1. Classification (GTDB taxonomy): domain Bacteria; phylum Bacillota; class Clostridia; order Oscillospirales; family Oscillospiraceae; genus CAJOIG01. The sequence goes on from CANQDL010000012.1 coordinate 15,772, forward strand.
CATCGGCGAGGAACGGTACATCCCGGAGATCAATTACTGTGATGGGTATTTCGAGCATAGAGAGCCGCATTTCTCCATCCAGACCACATCATACGGTTCCCTGGAAAGCGAGGACTACAAGCTGTTCCTGAAGGCCCAAGAGAAGGCCATGAAGGTGGTAGAGATACTGACCAAGGAATTGATTGCTGAGCAGTAAATATACATCGGCTGACCTACCGGCCATACGGGGAGAAAGGATCACAGCATGAGAAAATATCGTGTCACTTGGATGGTGAAAAGGCGTCACTGTGAATTTAACTACGAACATACTTTTGAAGCTGAAACCGCGGAGCAGGCCCGGATGAAGTTCTATCTTTGGTATGATGAAACACGGTGCAACGGGACAGGTATTCTTTTTCCGCACCCCTTCCACGTGACAGTGAAGCTGGAGAAAAATGCTTATGTGGATGACGTGGGCCTGGTTCATTGCGGAAAATGCAAGGGGGAGCTGTTGTGTGACCCCGAAACCGGCGATATGCCGAGCGTGTGCCCCCACTGTGCTGCGCCGGTGGACTACCGGCTGCTGGAGGGCTGACTGTTGAAGCGTTTCTTGATTCTTTGGTACTGCCCGAATTGCCGGGATCCCAAGTGCGGGGACGACCCCATGACACAGGGCAGCACCATTGTAAAGGCCGCGAGTGCGACAGCGGCCCGGCGGCAGTTCACCCACGACAAACAGTGCCGCCATATGCAAATCGTGGAAATTATTGAGACGACGGACATATGAGGTAAACCAGCTACACGAAAACGGGCTGTCCCGGATGCGGGATGGCCCGTTTCTGCGTTAGCATTTTATTAGCATTTTGGTGTTGCCGGGGGTGATTTTTTAGTGCCAAACGCGGCAACACTGACCTGTTGCACGGGCTAATTAAAGGGGTCTGTAGTCCTTGCGGCTCTAAGAGAAGCCCCTGGATCGATTGATCCAGGGGCCCGCCTCTGTGGCGGAAGCGGTGGGATTCGAACCCACGAGACCTTGCGGTCTACCTGATTTCGAGTGCGCTCTTGCGAACACACTTTATCGGAAGAACCCCGATTTTGAAGCCGCATAAATAATTCATAATACACGCCTTGAAGTGGTCAACAGTCATGAGTACAATATAATGTGAGTCTGCGTAAACATCTTTTTCAAGTTGCTACGGCCAATATAACGTAGATGTTAATATGCGTTGCTTGCCGCAACGGGCATATTTTCGTATAATTTGTGATGTAGGCGGTACATTTTTTCTACTTCCTACAACGAAAGCTAATAAAAGGAGGCTATACCTAATGTTAAGCGAAAACATAAAAGCTCTCAGAAAATCAAAAGGGCTCTCGCAGGAAGAGCTGGCCGTCAAGCTGAACGTAGTACGACAGACAGTTTCTAAATGGGAGAAAGGATTATCTGTTCCCGACTCCGAAATGTTGATCACATTATCGGAGGCGCTCGAAACGCCGGTAAGCACGTTGCTTGGGGAAACTATCGCGGAAACAGCAGCGGCTGATGACTTAAAAGCGATTTCTGAAAAGCTGGAGGTAATTAACTTGCAGCTCGCACAAAGAAAAGCTACACAGCGAAAAGTTCTTCATGGACTATTTATCATACTGTGTGTGTCCGTTGTAATAATAACTGCCGTTTTGGTCGTGCTGGGAAGTCCGTACTTAGGGTGGGATTTCAGTGACCCGGAAACCGCCGTTATGGGAACAGCCTTTCACTCATTTGAATGGTTATTCATCAGAGTAGCGCCGATTATCTTGATAGGCGCAGTCATTGGTTTTTTAGTGACAAGAAACAAGGATAAATAATATACAAGTATGCGAGGAAAAAGGTTATGAAAAAGGCAATACCATTCATCATTATTATGACTGTTCTATGTACTAACTTAGTAGCTTGTTCTAACCAAACAAGTTCATCTCAAGCAAGTTCATCAAGCACCGATCAATTCCGTATTGTTATCCGGCAAAATTCAGAAAACAATATATACGGAGTTCACCATGAATATTTAATCGACGGTATTCCGGTTGGCGGTGGAGAAGTAATGTCTGTAATCAAAGAGAATGTTGTTCCAATCAAACCGGGAGAGGAAATCGGCATATCGTTTGAAAAACAGGATTTTCCGGAAGATTCAGATTTAAGCAATTTAACAGTTGAGATTTATATTATTGCCCAAGACGGAAACGAAATTAAGACAGATAATGATATTGAATTGTCACCAACTTTTGGCGAAACATATCGTTATAACTTAACTGGAAATCCTGATAGCTATTCTATAAATAGGATATGGTGAACGGTCTGAAAGGGGCGTTGGGTGTGATCTCATAAGGAAATGGCGTATCTCAGCCAAGAGGTACGCCGAGTACATAGCGGTCTGGGTTCGAATAACTCCCCAATCGTCCGTTTTTAGGAGAGAACAGCCCCATTTTAGGAGAGAACTCGACTTGATAAAGGCTTTCCGAGGGAAGAAATAAGAAAGCCCCCAAGCGGGAAAACCGCTTGAGGACTGGATTTTCTGGCGGAGAGTGTGGGATTCGAACCCACGTGCCCAGAATGGACAACCGCATTTCGAGTGCGGCTCGTTATGACCACTTCGATAACTCTCCGTGTGTTTATCTTCAACATCGGCTCTCAAAAGTGCTTTGGAAAAGCGAGAGAACTGATGGAGAGAACTACAACATATTTACTTTTCAAGGATAGCCGAAAACCCTTGTAAAATCAAGACTTTTCGGAGGGAGCTGTCCAAAGTGGTGTTTCGTTTTCGAGTCAGGCCCGTTATGACCACTTCGATACGCTTCCACGTACCGCATACTATAGCATGAATTTTGCCCGGTTGTCAACGGGGACGGCTTTACAATCGGGCCGGGAGCGCCTATAATATTGCCAAACACCCAAGGAAAGGCAGAGATGGGTCATGGCCCGATATGCGAGAGATTTTATAACCCAGGTGGTGCTGCGGGCGGACTTTGTGTCCGGCACGGCGCCCATGTCCGCCCAGGCGCCGGAGGGCGTGCTGGCGGCGGTGGAGAGCTGGCCGGAGCGGGCGGTGATCAACCGCACCCGGACGGATGTGCGGGTGCAGAAAACGCCCCAGGGGCCCGTGCGCGACACCCGGACGATCAACTTCCCGGAGCACAATTTCTGGACGGAGGGGCGGGCGCTGCACGCGGCGGTGTGCAGCGAGCATATGCTCCTGTCCCAGCGGCAGTACGGCGGCTACGGGCCGATGCGGGACTGCTTTCTGGAGCTGCTGGAGGCCATGGCCGCCCAGTATCCCGCCCTGCGTCTCCGGCGGCTGGGACTGCGGTATATCAACGAGATCAAGCTGCCGGAGGAGGACGCCGGGCCGGGCCTGGGAGCGGATTTTTGGGAACATTATGTAAACCCACTGCTCCTGGGCGGCCTGCGCTTTGCCGCCAACGGCGGGGCGCTGGCGCGGCATATGTGCACCACGGAGCTGAACTACGGCACCGACCGGGCCACCATCCGCTACGGCATATTCAACCAGGACTATCCCAAGCCGAACCAGCGCCGGGAGTTCGTGCTGGATGTGGACACATACTGCCAGCAGACGCTCACGGCCGGGGAGGTGCCGGCCAAGGTGGACGACTACCACGCCGCGGCCTGTCAGGTGTTCGAGACGGCGGTGACGGACGCGCTCCGCGCCCGGATGGGCAGAGCATGAGCCAGGGCAGGCGCCTGACCGGGGCGTACGCGGCCCTCAACGGCGTGTACTGGATGCTCTGCTGCCTCATCTATTCCTTTTCCTCCAACTTCCTGCTGGGCAAGGGGTACACCAACAGCCGCCTGGGCGTGATCGTGGCGGCGGGGTACATAGTGGGGCTGGCGGCCCAGCCGCTGGCCGCCGCCGCAGCGGATCGGACGGCCCGGGCGCCCCTGGCGGTCATCGGATGCAGCGCGGCTGCCGTGGCCCTCACGGCGGGAGCGCTGCTGCTTCTGCCGGGGGGCGGCCCGGCCATGACGGCGGTGTACGTCCTCTTTCTGGCGCTGGTGATCATGCTCCAGCCGCTGGTGAACGCCTTCGCCTACTATATCGAGCGGCAGGGGACGGCGGTGCCCTTCGGCGTGTGCCGGGCTGTGGGATCGCTGGCATACGGCCTGCTGGCGGCGGTGCTGGGCTGGGTCGTCCAGCGCACGGGCGTGGGCGCGGTGCCGGTGTCCGGGCTGATCGCCGCGGCGGCCATGGTGGGACTGGTGGCGTGGTTTTCTGCCGCCGGGACGCCGGAACGGGCCGGGGAGGAGCGGGCCGAAAACCGGGACGCACCGGGAAAGAGCCTGCTGCGGGATCGCCGGTTCCGGGCGCTGCTGGCGGGGGCGCTGCTGCTGTTTTTCAGCCACTCCTTCCTGTCCGGGTACATGCTGCAGATCGTCCGGGGCGTGGGCGGCGGCAGCGGGGACATGGGGATGATCACCGGGTATGTGGCGGTGCTGGAGCTGCCCACCATGTTTCTCTTTGAGCGGCTGCTGCGCCGGTTCTCCTGCGGGGGACTGCTGCGGTTCGCGGCGGTGTTTTTCGCGGTAAAGAACCTGCTGGTGCTGGCCGCCGGAAGCCTGGCGGGGCTGTACGGGGCGTTTTTGTTCCAGCTGATCTCCTATGCGCTGTTTATCCCCGCGTCGGTGCGTTTTGCCGGGGAGCTGTCCGGCCCCGGGGACGCCAACCGGGCCCAGGCATGCGTGACGGCCATGACCACCCTGGGCAGCGTGTGCGCCTCCGGGTTCGGGGGCGTGCTCATCGACCGGCTGGGGCTGAAGGCGGCCCTGGCGGTGACGGCGGCTTCCGCCTGTATAGGCGCGCTGGTGATGGCGCTGGGCGTGGGAGCCCGTCCGGAAAAGAGCCGGTGAAGAGAATAGCAGCGCGCCGGGAGCGATGGCTCCCGGCGCGCTGCTCAGTCTGTCAAAGAACAAGAGAAGGGGAGCGAAGGCCGGTCAGGCCGAGCCGCGCGGCGGGCCGCGCGTCAATCCAAAAGCCGCAATACATCAGGCTTTTGGATTATGCCGGCGGGATTCACTCCCGCCGAGCAGATTCAATCCGAGCGGTCAAAAAACTTGCTTTTTTGACAAGCTCAGCAGCGCGCCGGGAGCGATGGCTCCCGGCGCGCTGCTTATGCGCCCGCTTATGGGCGCTCAATATTCGATGATACAGTGGTCGAAGGCGTTGATCACGGTGGTCTGGCCGTAGCGGTCGAGCTGGGGGATGTCGTGGCCGTAGGTGCGGTGGATGTGGCCGTGAATGAAGTATTTGGGCTGGTACTTGTCCAGCAGGCCGCCGAAGCAGGCAAAGCCCCGGTGGGAGAGGCTGTCAAAGTCGTTCAGTCCCCGCAGGGGGGCGTGGGTAAGAAGAATGTCCAGGCCGCCGTGCTTTCGGATCTGGCGCTCCGCGTGGCGCACCCGCCGGGCCATCTGGCTCTCGGTGAACATACACGCCCCGTCCCGGTAGCGGTAGGAGCCGCCCAGACCCAGGATGCGCACCCCCTGGTGCACCACGACCTGATCCTCCGCGCACAGACAGCCTTCCGGGGGCTCCTTCAGGTACTCGTCGTCGTGGTTGCCCCGGACGTAGATCAAGGGACACCGGGCCATGGTCACCAGAAACTCCAGATACGTCCGCCGCAGGTCGCCGCAGGCCAGTATCAGGTCAAATTCGTCCAGCCGGCCGGGGGCGTAAAACTCATAGAACCGCTGGGCGGGCACGTCGGACACGGCCAGTATCTTCACGAGGTCACCTCCCCCGGGAGCGGGCGGCGGGTCATGATCCCGGCGATGCCGGAGATGCCCACGGTGGCCTTGGCGGCCTCGTCCAGCTCGTCATAGGAGGGGATGGCGCCCACCACGTTCTCGTTGAGCCAGCCCATGTCGATGACCTGCTCGGGGGTGAGGGTCTGCTCCTTGCCGATGATCTGCCGGCCGGTCTGGTCGTGCAAAGGCCCCCGGAAGGGGTCGCACAGCCCGGCGCGGATGCTCTTTTCAATGAGGCCGGCCAGCTTGCGGGTGGCGTCGGGCAGCTTGTCGGAATAGCGCATCTCCACCACCCCCGCGCTCATGCCCCAGTAGTAGTTCAGGGCCTTGGCGCTGCCGGTATACTCCGCTTGGAAGGTCTTGTCCTGGATGCGGCGGAGGATCGTCTCGTAGTACACGCCCCACTGCCACACGGGCATGGCCAGATTCACCCGGCTGTCCCCGTCCAGCAGGGACAGGCCGAAGGGGGTGTGGCCCTGATCCCGAAGCCGGGCCAGGTCCTGGGAGGATATGAGCCGGATGCCCCGCCCGGTGAGCCGCTCCGTGGCCGCCTGCAGGCCGCCCACGGACGACCACTCCAGCATCACCTTTGCCAGGGGATTGACGGTCTGTGCCCCCAGGGCGAAGGCGTTGATGCCCGCCACCTGGCCGAAGATGGGATAGTCGCACACATAGCCCACGTCGTCTTTCCCGGCCAGGGCCCCGGCGATGACGCCGGCGATGAACTTGGCCTCGTACATCCGGGCGTAATAGGTGCGGATATACCGGTGGGAGATGTTCAGCGCGCAGTTGAGGATGGTGAGCTTGGGGTTGGCCACGGCCGCCCGGAGGCTGGCGGGCAGCAGCCGGGGGGAGGTGGTGAACAGCACGGTGCTTCCGTCGGCGATGGCCTGGGAGATGACGGCGTCCTCGTCTCCGTCCAGGGCGTTGAAATAGGCCGCCGTCTCGATCTTCTGGCCGAACACCCGCTGCACGTGCTCCCGGCCCAGCTCATGGCCGTAAGTCCAGCCGGACAGGGCGGGGCTCTTGTCGTGGATGAAGGCCACCCGCATGGGCTTTTCCGCCCGGGGCAGCACCTTGGAGAGGATGCCCTCCGGCTTCTCCGCCTGGGGGTCGAGCTTTACGTCGATGGGGTCTGCCTGCTGCTGGAGGGCGATCTCCTCCCAGACGCTGGCTACGGCCTTTTTCATGTCCGCCTCGCCCATCTGGCGAAGGGCCTGGTAGCCGTATATCTCCATGCAGGCCAGCAGCGCGTCGCCCACGGTGGAGGTCAGGCGCTTGCCGCCCTTGGCCTCGTATGCCTTGCGGAAGTAGCAATAGACCGCGTGCAGATCCCGCCGCTCGTCCTCCGACCAGACCTCGTTGACCGCCTTGCCCAGCAGCTGGGACAGGCGCGCGTAGCTGCCCGGCTTGGAGAACTCGATATAGTTGACCCGGCTGACCCGGTAAAATTCCACAAATTCAAAATACAGCCCCGTCTCCCGGTCGTTCCTGGCCTCCGGGAGCACCCGGGTCACCCGGGCCTCCACCGCGTCCGCGCCGAAATACTTCAGGACGCTGACCCGCTTGTTGCCCTCTTCCACATAGTAGCGGTTCAGGTACTCGTAGACCTTGATGGGCTCCCGGATGCCCTCGTCCAGGTGGGCGGCGCACAGCTGCTGCCACTTGTCCGCGAACTCCGTGTCAAAGCCCATCAAGGGCATGAAATTGCGCGCGAAAGCGTTGGTGCGCCCGGCGGTGCGGGTGCCCACCACAAACTCCATGGGGATGGACACCACCCCCAGATCGGAGCCCTGGGCCAGCCGCTCGGGGGGCAGAAAGTCGTCCAGCACCGGGGGATAGGGGTACTGTCCCGTGGCGGTGCAGTGGCGAAATTCCTTCTGCGCCAGTTTTTGCGCTTCGGCATAATAGGTGGTCTGCATAGAACCGTCCTTTCCCGGTGGGCATGATTATTCAAGGCGTCATTGTACACCATCCCCATGCCGCGCACAAGGGGGATTTTAGCCAAAAAGGCCCCGCCAAATCCGGGGGCTTTTCGCGGTTATAGCCGACGGCCGGCGGGGAAAAAAGCAAGTCCTGGCGGTCATGCCAGGACTTGCGGTATGTATGGGCGATCAGAGCATGTTCAGGTACAGCTGGCCGTACTGGTAGCCCCAATTCTCGCAGCTGTAGTCCACGGCCATGGCGCGGCGGATGAGGCCGTCCATCACATCCTTCTTCCAATAGGCGTCCAGGGCCCGGCGGACGGCGTCGGCCATGTCGTACCCGTCCATGCGGGCGAAGGTGAAGCCGGTGCCCTCGCCGGTGTACTGGTTGTAGGGCTGCACCGTGTCCCGCAGGCCGCCGGTCTCCCGGACGATGGGCAGGGTGCCGTAAGCCATGGCGATCAGCTGGGAGATACCGCAGGGCTCGAACCGGGAGGGCATCAGGAAGAAGTCGCACCCGGCGTAGATGTGGTGGCTCAGATCGTCGTCGTAGCCGATCCAGGCGCAGGCCCGGCCGGGGTGGCGATCCTGCAGACCCCGGAGCCAGTCCTCGTACTTGCGGTTGCCGTTGCCCAGCAGGATGAAGGCGCAGTCGTTGTTCCATAAAAGCTCGTCCATGGCCGCCATCACCAGCTCCAGACCCTTCTGCTCCACCAGGCGGGTCACCATGCCGATCAGGGGCCTGTCCAGCTTGACCTCCAGGCCCGTCTCCTCCATGAGCGCGGCCTTGCACTTGGCCTTGCCGTTCATTCTGGAAGCGGTGAAGTTGGCGGGGATGCGCTTGTCGGTGCCGGGCCGCCAGACGGATCTGTCGATGCCGTTGACAATGCCGCACACGTCCCCCCGCAGGCTGAGCACGCCGTCCAGACCCTCCCCGTATTCCCAGGAGCATATCTCGCCGGCGTAGGAGGGGCTGACGGTGTTCACCCGGTCGGCCATGACGCATCCGGCCTTCAAAAAGCAGGCCATGCCGTAGCGCTCCATGAGCCCCAGGCACCCGTCGGGGATGGACAGATAGTCCTGCACGAAGTCGAATTTGCACAGGCCCTGGTAGGCGATGTTGTGGATGGTGAGCAGCGTGCGGGTGCGGCCCAGCTCGGAGTCGATGTACTGGGTCTTTAAGAGCAGGGGCAGCATACCGGTGTGCCAGTCGTTGCAGTGGATCACGTCCGGGATGAAATCCAGCCGGAACAGGCTCTCCAGCACCGCCCGGGTGAAGAAGGCGTACTGCTCCCCCTCCCGGTCGGATATGTAGATGGGCCCGCCGAAGTATTCCTCGTTCTCAATGAGCCACACGCACACCCCGTCCAGATCCAGCTTGTTCACCCCTACGAAGCGGGTGCGCCAGCCCAGGGAGATGTAGAAGCTGAACAGGTATTCCACCCGGTCGCCGTACCGCTCCTTGATGACCCGGTGATAGGGGATCATGACCCGGGCGTCGAAGCCCAGCTTGTTGAGATATTTGGGAAGGGTGCCCACCACGTCGGCCAGACCGCCGGTCTTGGCCAGGGGGGCGCACTCCGAGGCGGTAAGAAGGATGCGGGCCGGACGATCCAGGCCCTTCTCCGCCGCCAGGGCGGCGAGATCGTCCCGCAGAGCTTTTATTTGCATGACGTTTTTTCCTCCTCAAAGGTAAAGTATTGCACACTCAGCGGCGGCAGAGCCATATGTACCCGGTGGGAGAACTCCCGGAAGCCCTTGGCCTCGTATCTCATCCGGCCCAGGGCATGTCCGCTGCCGCCGTAACGGGGCTCGTCGCTGTTGAGGATGCGCTTGAGCTTGCCCTTGGCGGGCAGGCCGATCACAAAATCGTCGTGGTACATGGGGGTGAAGTTGCACACGCACACGATGGGCTTGGCCGTCTGCCGATCCCGGGGCCAGCGGATGAAGGCGATGGAGCTGTGATCCCGGTCGTCGGGGTTGAGCCAGGTGAAGCCCTCCCAGCTGTCCTCGATCTGCCACAGGGCGGGCTGGGAGACATAGAGCTTGCCCAGCGCCGCGCAGAAGTCCTGCATCTGCCGGTGCTTGGGGTAGTCCAGCAGGAGCCAGTCCAGCTGCTGCTGGTAGTTCCACTCGATGAACTGGCCGAACTCGCCGCCCATGAAGTTGAGCTTCTTGCCCGGGTGGGCGAACTGGTAGCCGTACAGGGAGCGGAGGGTGGCGAACTTGTCGTCATAAAGGCCGGACATCTTCTGGAGCATGGAGCACTTGCCGTGTACCACCTCGTCGTGGGAGTAGGCCAGTATGTAGTACTCGGAGAAGGCGTACATCATGGAGAAGGTGAGCTTGTCGTGGTTGAAGGAGCGGAAGTATGGGTCAAGCTTGAAGTAGTCCAGTGTATCGTGCATATAGCCCATATCCCACTTGAAGGTGAAGCCCAGGCCCCCGTCCGCCGGGGCGGCGGTGATCCGGGGGAAGGCTGTGGACTCCTCCGCCACGGTGAAGGCCCCGGGGCACCGGCCGGCCACGGCGGCGTTGAGCTGCTGCCAGAAGGACACCACGTCGTAGTTGATGTTGCCCCCGTCCCTGTTAGCGACCCATTCGCCGGCCTTGCGGCCGTAGTCCAGATAGAGCATGGAGCTGACCGCGTCGCACCGGAGCCCGTCCACATGGTACTGCTCCAGGAAGAACAGGGCGGAGCTGATGAGAAAGCCCCGCACGTCGGGACTGGCATAGTCGAACACCAGCGTGCCCCACTCGGCGTGCTCCCCCATCCGGGGGTCGCTGTATTCGTAAAGAGTGGTGCCGTCGAACTTGGCCAGGCCGTGCTCGTCCCGGGGGAAGTGGGCCGCCACCCAGTCCACGATCACCCCCACGCCTGCCTGGTGCAGGATGTCCACGAAGGCCATGAAGTCCTGGGGGGTGCCGTAGCGGCTGGTGGGGGCGAAATAGCCCGTGGCCTGGTAGCCCCAGCTGCCCACGTAGGGGAACTCGGTGATGGGCAGCAGCTCCACATGGGTATAGCCCATCTGCCGGCAGTAGTCCGCCAGGATGGGCGCGATGTTTTTGTAGTTGGGGAAGACCTCTCCCTCGGCCAGCCGCCAGGAGCCCAGATGGATCTCGTAGATGTTCATGGGCTCGCGGCGCGGATCCCTCCCGGGCCGGGCGGCCATCCAGTCCCCGTCGCCCCAGCTGTAGCCGTCCAGCCGCCAGACCTTGGAGGCGGTGGCGGGGCCGGTCTCCGCGTGGAAGGCGAAGGGATCGGCCTTGAGCACCTGCCGGCCGTCCGGGCCGGTGACGGCGTATTTGTAGACCTGCCCCTGCTCCACGTTGGGAAGGGTCAGTGACCAGTAGCCCTCAAAATCCCGCTCCATGGGCGCGGCGGAGGCGTCCCAGCCGTTGAAGTCGCCCACCAGGCAGACCGCCCGGGCGTTGGGCGCCCAGACCCGGAAACGGTAGCCGCCCTCCGCCGGGTGGCAGCCCAAAGTGTCCTGCGCCCGGTAGGTGCAGTCGTTCAGTACGCTCATCGCAGTGTCCTCCCCTGTGACAGATGTGGTGATTCGTTGAGATTTACCAAATCTATCATATACCATTCGGGGAGATTTTTCAACAATTGACAACAGAAAGATAATATAATAAAATGAACTCTGACCGTCAGAGTATGAACACGTCCGCGGCGGAGACCTCGAAGGCCTGCCGCTGAAAGCTCTCCCCGTCGATGACCTTGGTATAGGCCCGGCTCTGGAGCCGGCCCCGGACGGCCAGTTGGGCCCCCACAGCCGCCTGGGCCGTGTCCCGGGCCTGCTGGCCCCAGGCGATGACCGGTATGTAATCGCTGCGCCGGTACCGGCGGGCCACCGCCAGGATCACGTCGCAGATCTCCCGGCCCATGGGGGTGACGCGCAGGGTGGGCTCCTTGCACACCGTGCCGGTCAGACTGATCCGGTTCTCATCCTCCCCGCCGGGGGCCAGCTCCCGGGCGAAGATGGTCAGCACCAGCCGGTTTCCCACGCCGCTCTTGTTGTTGAACGAGCGCAGCTCCCCCGTGATGCGGACAGGCCCGTCCTCCAAAAGCCCGTCGTCCGGCAGCATGCTCTCCCGCAGCACGATGTTCACCGTGTCCGCCGTGCCGCTCAGACGGCGAGTCTGGAGGGGGAAGGTGTAAAACCGGATGCCCCGGCTCTCGTGGGAATAACGGGGAGCGGCGGTGACGATGCCGCACAGCTCCGCCCGGTTGGTGGCAAATACCTCGTCCATGGACGCACCTCACAAGCGTTGATACCCAAGCTTATGAGCCGGCCGGGGCGGATATGAGTACAACAAAATACGCGGGACGCCGTCCCGCTTCAGGAGGGACCATTATGGAATTAAGTGAGATCCTGCGCCGCTGTGACCACACCCTGCTCCGGCAGGACGCCACCGTACAGGAGATACGCCAGCTGTGCGACGAGGGCATCCGCTATAACTGCGCCTCGGTGTGCATCCCGCCCTGCCATGTGGCGGGGGCCAAGCGCTATGTGGGCGGACGGCTGCCCATCTGCACTGTCATCGGCTTCCCCAACGGCTACAGCACCACCCGCATCAAGGCCCAGGAGGCCCGGGACGCGGTGGAAAACGGCGCCGCCGAGATCGACATGGTCATCAACCTGGCCATGGTCAAGGACGCCTGCTGGGACGACGTGCTCCGGGAGATCGAGGCCGTCCGTGACGCCACCGCCGGCCACATCCTGAAGGTCATCATCGAGACCTGCCTGCTCACAGAGCAGGAAAAGCGCAAGCTTTGCGAGATCGTGTCCAGTTCCGGGGCGGACTACATCAAGACCTCCACCGGCTTCTCCACCGGCGGCGCCACCCGGGAGGATGTGCAGCTGCTGCGGGCCTGCTGCGGGCCCCACGTGAAGGTGAAGGCCGCCGGCGGCATCAAGACCCTCCAGGACGCGGAGGATATGATCAACCTGGGCGCCGACCGCCTGGGTACCAGCCGGATCGTAAAGCTGGCCATCGAGATGGAAAAGACCGCCGCGGCCCCCGCCCCGGCGGAGGAGCAGAAGCCGGCGGACGGCGGTTCTACCGTGTATTGACCGTCCCGCGCCTGGTTTTTTCCCCAAAGGGGGAAAAATCCTCTTGACAAAGGGCCGGCGGGCTGGTATATTATTTGGGCAATCAAGCAGGACGCAGTGGTATCCGTCCTCGCCCGGCCGCCGGGAGCGCGCCGTGGCCGCAGACCGTTCTTTCCCCCGGGGAAGTTGTGTTTTTGCGCGGATACGTCCTGTATCCGCGCTTTTTGCACTCACAGCAAGGAGGTGCTCTGGCAATAGCGAACGTAACACATCCTCTCAACGAGGATATCCGGGAGCCGCAGATCCGTCTGATCGGCGGGGACGGCGAGCAGCTGGGGATCATGTCCTCGGCGGAAGCTCTGCAGATCGCCCAGGAGCAGGAGCTTGATCTGGTGATGATCTCGCCCCAGGCAAAGCCGCCTGTGTGCAAGATCATGGACTATGGCAAGTACCGCTTCGAGCAGTCCAAACGGGAAAAAGAGGCCAAAAAGAACCAGCGGGTCATCGAGGTGAAGGAGATCCGTATGTCTCCCTCCATCGGTGAGAACGACTTTTTGGTCAAGCTTCGCAATGGCCAGAAGTTCCTGGCCGAGGGCAACCGTCTGAAGGTGACGGTGCGTTTCCGCGGCCGTGAGATGGCGCATACGGATCTGGGCAAGCAGCTGCTGGAGCGGTTTGCCGCAGAGTGTGCCGAGATCGCAAAAGTCGACAAGGGCGCCAAGCTGGAGGGACGGCTGATGACCGAATTCCTCTCGCCCAAGGCCCAGACCCCGCAAAAGAAACAGCCAAAGCAAGAAAAAGCAAAGGAGACGAACTGATATGCCGAAGCTTAAGACCCACAGCGCTTCCAAGAAGCGTTTCTCCCTGACCAAGAACGGCAAGGTCAAGCGCGCCCACGCCTTCAAGAGCCATCTGCTCAACGGCCACGGCAAGACCACCAAGCGTAAGCGCGGCCTGCGCAAGGGCGC
>CANQDL010000013.1 GCA_947591105.1 uncultured Oscillospiraceae bacterium
ATGGAGCTGTACATGAACCCCATCGACCTGGAGGCCGCCGACTTCATCGGCAACCCCCGCATCAACTTCCTGGAGGGCACCGCCCACATGGACGGGGCCAAGCTGAAGGTCAAGTGCGAGCTGGCCGAGTATGAATTCGCGAAGGCCGACATGACCGAGCAGGAAGTCCCCTCCGGCGAGTTTCCGGTGGTGGTGGCCATCCGCCCCGAGCAGATCCATCTGACCACGGAAAAGAGCACCGACGGCATCGCCGTGAAGGTGTACGCCAACCAGCCCGCCGGTTCCGAGACCCTGGTCTCCCTGCAGGGCGCGGGCGGCTCCGACTTCCTGGCCAAGGAGATCGGCCTGGCCCAGTATGACATCGACCAGACCGTCTACGCCCACATCGCCCCGGAGAAGATCAACGTCTACGATGCCAAGAGCACCAAGCTCATCAAGCGCACCCGGTAAGGTTTTCACCGCTGCCCGCGGACGGCGTGAAAATAGAAAGACGTAAGCAATAAGCCCCACATATTTTGAAAGGAGATCGCAAAACCATGAAAATGAGCAAGATCCTGTCCCTGGCGCTGGCCGTCGTCATGGTGCTGGCTCTGTCCGTGCCCGCTCTGGCGGACGACGAGTACATCGGGCCCATCTACGACGAGTGGAGCGAGATGACTACCGAGGAGCTCTACCAGGCGGCCATCGACGAGTCCGACGGCGAGCCCATCCGCATCTACGCCACCAGCTCCAAGATGCTCAAGGTCCAGGAGGACTTTGAGGAGCAGTTCCCCGAGCTGAAGCTGGAGATCCAGGACCTGGACAACGACGAGGTGCTGGAGAAGTGCCGCCTGGAGGTAGACGGCGGCAACGTGTACGGCGACGTGCTCCAGGCCAAGGACGTCAACGGCGACGTGTTCTATGGCTTCTATGAGGACGGCTACTGCGAGGCCTTCTATCCCAAGGACATCTGCGAGCACATCGCGGACACCGCCCTGCAGTATGGCTACCCCCTGTACACCTCCCAGAGCTTCTGGTACTACAACACCAAGGAGTATCCCGACGAGCAGCCCATCACCAACTGGTGGCAGATCATCGAGACCAACGAGGACGGCACCCCCAAGTGGAAGCTGTTCACCAAGGAGATCGCCGAGGAGACCGCTTATATGTCCCTGTTCACCAGCTTCATCGTCAACGCCGACCAGATGGAGCAGGCCTATGAGGACCTGTACGGCGAGCCTCTGGAGTACACCTATCCCACCGACGGCAGCTGGGAGTTCGACTTCAGCCAGTATGAGAACAACGCCGGCGTGGAGTACCTGTGGCGCTTCACCCAGCTGGCCGACACCATGACCTTCATCGGCGACGGCGACGAGCTGGTGCAGGCCGTGCACGAGTCCCTCAACGGCCCCACCCTGGCCCTGGCCTCCGCCGGCAAGATCGAGAACCGTGAAGAGTCCGGCTACGACATCGGCTGGCTTGTGAATCTGGAGCCCTACACCGGACTGCAGAACTACGAGTGCCTGTATGTTGTCCACGACTGCCCGCATCCCGCGGCTGCCCGCCTGTTCATCCGCTGGCTGACCGGTGACGCCGACGGCTCCTCCGCCGGCCTGAAGCCCTTCCAGAAGACCGGCAACTGGGTCGTGCGTGACGACATCGAGGACGAGGACAACCCCGTTCCTCTGAAGGAGACCGGCGCCATCGACTCCGACCTGCAGGCCATCTATGACAACTTCCTCAATGCCCAGGATATGTGGCATCAGTGGGAGGACATGGCCCTCAACGGCTGAGTCTGAACACATAGCAAGCAAGACCTTACGGAACCCCGCGCGGCAGACCAAGCCGCCTGCCGCGCGGGGCTTTTTTTGCCAAAGCGGCAGATATGGAGACCCCTATGGCCAAACAAGACAACTTTGACCGCCAGATCCGCGACGCGGAAAAAGAGCGCCGCAGCGAGGAACGGAAGAAGACGTGGGAGAAACGGGAGAAGAAGTTCTGGCGCACCTTCCTCTTTACGGAGGATGGCAAGCCCAAGAGCGGCTTCGGCATCTACACGTTCTGCCTCAGCTTCGTCTTTCTGGCCCTCTATGTGCTGGGCTTCCATCTGGTGACCGAGTACCTGACCGAACCTATGGCGGGCTGGCCGGTGAAGCTGGCCAACCTGTGTCAGGCGATGCTGGCCGGGCTCTTCGGCGTGGCGCTGGCCTGGGTGATCCACAGGATATGCTCCGACAAGCGCCTGGCTCTGGGCGGGCATCTGTGGCTGGCGGTGTACGCCGTGGCGGTGCTCATCTATATGCTCTTCGCCCTGCGGGGCACCGGCGCGACCGGGGTGTTTCTCACCTTCTACGGCTGGTTTGTGGTGATCCCCCTGTGCCTGGGGCTGCTGGCGAGCTATTTCATGTACCGGCGTGACTACAGGCCGCCGGTGCAGCGGGAAGAGGAACCTGCGTGGCGCAAGTATACCCGCAGACGGTAAGACGATGTTAGAGCTTCATTTTATCAACGTGGCCGACGGCGACGCCATCCTTGTGGAGCAGCGGCAGGACGGAGACGTGTTCCGCCTGCTGGTGGATACCGGCCGGCCGGAACTGGCGCCGGTGTCCGGCTCTCTGCGGTGCACTGCCGGGGAGTACCTGGCCGGACGGGGCATCACCTTCATCGACGCGCTGGTGGTGACCCACCTGCATGTGGATCACTTCGGCGGCCTGGCGGGACTGCTGGACAGGGTGTCCTTTGCTGACGCCTACGCCGGCTATTTCCCCCAGGGGCCCTGCGCCCTGGATCGGCAGCAGCTGGCGGACATCAAGACCGTGCGGAGCCTGGCCGACTGTCTGGAGCAGTGGGCGGCGGACACGGAGAGACTTGCCCGGGCGGGAACGCGCCTGCATCCGGTGGACGACGGCGTGAGCGTGTCGTTCACCCCCCAGCTGACCGGACAGATCCGCTGTCCCGATCCCGCCGCCAGCGGGTATCAGCACGGCGCCTGGTCGGATATGCTGGCGGGACGGCCTGTGCCGGAAGGACTCCAGTACTGGTCGAGCAAATACCGCAACCCCGGCTCCCTGCGGGTGCGCCTTGCTTACGCCGGGCGGCGGATCGAGCTGGCCGGGGACTGCTATGGGGCGGCCTGGGAGGATCAGGCGGAACCCTGCGACATTTTCAAGGTGCCCCACCACGGGGACGCCAAGTCCATGACCCGCACCCTGGCCGCGCGGCTGCGGCCGGCATGGGCGGTGATCAGCTGCGGGGCGATCTATAACGAGAAAAAAGACCGGCCGTCCAAGACGGCCGTGGAGATATTGCGGGAGCAGGGAGCGCAGGTCTATTTTACGGACAGCTTCTCCGCGCCCTGGCAGGAGCCGGAGTACCGGCGGACTGTCGATTTTACCATTGAAGAGAACGGGGATATACACGCCCCGGGGAGGCAGACATGATCACATCCGTATTGTTTGATATGGGCGGCACCCTGGAGGACATCTTTGTGGATGAGCGCTCCGAGCGGGAGGCCATAGAGAAGCTGCAGGCCATGCTGACCCAGTTCGGCCTGGACCCGGCGGTGCCTTACGAGGAACTGAAGCGCCGGGTGGATGACGGCTGGGTGCGCTACGGCCAGTACCGGGACGGCTGCGACGAGGAACTCAAGCCCGTGCGCATCTGGCGGGACTATGTGCTGGAGGACTTCCGCTTTCCCGCGGAAAAGCTGGAGCCCCACTGCGAGCAGATCGCCCACATGTGGGAGATCACCCACTACCACCGGGCCATCCGTCCCCGGGTGAAGGATATGCTGGAGGGCCTCAAGGGCCTGGGTATGAAGCTGGGCATCGTCAGCAACACCGCCGCGCTCTACCAGGTGTTCGACACCCTGGAGGAGTACGGCATCCGGAACTACTTCCAGGACGTGACCCTGTCCTCCGTCACCGGCATCCGCAAGCCCGATCCGGCCATCTTCCAGGTGGCGCTGCGGCAGATCCAGTCGGCGCCGGAGCAGTGCGTCTACGTGGGGGACACGGTGTCCCGGGACATCATCGGCTCCAAGCGGGCCGGCTTTGCCGTGGCCATCCAGATCGGCTCCCAGCTGACAAAGGAGAAGGACAAGGGCGTGCGCCGGGAGTTTGAGCCGGACTATCTGGTGGACGACATCTATCAGGTCTATCCCATCGTCCGCGGCCTGCTGGGCGGAGAATAAGGACAAAAAGAGAGAACCCCTACAGCGCCGGAGAGCGGCGCGGCAGGGGCTCTTCTTGTCCTGGGGCCTTCAGAAGGGTCTGGGGGCGCAGGAGGAACGCTCGATGAGGGTGGGCATCAGGATGCGGTGGGTGTAGCCCGCGACCTCGCTCTGTATCCTGTCCAGCAGACTGTCCACCGCCACGGAGGCCATCATCTTTTTCGGCTGCTCCACGGTGGTCAGCTGGATCCGGGGCAGGCTGCTGTCCCGGATGTTGTCGAAGCCCAGCAGGGAGAAGTCCTCCGGGATGCGGATGCCGCTCTCCTCGGCCGCCTGCATGATGCCCAGGGCGTTGGTGTCCGTGGCGGCGAAAATGGCGGTGAAGGTGCGCTGCTGGCTCAAAAGCTGCTTGGCCAGCTGGTAGCCGTACTTGATGGAGGTGGCGGGAAAGGCGTTGTTGCAGTACTGGGCGGTCAGCTGCAAGTCCCGGCACGCGGCGGCGTAGCCCTCCGCCCGGAGCTGGTGGGTGGTGCTGCCCCGGCGGCGGCCGAAGTACAGGATGTCCCGGTGGCCCAGGTTGTAAAGGTATTCCACGCCTATGTATGCGCCCCGGTAATTGTCCACGGACACATAGCTCTCCGGCGCCTCCCGGAGATTCTCCCCCACGAACACCGTGGGGATGCGGGACAGATAGGGCCGCAGGCTCTCATAGCTCTCCGGCCCGGAGGGGCAGATGATGATCCCGTCCACCTGGCGGCCCAGCATTAGCTCAAAGAGTTCCCGCTCCTGCTCCGTATTCCGGGAGGAGTTGCACAGCACGATGTTATAGCCCCGGGCCCTTGCCTGCCGGTCGATGTGATAGGCCAGCTCCGACATGAAGGGGTTGTTTACCCCGGTGAGGATCAGGCCCAGCAGCTTGGTGCTCTTCATGACCATGGCCCGGGCCACGGTGTTGGGGGTATAGTTCATCTGCTTGCATATCTCCAGGATACGCTCCCGGGTCTCGGCGCTGATCTCCGGGCTCCCGGACAGGGCCCGGGAGACGGTGGAGTAGGAGACGCCGGCGGTTTTTGCGATATCTTTGATGGTGACAGCCTTCATTTGCAAAACCCCTTACGGAAATTTTTCGGTTATTTGCGTAAATCTATTGTAAAACTTTTCGCCGGGAATTGCAAGAGGTTTTTCTGAAAAATCAAGAAAATTTAAGCATTTTTCAGCAGAAAAGAGATCGGATTCTATTGACAAAGGGGAAGAGAAGAGGTACAATCAATTACGAAAATAGAACGGAAACGTTTGAGTTCGGCCAATGGCCGCAGAGAGGACGGTGTATGACATGATCCGAGCGGTACTTTTCGACATGGGCGGCACCCTGCACACGGCCAGCTCCACCCCGGAGCGGGCGGTCTGGTTTGCCCGGCGGCTGATAGAGCGGCTGGGGGATTACGGCGTCAGGCTGGAGGCGGAGCCGGAGGAATTTGCCCGGCGGCTGCATGAGAACGCGGAGGACTACAAGCACTGGGCGGAGGAAAATCTCCGGGAGCTGCCCTCGCCGGAGGTGTGGAGCCGGTGGTACCTGCGGGGCTACGGCGTGGAGCCGGAGCAGGTGGAGCCCTTTGCCGAGGAGCTGTGCTTTTTGTATGAGTATGAGCGCGCCTGCGTCATGCGCAGGCCCCATCTGCGCCAGACGATGGACACGCTGCGGGACATGGGCCTGCGGCTGGGGGTCATCAGCAACGTCCTGTCCACCTCTCTGATGCCCCACTATTTACAGGAATACGGCCTGGACACATACATGGACTGCGTGCTGCTGTCCAGCGTGGCCGGGGTGCGCAAGCCCTCGCCGGAGATCTTCCGCATGGCCGAGCGGGCCATGGGGATGGGGCCGGAGGAATTTGCCTATGTGGGCGACACCCTGAGCCGGGACGTACGGGGCGTGCGCAACGCCGGGTGGCGTCTGGCCATCCAGATCAGAAACCCCTCCGCCGCCATCCGGGACGTGGGGCTGGAGTATCTGCGCCCGGACTACTTTATCGAGGATCTGGCGGAGATACCCGGTATCATCCGCAGCGAAAACAGTTGACCGAGGAAATAAAAAATACAAGCAAAGATAAAGGAGGAAACAGAATGAACCCCAATATCGACACTATTTTCTTTGACGTGGGCGCCACTTTGCGCTATGTGGTGGAAGATCCCGAGTTTGCCATGGCAGCCGACATGGAATTGATGAAGCTGGTGGGCGCCACCGAGCCCCACGACGTCTTTTTCGCCAAGCTGAACGAGAATTGGAAGGCCTACCGCAAGTGGGCCAAGACCGCCCTGCTGGACGTGTCGGAGATGGAGCTGTGGCTCCAGTATCTGCTGCCGGACTACCCCGCCGAGCGCGTCGCGCCTCACGCCGCCAAGCTGACCCGCCTGTGGCGGGATCATGACGGCCGCCGGGTGCCTCACGACGATGTGAAGGACACCCTTCTGGAGCTCAAGCGCCGGGGCTATAAGCTGGGCATCATCGCCAACACCATCACCGAGACGGAGATCCCCGACTGGATGTGCCACGACCAGGTGGCCGGCTGCTTCAAGACGGTGATCCTCTCCTCCAAGGTGCGTCTGCGCAAGCCCGACCCGGCCATCTATCTGCTGGGCGCCCGGTGCATCGGCTCCGTGCCGGAGAACTGCGCCTACGTGGGCGACAACCCGGTGCGGGACGTGGAGGGCGCGGTGGACGCCGGTTTCGGCGCCATGATCCTCTACGAGGACGCGGGCACCGCCGACCGGGAGGGCAAGGCCCCCACCGTGCTGCCCGACTACACCATCAAGACCATCGGCCAGCTGCTGGAGCTGTTCCCGGCCCGGAATTGAGGGACGAGGCATGGAGAAGATCAAAGGCGTATTTTTTGACCTGGGGGGCACGCTGCGCATCCTGCACGACGCGCCGGAGCATCAGGCTGCCGCCCGGGCCCGGATGGCCCAGCTGGCCGGGGCGGAGGACGTGGACGGCTTCATCGACATGGTGGAGGAGCGCTACAAGCCCTATCGGGACTGGGCGCTGACCGCCAACCGGGAGAGCGGCGACTATGAGCTGTGGGCCAAGTGGCTTCTGCCGGAGCTGCCGGAGGAAAAGCTGCGGGACATCTGCCACGAGATGACCTATCAGTACCGGCAGATCAAGGGCCTGCGCAAGCTGGTGGACGGCGGCATGGAGGTGCTGGACACCCTCCGGGCCCGGGGCTATAAGCTGGGCATCATCAGCAACCTCATCGGCGAGAACGAGATCTACGACTGGCTGCGGCAGGACGGACTGACGGAGTATTTCGGCACCGTGACCCTCTCCTCCATCTGCCACATCCGCAAGCCCGACCCGGAGATCTATCTCATGGGCTGCCGGGAGCTCGGCCTGGAGCCGGGGCAGTGCGCCTCGGTGGCGGACAATCTGAGCCGGGACATCACCGGCGCCAAGGCCGCCGGCATCGGCGTGAACATCCTGTTTATCAGCCCGGAAAAGCTGGCCGGCAAGACCATCACCGACGCCAACCGCCCGGATTACATCGTACACAACTTCATCGACATTCTGGATCTGCCCATTTTGCAGTGAGGAGGAAGCCGGATCATGGAAAAGGACATCAATACCATATTTGTGGATCTGGGGGACACCTTCCGGGTCATCCGCCCGGACGAGGCGTATATGCTCCAGGCAAAGACGGAGATCTGCCAGCTGCTGGGAGTGGACGGCGATCCCATCGAGTTTTACAAAAACGTGATCGAGCCCCGGTATGACAAGTACAGGGAGTGGGCGCTGCACTTTTACTGCGAGGCGCCGGAGAAGGTGCTGTGGACGCGCTGGCTGGCCTATGACTTCCCCAGAGAGCGGGTGGAGGCGGCCGCCGGCAAGCTCACCTATGCCTACCGGCGCACCAAGGGCGAGCGGGTGGTCACCGACGGCGGCGCGGATACGGTCAAGGAGCTGACACGCCGGGGCTATACCATGGCCATCGTCAGCGACCTTGTGGGCGTGCACGAGGTGGACGAGTGGCTGGATCGGGACGGCCTGCGCCCCTATTTCAAGTCCGTGCAGCAGTCCTCTCTGTGCCTGATCCGCAAGCCCCACCCGGCCATCTATTACTACGCCCTGGAGGAGACCGGCGCCGACCCGGAGCGCACCTGCTTCGTGGGCGACAACCTGGAGCGGGACATCATCGGCGCCAAGGCCGCGGGCCTGGGCATGACCATCGGCGTGCGCTACCCGGGCAAAAAGCACCAGCCGGTCACCGAGGAGAACAAGCCCGACGCGTTCATCACCCATTTTTCCCAGCTGCTGGAGATCTTCCCGCCGCTGGTCTGAGGAGGTAATCTGTCATGAGCGATACGACGCTTCACGGAGGAGAGGCCCTGGCCAAGGCGGTGGAGGCCGCCTATGCCAAGGGACAGACCGATTACAGTATGGAGCCGCTGGTGCTGGAGGACGAAAACGGCGCGCCGGTGGGCAGGATCAAGGACGGCGACCATGTGATCTTCTGCTGCCGCCGGGGCGAGCGGGAGGTGGAGCTGACCGAGGCCTTCACCGAGAAGGACTTCCCCCATTTTGCCCGGCCGGACATGGGCAGGCTGGAGTTTGCCATCATGACCATGTACCACGAAAAGCTCAAGGATCTGCCCATCGCCTTCGCCCCCGAGCAGGTGCAAAAGCCCCTGGCCCAGGTGATATCCGAGGCGGGCCTGCGCCAGTTCCACTGCTCCGAGTCGGAGAAATTCGCCCACGTGACGTTTTTCTTCAACGGCGGGGTCAACCAGCCGTTTCCCGGGGAGACGGACGTGCGGGTGCCGTCCCTGAAGGGCATCCCCTTCGACCAGAAGCCGGAGCTGAGCCTGCCGGAGGTGGCCGAAAAGGTCAAGGGCGCCGTGGACGAGGGGTATGATTTTATCCTGACCAACTTTGCCAACGGGGACGTGATCGGTCACACCTCCAACACCCAGGCCAAAATAGAGGCCGCCGCCATCGTCAGCAAATATGTCAGCCATGTGGCCGAGTACGGCAAGGAGCACGGCTATGTGGTGGCGGTCACCGCCGACCACGGCAACATCGAGAAACTTTACAACAAAGAGGGCAAGCCCGACGTGTCCCACACCACCAACCTGGTGCCGTTCATCGTCCTTGATCCCCAGGGACGGGCCATGACCCTCCGGGACGGCCGGCTGGGGGACGTGGCCCCCACGGTGCTGGGCGTGCTGGGTCTGGATAAGCCCCAGGAGATGACCGGCCAGAGCCTGATCGCCTCCGGCAACATCACCAACAAGAAGATGATGCTCATCATCCTGGACGGCTGGGGCTACGGCACCGGCGACGAGGGCGACGCGCTGTTTCTGGCGGACACCCACGGCTGGGACGCGCTGCTGGCCGCGTATCCCAACTGCAAGCTGCGGGCCTCCGGGGAGGATGTGGGTCTGAAGGCCGGCAAGGCCGGCAACTCCGAGGCCGGCCACTCCAACCTGGGCGCTGGCCGCATCGTGGCCCAGGACGACGTGCGCATGGACAACGCCATCAAGGACGGCTCCTTCAGCAAAAACCCGGTATTTCTGCGGTTCATCGAGAACGCGAAAAAGGGCGGCGCGCTGCATCTGATCGCCCTGCTGACGGAGAAGTCCAGCCACGGGTGCATCGACTACCCGCTGATGCTTACCCAGATGGCCGAGGGCGTGCCCGAGATATACCTGCACGTGATCTTCGACGGCCGGAGCACCGAGCCGGGCAGCGCCCCCGCGCTGCTGCGGATGGTGGACGGAAAGCTGGCGCAGATGGGCCGGGGCATGATCGTGGACGGCATCGGCCGGGGCATCGCCCTGGATCGGGACGGCAATTACGCCCGCATCCAGAAGGCCTACGAGAGCCTGGTACAGGGAAAGGCGGAGCGCTACCGCTGAAAGGCTGGATGAGAGTATGAAGAGCTATGATCTGATGATTATCGGCGCGGCCACCCGGGACGTGAACATCGACTATACCGGCGCGGAGGAACGCAGCGTCGGCGGCGCGGTCACCTACTGCACCCCCGCCGCCCGGGCCGCCGGCGCCAGCGTGTTCGCCGCCATCAAGGCCGACCCGGCGGACAGGGACATCCTGGACTGCTTCGATCTGCCCGGGGAGGATATGGCGCTGCTGCCCTCCCGGCGGACGACCCTGATGCGCAATGAGTACTTCACCCCGGACAGGGAGCGGCGCAACTGCGCCTGCGCGGCCCAGTCCGACCCGGTGCTGCCGGAGGAGATACCGGACAAAAACTGCAAGCTCTACCACCTGGCGGGGCTTTTGTACGGGGACTTTCCCAACGAGCTGATCGAGTTTCTGCACGGCAGGGGCCTGGTGTCCGCCGACGCCCAGGGCTTTCTGCGCCACAACGACGGCGGCCGGCTCAACTTCCGGGACTGGGAGGATAAGCGGGCATACCTGCCCTATATGGACTTTCTCAAGACGGACGCGGCGGAGGCGGAGATCCTGACCGGCCTTACGGATCGGCAGGCAGCCGCCAGGCAGCTCTATGACTGGGGCGCCAAGGAGGTCATGGTCTCCCACAACACCCAGATGCTGGTCTATGACGGAAAGCAGACCTACACCTGCCCGGTGAAGGCCCGGAATCTGTCCGGCCGTACCGGCCGGGGCGACACCACCTTCGGCTCCTACCTGGCCATGCGGATGCTGGGGGCGGACGTGCCCCAGGCGCTGCTGTATGCCACGGCCTGCGTGTCCCTGAAAATGGAGACCCCCGGCCGGTTCTCCGGCACCAGGGCGGACGTTGAGGCGTATATCGACGCGTTTTACCGGGGGTGAGAGCATGCTTGGGCGCTATGTGCTGGGGGTGAACGTGCCCGGCGGCACCGGGCTGGGCGCCCTGGAGGGCGCGCTGGGCCGGATCGCGGAGGATGGCTGGCAGGCGGCGGAGCTGAACCTGTGCTCCTGCCCGGTGATCATCGGCGGACGGGTACAGCGGCCGGTGCTGGAGTATATGGGCCAGGTGATGGGCCGCTTTCCCCTGCGCTACACCGCCCACACCGCCTACGGCCTGGATCTGTGTCTGGACGGCCAGGCGGGACAGCTGCACCGGCAGGTGCTGCTCTGCTCGCTGGAGGTGTGCGCGGCCCTTGGGATCGACCGGCTCAACCTGCACTATGAGGGACACCATACCGACCGCCGGGCCGAGGAGCGGTTCCGGGATCGGGTGCGTCAGGCGGCGGATCGGGGCGGCGAGCTGGGCGTGGCCGTCAACGTGGAGAACATCGAGGTGGAGGACTACCGCTGGACGCTGGAGGCGGTGTGCGCGCTGGATCACCCCAACTGCGGCATGACCCTGGATCTGGGCCACCTGTGGCTGTCCGCCAACGCCTTTGGCTATGACTATATCCAGGCGGTGCGCCAGTGCGCGCCCCGGGTGCGGCACGTGCACGTCAACGACAACGATGGGGTGTTCGAGCCCATGCGTCTGAGCCAGCCGGATCTTTACAACACCCTGGATCGCTCCGCCCGCTTCGTATTCAGCCGGGGAGACATCCACATCCCGCCCTTCTGGGGAACGGCGCCCCTTGGGGAGGCGTTTTCCGTGCTGAAGCAGGCCGGGTATGACGGGATCTGGCTCTGTGAGTATTACAGTCACATGTTCCACCCCCTCAACGGGGATATCCGCCGGCGGGTGGAAAAGGAATTGGCCGGGGCGTGAAGCCCCGGCCAATTCTTTGCGCTGTGTCGATCTATTCTCCCAGGAAGGTGAAGTCCCCCGAGCGGAGCAGGGCGGCGAAGGCCTTGGTGTCGGCGGGCAGCGTCCGGGAGAGAATGCCCCCCGCGGCGATGTCCTCCGTCCGGTGACAGTCGGAGCCGCAGGTGCGCAGCAGATGGAACTGGGATGCGTATTCCTCCGCCCGGGCGTTGAAGTTCTCATGCCGGGGGTTGAGATTTTTCACCTCCACCCCGTCCAGATAGCAGGCGATGGCGGGGGTGCAGCCCTTCCGGTAGGGGTGGGCCTGGATGAGCAGAGCCCCGGCCTGACGGGCCAGGGGGGCGAAGGCGGCGATGCCCATGCGGAAGATCTCCTCCGGCTCCCGCAGCAGCTCGTCCGGCCAGTCGTAGAGCAGATAGTCGTTGTCGCACTCGTCAAAGCGCAGCTCCGCGCCCCGATAGACGGTGATGCCCCGCTTGGCGCAGGCCTCCTGCATCCGGTAATAGCCGGTGAGAAAGGCGTCCAGCTTGTCGGCGTCGGAGCCAAGATCCACATTCAGATACTCAAAGGTGGTGCGGTTATAGTGATCGGTGACGGCGATGGCGCTGTAGCCGGCGGCCTGGTAGCCGGCGGCCAGATCCTCCGCCCAGAGCCAGCCGCATTTGCTGGTGTGCTTGGTGTGCAGGTGGGTCTCTATCTTGTACATAGCGCTTCTCCTTGGGTGGCGTGTGATTTTGTACCGTAATTATATAACAGAACAAACCGGTTGGCAAGCGGAAAAGACAGATTACCTACAGGGAAAGAATGAATTGTTTGCAATTTTGGTCACGCTGGGATATAATATATAAAATAACCGGGCGCGGGCAAGCGCCACATCACGAAGGGAGACATGGAGCATGAAAAAACTGGGCTTTGGTCTCATGCGGCTGCCGCTGCTGGATCCGAAGGACGACGGCAGCATCGATATCGAGACGATGCAGCGGATGGTGGACGCCTTCCTGGAGCGGGGCTTTACATATTTCGACACCGCGTGGATGTACTGCGGCTCCAAGAGCGAGGACGCGGTCAAGCTGACGCTGACCGGCCGCCATCCCCGGGACAGCTACACCCTGGCCGACAAGCTCCACAGCGCGTTTTTCGACACCCTGGAGGGCCGGGACGAGATCTTCAACGAGCAGCTGCGCAAGACCGGCGCGGGCTATTTTGACTACTATCTGCTGCACAGCGTGGAGACGGGCAACATTGAAAAGTACGAGAAGCTGGACTGCTTTGCCTGGCTGGCGGAGAAGAAGGCCAAGGGCCTGGCCCGGCATATCGGCTTTTCCTTCCACGCCACCCCGGAGCTGCTGGACGAGGTGCTGACCCGGCACCCGGAGATGGAATTTGTCCAGCTGCAGCTGAACTACCTGGACTGGGACAGCGCGTCGGTGCAGTCCCGGGCCTGTTACGAGGTGTGCGTCAAGCACGGAAAACCCGTGGTGGTCATGGAGCCGGTCAAGGGCGGCACGCTGGCAAAACTGCCCGACGGGGCGCAGGCGCTTTTGAAAAACCACGATCCCCAGGCGTCCATGGCCAGCTGGGCGGTGCGTTTTGCCGCGTCGCTGCCCAATGTGATGGTGGTGCTCTCCGGCATGAGCACCCTGGAGCAGATCATGGAAAATACCGGATTTATGCAGGAGTTCAAGCCCCTCACCGAGCGGGAGAACGCCCTGCTGGCCCAGGCGGCGGACATCATCCGGGGCAGGATCGCCGTGCCCTGCACCGGCTGCTCCTACTGCACCGAGGGGTGCCCGTGCCACATCGCCATCCCCAAGTACTTCAACCTCTATAACGAGCAGATGCGCATGGAAGATCCCCACAGCTGGTCGTCCAACTTCACCCTGTACGAGCAGCTGGGCGCCCAGGGGGGAACGCCCGCCGACTGCATTTCCTGCGGCCAGTGCGAGGGCGTGTGCCCCCAGCATCTGCATGTGATCCGCCACCTGCGGCAGGTAAAGGCACTTTTCGGCCAATAAAGCACATTTGGAGGAGCATTACCCTTGAGCGAAAGAGTCATAGATATTCTCGTCTCGTCCTTTCCCCAGATCCTTGTTCGGGGACTGCTGGTCACCATACCCCTGACGCTGATCTCCTTTGCCCTGGCGCTGGTCATCGCGGTGCTCTGCGCCATGATCCAGATCGCGGACATAAAGGGGCTCAAGCAGCTGGTGCGGTTTTATATCTGGATCATACGGGGCACGCCCCTGCTGGTGCAGCTGTATCTGGTGTTTTTCGGCCTGCCGGATCTGGGGATCATGCTGCCGGCGTTTCCCTGCGCGGTGGCGGTGTTCGCCCTCAACGAGGGGGCCTACTGCGCCGAGACGGTGCGGGCGGCCATCGAGTCGGTGCCCAAGGGTCAGCTGGAGGCCGGCTACTGCGTGGGCATGAGCTATGTGCAGATCATGCGCAGGATCGTGCTGCCCCAGGCGTTTCGCACCGCGTTTCCGCCTCTGTCCAACTCCCTTATCAGCATGGTGAAGGACACCTCTCTGGCCGCCAACATCACCGTGACGGAGATGTTCATGACCGCCCAGCGGGTGGCCGGCCGGACGTACGAGCACCTGGCGCTGTATTCCGAGGTGGCGGTGATCTATCTGCTGTTCTGCACGGTCATCACCTGGCTGCAGCGCCTGGGGGAGCGGAAGCTCAACGCCATGAACGGGGGGAATGTGATCCGTGCTTGAGGTGACCGGCCTGCGCAAGGCCTTTGACGGAAACGAGATACTCAAGGACGTGGACTTGTCCGTGGAGAAGGGGGACGTGCTGGCGGTGCTGGGCCCCTCCGGCGGCGGCAAGACCACGCTGCTGCGGTGTCTGAACTATCTGGAGCGGGCGGACGGGGGGACGATGACCTTCCTGGGCCAGCGGATGGATATGCCCGCCGTGACCCGCAGGCAGGCTGCCGCGTACCGGCAGCACACGGCCTTCGTGTTCCAGAGCTATAATCTCTTCGCCAACAAGACCGCCCTGCAAAACGTGACAGAGGGGCTGATCGTGGCCCGGAAAATGCCCAAGGCCCAGGCCGAGCAGCGGGGCATGGCTGCCCTGGAGCGGGTGGGACTGGCGGACAAACGGGACGCCTACCCCTCCCAGCTGTCCGGCGGCCAGCAGCAGCGGGTGGCCATCGCCCGGGCGGTGGCCGGGGAGCCGGACGTGATCTTTCTGGACGAGCCCACCAGCGCCCTTGACCCGGAGCTGATCGGGGAGGTGCTGGAGGTCATCCGGCAGCTGGCCGAGGACGGCATGACCATGGTCATCGTCACCCATGAGATCCACTTTGCCCGGCACGTCTCCACCCGGGTGCTGTTTATGGACGAGGGGCGGGCCCTGGCGTGTATGCCCACGGAGGCTTTTTTTCAGGAGCAAAAACTGGAGCGGATACAGAGCTTTCTCCGCTCTTTGGACAGAAAGGAAGGATAACATTGAAAAGAAAGATCGCGTGGATGCTGACGGCGGCGCTGTGCATGGCGCTGCTCTCCGGCGTGGGGGCGTACGCCGCGGACGGGGAGGACGATCTGCTGGCCTCCGTGAAGGACAAGGGCGAGCTCACCATTGCCATGGAGGGCAACTGGTCCCCCTGGACGTACCACAACGAGGACGACCAGCTGGTGGGCTTTGACGTGGAGGTGGGCCGGTACATCGCCGAGTATCTGGATGTGGAGCCCAAGTTCGTGGAGGGCGAGTGGGACGGCCTGTTCGCCGGCATGGACTCCAAGCGGTACGATCTGGTGATCAACGGCGTGGACGTGACGGAGGATCGCAGCGAGAAGTACGATTTCACCGACCCCTACGCCTACATCCGCACGGCGCTGGTGGTGCGCGCCGACAACGAGGACATCACGTCCTTTGAGGATCTGGAGGGCAAGACCACCTCCAACAGCATCGGCAGCACCTATATGGAGCTTGCCGAGCAGTACGGCGCCACCTGCGAAGGGGTGGACTCTCTGGGGGAGACCATGCAGATGGTGGAATCCGGCCGGGTGGACGCCACGCTCAACGCGGAGGTGTCGGTGCTGGATTACCTCAACCAGCGGCCCGACGCGGAACTGAAGGTGGTGGCCTATACGGAGCAGGCCAACCTTGTGGCTATCCCCATGCGCAAGGGCGAGGAGACCGCCTCCATGCTTGAGGCGGTCAACGAGGCCATCGCCGCCATGCGCGAGGACGGCACGCTCACAGAGCTCTCGGAGAAGTACTTCGGCGCGGACATCACCCAGCCGGCCGAGGAGCAGGCCCAGGAGCCGTGAGATCCGGCGGGAAAAGCAAAAACAGCGAAGGCATTTTGCCTTCGCTGTTTTTATGCCGAGGGAGCGGGGGGAGCGGCCGGCCTGTCCTCCCGGAGGATGAGAAGCCGCTCCGTGACCATGTCGTAATAGAGGCCCACGCCCCTGCCGGACACGTCGCACACGTATACCACATGGTTCAGATCCCCGGCCTGCTCCGCGTATTTCTCCAGCTGGTTGGGCATGGCGCGCAGCGTCTCCGGCCGGAAGCAGAGGGTGCTCTCCCCCTCGAATACGGCGGTGTAGAGGATGCCCGCCTCCACCAGATCCTGAAAGATGTGGCTGCCGTAGCTCAGCTCCGGCACATACCCCGCCTGGCGCTCGGAGACCTCGAATATGGCGTCGAACTGGCTGATGTCGGCAAAGGCGGAGGGTACCCCCAGCTCCGGGGAGGAGGTGCAGATCCGGCCGGGGGTGATGAGCACCAGGCGCTTATCCTGGCCCCGGAAGTGCCAGTTGACGGCGGACAGGGCGTTTTTCACCCGGTACTTCTCCCGGTAGGGCAGCCGGTAATAGGCGATGGCGTCGATGTAGACGATCACGTCCACCGGGAACTTGCGGGAAAAGCCCATGGACACCCCTTGGGTCTGCACCAGCACCCGGGCGCTGTCCGTCACCTGGGGGATGACCACGGCCTCGCCCCCGGTGGTGCGCTGCAGCGGTCGGCACTGGAGCAGACCGATGGTGTACGTCCCGTCCGGGGCGGCGTTCACGGTGAACTCGATGTCCACCGGGTAGTCGTATGTCTGCTGCAAAAGCCCCAGTATGGAGCGCATGTCCTCCATGAGAGGCTCGTTTTTCACCAGCCCCTCGCAGGACACATACAGGATCTGTTCCCGCTGGCCCCGTTCCCGGAACTGGCGCTCCCCGTCCCAGTCGTGGGAGTAGAGAAGATCCATCTGGTGGGCCGGCAGGGCCTGGCGGATGCGCTCGGCGTCGAAGCTCTGCAGCGGCTCGGGGCCCTCGGCCACCGCGTCGATGAGCCGCTGGGAGTACTGGTGCCGGTCGGCGGAGGAGGTGAGCACCACCCGGGTGGGGGCGTCCAGACTGACCATGCGGGGGTAGGAGCCGGTGCGCCGATCCACCGCCGCGGTGCCAAGACCAGCCACCAGCCGCAGCATCCCCTGCTCCGGGTGCTCCACGCCCATCCGGTAGGGGCTGATGGAATAGCCCACCCCGGCGGCGCAGGGCATGAAAAAGTCCCCGTAGCGGGAGCCGGACACCCGCTGCACCAGCAGGCCCATCTGCTCGTCCAGCTTTTCCAGGCCCCGGCGCTTGCGGTAGTCCAGGGCGGACATGCTCACCGTGCTGGCGTACACCGTGCGCACGGCCTGCTCAAAGGTGGCCAGCCGCTCGTCCAGCGAGCCGGCGCCGCTGCAAAAAACGGACTCATACTTGCCCGCGAAGGCGTTTCCAAAGCCGTCCTCCAATATGGAGCTGGAGCGGACGATGATGGGGTCGTTGCCGTAATAGTCCAGCAAGGTGCGGAAGGACTGCTCGATATGGGGGGAGAACCGGCCCTGCATGATCCGCTGGGCGAACGGTTCGGCCAGCTTGAAATAGCCCTCCTCCGACCGCTGGCGGATCTTCAGATCCCAGAAGCCGTTGTCCACGATGTAGGCGTAAAACACGTCGGAGCCCACGTAAAAGGAGTCGTGGGGCTCGATCCGGGCGAATACGTCCGGCCGCAGGTTCTCAATGAGCTTGCGGGCCAGCAGCATGCCGCACGCCTTGCCACCGATCAGACCGGTGCCCACCATGCGGCTGTGGATGTCGAAGTAGTCCTGGGGCCGGAAGTGGGCCTTGATCAGTCCCCGCAGCCGCCGATCCCGGGTGAGCATCACGTCGCAGATCTTGCCGCATTCCGCCGTCACGTCCAGGCCGCTCTGGTACTTGAGCCGGGTCAGCTGGAAAAACCGCTCCCAGCTGTCCATGTTCTGATCCTGGGTCTGCTGGGCGGCGGCGTTCATCTGCCGGTAGAAGCGGCTGATGTCCACGCCCTCGGACAGCAGCTCGAACTGCCCCGTCTCCGGCCGGTACCGGTGGGGGGAGAACATAGTCTGGGAGTAGCGGTTCCACACCTTCACCGGCCGGACGAACAGCTCCGTGTCCTCCCCGGGGAACACATCCAGAAAAAGCTGGGTGGTGTCCCGGATCTGGGCGATGGCGTCAAAGGAGTGCCTGCCCCGGATGATGGGGAAGAAGGCCACTGTGTCCAGGCTGAAGAGATAGGGACAGGTCAGATGGAAGAAGTTGCCCATCATCAGGTCGGTGGCCCATGCCTCCTCCAGCTCCGACAGGCAGTCAAAAACGTAAAAGGCGTCCTTGCCCTGCTTTTCGATCAGATCGTGGATGGCCACGGTGAAGGTCTCGAACCGGTGGCTCAGCTGCACCGGCAGGATGCGCAGCCCCGGCATGGGCTCCAGAATGGGCGGGTGCTCCGCGAAACGCACATAGATCAGGTTTCGGCCGTCCCGCACCGCTTGGGCCGCGAACACCCGGGCCAGCGCCCGGAACTGCTCCAGGGCGGACACCTGCCACACCACGTTGTCCCCCAGACGGATATGATCCAGCGCGGCGTCCATCATGGGGATGCCGGAGAGGATCTTTTCAAACGCCGCCAAAGCCGCCGCCTCCTTTTTCTTGACAGACAACGCTATAATAGCACACGGCACGGTTGCACGCAAGCGGAAAGGGGTTGTATCTGTCGGCGGAATTTGCTATAATAACCATTGTGTTTTCATCTTGCGGCGAGGTTTTCCATATGCAGACACAAATCAAAGCAAAAAAGGACAGCGCGTTCCGGCGGTTTCTGGGCCGTCTGGACGCTTTTCAGCAGCGCCGTCCGGTCACCTTTACCGCCCTGCTGGCCCTGGTGCTGGCGCTGGTGCTGGAGATGCTGGGCCGGCACTCTGTCGTCAAGGGCGTGGTATTCGTCTTTTCCCACCCGGTGAACTTTTTGACGAACGTATCCATCGTGCTTCTGACCCTCTCGGTCAGCTATCTATTCAAGCGGCGCAGATTCATCCTGGGGCTGTTCTCGGGGATATGGCTGCTGCTGGGGCTGGCCAACGCCATCGTGCTGTGCTTCCGCTCCACGCCCCTGGGGGCGGTGGACATCGCCATCCTGCCCTCGGCCATCAGCATCATCGACGTGTACATCGACGTGTGGCTGATCGTGCTGCTGGCGCTGATGCTGCTGGCGGGACTGGTGTGGCTGGTCTGGGCCTTCTTCAAGAGCGAGAAGCGCACGCCCAACTACCGGCACGCGGCGGCATTCGTGCTGGCCTGCGCGTGCCTGGCGGCGGGGCTCTACGGCGTCACCATGTGGGTGGGCGGCCAGGAGCGGCAGCAGGTGTATTCCAACATCGTGGACGCCTATGACCGGTACGGATTCGTGTACTGCTTCGGCACCGGCGCGCTGGATCGGGGCATCGACGAGCCGGACTTCTATTCCCCCCAGGCGGTGGAGCAGCTGATCGACCGGATGGAGCCGGGCAGCCCGCCGGCGGTGAAGCCCGACATCGTGATGGTGCAGCTGGAGTCCTTCTTTGACGTGAGCTATCTGGACGACGTGTCCTATGAGGACGACCCTATCCCGGTCTTCCGCTCTCTGAAGGAGAACTATGCCTCCGGATTTCTCACGGTGCCCTCGGTGGGCGCCGGCACGGCCAACACGGAGTTTGAGGTGCTCTCCGGCATGAGCCTGGACTTTTTCGGCATGGGGGAGTATCCCTACATGACCATTCTCCAGGAGGAGGCCTGCGAGACCATCGCCACCGATCTGAAGGCCATGGGCTATTGCGCCCACGCCGTGCACAACAACACCGGCACCTTCTACGTGCGCAACAAGGTGTTCGCCCAGCTGGGCTTCGATACCTACACCTCCCTGGAATTCATGAACGGGGTGGAGTATAACCCCATCGGCTGGGCCAAGGACGAGATCCTCACCGGGGAGATCGAAAAGGCGCTGAACAGCTCCGATGATCCCCACTTTGTCTTTGCCATCACCGTGCAGGGCCACGGCAAGTACCAGCGGGGGGTGGACAGCGAGGACACGGAGTACCTGAACATCACCTGGGCCGGGGACGAGGACGAGCAGGACGCGCTGGGGTATTATTTGAGCCAGCTGCAGGAGACGGACGCCTTCATCGGCCAGCTGGTGCAGATGCTCCAGCAGCGGGGAAAGCCGGCCGTGCTGGTGCTGTACGGCGACCATCTGCCCAACTTTGACATCGGCTCCGACCAATTGAAAAATGGGAATATATTCCAGACGGAATACGTCATCTGGAACAACATGGGCCTGGAGATGGAGGATCGGGATCTGGAGGCATACCAGCTGTCCGCCCACGTGCTGGAGGCGCTGGGCACCGGGGGCGGCGTCATCACCCGCTACCACCAGCAGATGGGCGGCCGGGAGGACTATGAGGACGGCCTGCAGCTGCTGGAGTACGATATGCTCTACGGGGATTTTTACTGTTACGGCGGGGCGAACCCCTACACGGCCTCCGATCTGCGGATGGGTCTTGATCCCATTGTCGTGGACGGGGCGGACGTCCGGCAGGGGGACGAGGAGACCCTGACTCTGACTGTCACCGGCGAGAACTTCACCGACTGGAGCCGCATCGCCGTGGACGAGGATGAGCTGGACACGGTGCTGAACCCGGACGGGTCGCTGTCGGCCCAGCTGGACGAGCCGCCGGAGGCGGGGGCCCGGATCACCGTGCACCAGCGGGCCGCCAACAAGAGCGGGGTGCTGGCCGAGAGCAACCCGTACACCTGGAAATGATCTGAAAAGCCCCTCGCGGGCAGGAAAAAAGCGGGGAGAGGCAGGCCGGACGGGCCGTCTCTCCCCGCTCTTTCTGTCCCCGGTCAGGGGGAGGGGGTCTTTTTTCTGTAGTATTTGCCGTATACCAGCGCCTCCGCCAGCGCGCACACCGGCAGCGCCGCGAACACGTCCACCGCGGAGTGCTGCTTGACAAAGCACACGGAAAGGCAGATCAGCGCCACATACACCGCCAGAAGCCACTTCCAGGGCCGGGATACGGCCGGGTCTTTCGAGATCACCGACAGGATGCCCAGGGAATAGGCCACGTGCAGGGAGGGGCACACGCCGGTGCTGGTGTCGAAGGAATAGATAAAGGCGGTCAGGCGGGTGAGGATGTTGTCCCGGGCGAATACCTCCGGCCGCAGATCCTGCCGGGAGGGCCAGAGGATATAGGCGGCCATGGCCACCGCCTGGGTGATGATGATGTAGGTCTGCAGCTTGGAGAAGCGGCCGGTGTCGAAGAAGAAATAGTAGGCCAGGGAGCCGAACACCAGCAGATACCAGCTGACGTATATCAGCACAAAGCACTCGTTGAAGGGGATCAGATCGTCGATCACGCAGTGCACCGGATGGCAGCGCTCCGCCGGGATCAGGTTCTCCGTGAGAAAGTAGAGGATGAAATAGGCCACCCAGCCCAGCAGCAGTTTTGCGTGGGCAAAGCGGGGGTCGTTGAGCCGGGAGAGGCGGAAGCCGCTGTAGTCAACGGGGGTTCTCTTCATGGGAATAGACCTCGAGAGGCAGATTTTTCGGGTACTCCCGCTTGGGGACGTTCCGATAGGGGGTAACGGTGTGCTCCGGCAGAGAGCAGGCCAGGGAGGTGATCGCGTCCATGAGACAGCCGCAGATCCGCCTGCGCTCCTGGGGCCGGGGGTTCTGGGGGCAGAAGGGGATGGGCTCTCCCAGATAGATGCGGTGAAAGGCCGGGGCGATATACATGGGCACGAAGGACAGCGCCTTGCCGGTCTTTCGGTAATACATCCAGGCCACGTCCACGAACTTATCCTGGAAATCGTAGAGGATGTTGTTGTACTTTTTGTTGTACTCGGGGAAGATGATGACCCGGCATCCCTCCCGCAGGCGCTGCACGGTCTGGCGGAAGGTGGTGAGGATGCGGGTGTCGTGGTAGACGGGGATGGTGTGGGCGTTGTTGAACAGGCATACGGCCAGCGGCGCGATCAGGTAGCTGGCCAGCTTGTAGTACCAGCGGATATACCTGGGCTTGAACGACCAGAAGTCCTTGTAGGCATAGGCGGGCACTTCCTTCAGCTCCATCATCTGGCCGGCGCACCAGATGTAGTGGGGGCCGGGAAAGTACAGCTCCCCGGCGATGGGACCGTTCATCTGGGTGTGGTTGCCCACCACGATGGCCCCGCCGTCCGGGAGGTTTTCCAGGCCGACCACGTCGGTTTTGGGATAAAAAAACAGTACCAGCCGCCGCAGAAACCGGTAGAGCAGGGTCGTCTTTTTTTCTTCCATGCTTGTTCAGATCCTCCTTTCCCTATAATTAGTTTAGCGCGAACGGCACTTTCTGTCAAGGTGGCGGTTGCCGGCGCGGTTCCCCGTTGACAAAGCGTCCGGTTTGGACGTATAATCGAACATAATGTGTGCAATTATCTAGAACGCGCTGCAAGCCCGGCAGTTTCGGGCGAAAGGACAAGGGACGACATGACAAAAGAGCTCCGCCGGCCGGGCGCCCGCAATCCCAATATCGAGCTGATGCGGTTCGTGTATATCTGGTGCATCGTTCTCTATCATTTTTACAGAGAGACCGAGGTGCACTTTCCCGGCGGCTACTACGGGGTGAACTACTTTCTGCTGGCGGCGGGGGTGTTCTTCTTCCGCTCGCTGGAGCGCCATGAGGATATGCGCCCGTCGGCGTATGTATATAAGCGCTTTATGCGGTTCATCCCCTGGACGCTGACCGCGTTCGTGTTCGCCTATATCGTCCGCCGGATCATGATCGCGCCGCCGGAGTCCCTGCGGGAGCTGGGGCTGACAGCCGTGTCGGATCTGTGGGAGATGCTGCTGGTGAAGGTGGCCATCGTCAAAAACGGCACCTCCTTTGTCAACGCCCCCACCTGGACGGTGAGCGCCATGTTCCTGGTGGAGATGGTGATGGTGAATCTGGCGTACGCCGACAAAAAGCGCTTTGTGTACGCCCTTCTGCCTGTGACGCTGCTGGTGGGCGTGGGCTGCTGGACTCACGCGGAAACGGCCGAGTGGGACAGCTGGTCCGGGGTGCTGACTTACGGCATCATCCGCACGTGGGTGGTCTATGGAGCGGGCTATTACTGCCTGCGGTTTTCGCAGAAGCTGGCCAGCATCCCGTTCAGCCGGCTGGGAAAGCTTCTGCTGACCGTGCTGGAGAGCCTGTGTCATGTGTTCTCCATCGCGGCGATCCTGTATACCGCCAACAGACAGGTGCAGCTGTGCTCGCTTTTGAGCTTCTTCATCGCGGTGGCCGTGGCCCTGTCCGGGCACAGCCTGTGGACGGAGGTGCTGGAGCGCTTTTCCGGCGCCATCGGATTTTTGGGCGCGTACAGCCTGAGCCTGTACCTGATCCACCGGCCCATCTCCCGCTACTTTGAGATGCTCTATCCGAAGCCCGCGGAGATGTATACCCACCTGGCGGCCTGCATGGCAATCACCGTGGCGCTCTCCCTGGCACACTATTTTATGGTGAAGGGGATGCTCCGCTTCTGGCGAAGCCGCCGGCAGAAGCTCATGGCGCCGCTGCTGCAAGAGGCCGGAGAGAAGGACGACTGAATTATAAAAAGTTAAAAACCGCAGCCGTGTCCTCACGGCTGCGGTTTTTTGCGGCTTTGGGTCACACGCCGGCGGCCTTGGCCAGCCACCGTCCCCGGAAGTAGCGCAGGCCGAGAAACAGCGCCCGCACGGCCCACTCCGCCCACATGGAGATCCACAGGCCCCACAGACCCATGTGCAGGCCGAAGGCCAGCCAGTAGCCAAGGCCCACCCGCACGATCCACATGGTCGCGGTGGACAGCGCCGACGGGAACAGGTTGTCGTGGGCCGCCCGCAGGGCATTGGGGATGATGGTGGACATGGGCCAGAACAGCAGCGCCGGCAGCAGGATGCCCCGCAGCAGGCGCAGCGCCTCCGTCCGGGAGGGAAGGGGCATGTGGTACAGGTGCTCCAGCAGCGTCGGGAACAGGGGGTAGAGCAGCGCGCACCCCGCCGCCAGCAGCGCCAGCGCCAGCAGCACCATCTTATAGCCGTAGGAGAAGGCGTATCGGGTCTCCCGCGCCCCCACGCACCGGCCCACCACCGTCACCGCCAGGGAGCCCGCCGCGTTGGCCGCGGCGGTGGTCAGGCCGAACAGGGATACGGCCACGGAGTTGACGGCCACGGCGGAGGTGCCCAGAGGCACCAGCAGAATGGTGATGACGATATTGCCCCCGTAGAGCAGCAGCTGCTCCAGGGCCAGGGGCAGGGCCACCTCCAGAATGGAGGAGAGGATGTCCCTGCGGAAGCAGAATATGTCCCCCAGCGTAAAGCGCACAGGCAGATCCTTTGGCAGAAACAGGTAGGCCAGGGCCGCCGCCGTGCCCAGGATGCGGGCCAGCAGCAGCGCCGCGGCGCTGCCCCGCACGTCCATGTGCAGAACGTTTATGAACAGCAGGGAGAACAGCAGATAGGCCACGTTGATGATGATGGTCAGCCACAGGCACTTTTTCGACTCGCCTAGGCCCCGGAGGATGCAGAACACCCCGGTGTAGACGGTGAACACGATGATGGAGACGCTGCCAGGCACCACGTACTGCACGGCCTTCTCCATGACGGCGTGATCCGCCTGGCGGTACAGAAGGGTCAGCGCCGCCCGGGGGAAGAGGATGAACAGCATACACACGGCGGTGCCGGCCACGAAGATGAGCCACAGGACATGGCCCGCCGCCATTTTCGTGCGCGCCGTGTCGTGGGCGCCGAAGCACTGGGTGACGGCCACCGTGCCGCCGGCGGAGATGCCGTTGAGCAGGCACAGCACCAGACTGAGAATGGGCGAGACCAGATTCACCGCCGCCACCGACGTCTCCCCGGAGGAGGAGATGAGGGCGGTGGTGAGCATGTTGATGAACATGATGGACAGGCTGTCCAGGATGAACGGCACGGTCATTTTGTACAGCTGCCGGGCGGTGAAAACGGGGGAGGTCAGCTCCCGGTCAAGCCGGTCTTTGGCCTGGTGAAAAACAGCGGGCGCCATGGGGCGATCACCTCGCTCGGGAAAAGATCCAACAGAGCATACCA
The DNA here is from genome assembly GCA_947591105.1 of uncultured Oscillospiraceae bacterium. Taxonomy (GTDB): domain Bacteria; phylum Bacillota; class Clostridia; order Oscillospirales; family Oscillospiraceae; genus CAJOIG01. The sequence goes on from CANQDL010000013.1 coordinate 25,261, forward strand.
CAGGCCCCCGCGTCCGTCAATCCATTTTTTCACCGCATGGGAAAAACTTTCATGCCGCGGCAGATGGCGATCTGCGCCCCGGCGTGCGGGCCGTCTATTTTATCCCGTATTCCCCGCACTTTTCCAGTACGATGTCCCGCAGCTTTGCGCTCTCGAAGCTGTTTTTCACATCGGTGGGATCAAGGTATGCCCCGGCCATGAGACCCTGTATGGCGGCCTCGGCCACGAAGACCTCAAATATGTGCTTGTCCGAGAACGCGTCCCGGATCTCGGTGTTCATGCGGGTATTTATTCCCTCCACGGCGGCGAGATAGAGAGGGGTGTCCCTTCCCATGAGCCGCCCCATGTCGTCAAGACACCGGATGGCCCGGCGCAGATCGTTTACCGTGAGCTTTCTTGTGTAGGCGACCGTCCGGCGTCCGCCGCAGAGAATGTTGTCCACGGTGGTTTCCAGTACGGCCGCCAGATCCGGTAAGATCGCCGTGTCCGGCAGGGTCTCGGCCCGCTCCCACTTGCTGACGGCCTGAAACGTGACGCCCAGGCGTTCGCCCAGCTCTGCCTGGGTCATGCCCTTGGCCCGGCGCAGATCGGAGATCTGGCTGCCTACCGCTTTCATATCCATATCGTACCTCCCAAAATGATTCAAAGCGCCTTGTGGCTTCAATATACTGCCGCGCCGGGCGTTTTTCAATAACCTGATTCTTGAGAAGTCCGGCGCCGGCTCAACCGCCCGTTGAACGGCTCCCTTGGCGGGGATTGGGCGTTTACAAAACGGCGGGGCCAATGGCGATTGATTTTCCGGGCCTGATATGATAAAATAACTTGAATTATCGTAAAATTGGTATACTGTACTCAATTTTTATAGAGCGAAGGAGCAAAAGCCTTCCGATGAAAAGGTTCAGAAAATTCCTGCCGTTGATCCTCATGGGGCTCGTCGGCGTCGCTGTGATCATAATAGGAGTCGTCTATTTTGACTTCATATCCCAGCGGATCTATGAGGACAGTACGGGTCACCTGGAGGAGATATACGGTCAGGTGAACCGTTCCTTTGGCATATTTGTGGAGCGCAACTGGGGTCTTCTGGACAGCTGTGACGACTACTTTGCCCTGGCGGAGGAGACGGACGGCGCCGCCATCGGCGATTTCATCGCGGACAAAAAGGATTACTGGGGCTTTTCGGAGTTTTACTTCCTGAACCATGACGGCTCCTGCATGACGGCCTCCGGGGAGAAGAGCGCCATGGAGCTGGGCCAGGCATGGGATCTGCTCATTGACCGGAAAGAGCCCATCATGGCCGGCCAGACGCTGCCCGGCGGCAAGGAGGTCACCGTGTTCGCCGCCCCGGCGCGGCCCGGAACATATAGGGATTTCGGCTTTGACGCCATCGCCGTGAGCTATACCAACGCGGATCTGGCCGCCTCCCTGGAGGTGGACGCCTTCTCCGGGCAGGCCAAGTGCTTTGTGATCCACAACGACGGCAGCGTGCTGCTGTCCACCCAGACCGGCGGCAGCGTGTTCGGCAATTACCTTACGTACCTGAAAGCCGTGTCCGATATGGACGAGGCGGGCTTCGACGGGATGCAGAGCGATTGGCGCGGCGGCGTCTCCGGCCTGGTGCAGTGCAAGCTCGGCGGCGTGAGCCACTGCATCCTGTATCAGCCCTTGGGATACCAGGACTATATCCTTTTGAGCGTGGTGCCCCGCAGCGTGGTCAGCGCCGGCTTTTTGTCGGTGCAACAGACTACCATCGGCGTGCTGGCGGTCGTCTTTCTGCTGATCGGCGCCATGGCCGTCGCCCCCATCATCCTGCGCAGCCGCCAGCAGTCCCGCATGGATCGGATGGAGCTGCGGTATCGGGAGCGGATGTTTGACGTGCTCTCAAGCAGCGTGGACGATATCTTCCTGATGCTGAACGCGGCGAACCAGCATGTGGACTACATCAGCCCCAACATCGAGCGGCTGCTGGGCATCCCGGTGGAGGAGGCCCAGAAGAATATCCGGGTCATGGAAAAATGCGCCGTCAACCATAACGTGGTCATCCCTAAAGACGAGCTGGCGGCGATCCCCCTCAACGGCAACAAGTACTGGGAGTGCGAATATATGCACCAGTCCACCGGCGAGCGGCGCTGGTACAGGATGACGGTGTATCATATGAGCATCCAGGAAGTGGAGAAATACATCATCGTGCTGTCGGACCGGACGGTCGAGCAGCAGATGAACCAGAAGCTCCAGGAGGCGCTGGACGCCGCCCAGAGCGCCAACGAGGCCAAGAGCAACTTCCTGTCCAACATGAGCCACGACATCCGCACGCCCATGAACGCCATCGTGGGCTTCTCGGTGCTGCTGGAAAAGGACGCGGACGACCCCGAAAAAGTCCGGGAATATACCCGCAAGATCACGGCGTCCAGCCACCATCTTCTGAGCCTGATAAACGACGTGCTGGATATGTCGAAGATCGAGAGCGGAAAGACCAGCCTCAACGTGAACCGGTTCAGCCTGCCGGAGCTGCTGGACGAGCTGAACATCATCCTGCTGCCCCAGGCCAAGGCGAAGGAGCAGAGTCTCACGACCCATGTCCATGGCACGCCCCCGGAGCAGATCATGGGCGACAAGCTGCGCCTGAACCAGATACTGATAAACCTTCTGTCCAACGCCATCAAATACACGCCGGAGGGCGGCAAGATCGACTTTGTGGTCAGCGAGCTGCCCGCGGCCGCGCCCCAGTATGTGAAACTGCGGTTCACCGTGCGGGACAACGGCATCGGCATGAGCGAGGATTTCCAGAAGACGGTCTTCGACCCCTTCAGCCGGGAGATCAGCTCCGTCACCAACAAGATCCAGGGCACGGGCCTCGGCATGGCCATCACGAAAAACCTGGTGGATCTGATGGGCGGCATCATCCAGGTGGAGAGCCAGCTGGGCCAGGGCAGCACCTTTACGGTGGAGCTCAGCTTTATGCTGCCGGAGCAGGAGGGCTCGGAGGACTGGTTCCGCCAGCGGATCGGCCGTATGCTGGTGGCGGACGACGAGGAGGACATCTGCCTGAACGTGCGGGAGATCATGGGCGAGGCCGGCGTGGACGTGTCCTTCGTGACGGATGGGGCCGCCGCCGTGGAGTCGGCCGTGGAGGCCCACAGCCGGGGCAGAGATTACGATGTCATCCTGCTGGACTGGAAAATGCCGGGCGTGGACGGCGTGGAGGCCGCCCGTATGATCCGGCAGAGGGCGGGGGAGAAGGTGCCCATCCTGGTGCTGACCAGCTACGACTGGGCCGAGATTGAGGACGAGGCGCGCCGGGCCGGCATCAACGCCTTTATGCCCAAGCCCTTCTTTGCCTCCACCTTCATGCAGGCCATCAAGCCGCTGTTCGCGGAGCAGAGCGAGCGGCATGACGCGCCCGCGGAGGAACCGGCGCCGGACGTGATGAGCGGGCGGCTGTTCCTGGTGGCGGAGGACAACGAGATGAACGCGGAGATCCTCACGGAGCTTCTGGCCATGGAGGGCGCCAGATGCGAGGTAGCGGTGAACGGCAGGCAGGCCGTGGATATGTTTGCCTCGTCGGAGCCCGGCCGCTACGATATGATCCTTATGGATGTGCAGATGCCGGTGATGAACGGCTACGAGGCCACCAGAGAGATACGCGCCGGCGCCCATCCCGAGGCCCGGACGATCCCCATCGTGGCCATGACCGCCAACACCTTCGCCGAGGACGTGCGCAACGCCCTGGACGCCGGCATGGACGGGCACCTGGGAAAGCCCGTGGATATGGAGGCCGTACG
>CANQDL010000014.1 GCA_947591105.1 uncultured Oscillospiraceae bacterium
ATCGCCCGGGAGATCAAGGACGGCAAGCTCACCGGCCGCATCTTCTCCCCGGTGGTGCTCACCGGCTACGTGCCGGATCTGCTCAGATCCATCACCGCTATGTCAGACGGACTGGAGCTCTCCGGCAGCGGCTTCTGCGGCAAAGGCCACAAGGAGTGGGTGAAGGTGTCCGACGGCGGGCCGTATATCAAGGCCACTATCCGGCTGGGTTAAGGAGGCGCGCAAATGGAAAAGATATTATCCGCCCTGGGTACGCTGAGCGTGGAGCAGTACGTCATCACGGAGACGCACACCGACTCGCTGGAGTGCTTCTATGTGAAGAAAAACCTGGATCTGACCCGCCGGGCGGACACCACCGTCACGGCGGTGCAGGTGTTCCGTCCCTTTGAAAAGGACGGCGTAAAGATGCTGGGCGACTCGGAGGCCACGGTGCGCCCCGGCATGTCAGAGCAGGAGATACGCGCGATCCTGGAGGGGGCCTGGTACGCGGCGCAGTTCGTCTCGAACCCCTGGTACCCCCTGCCCGCCGGCGTGAAGCAACCGCCAAAGCCCGATCAGGGCGGCTTCGGGGGAAAGCCCCTTTCCGAGAGTATGAAGACCATGACCGAGGCGCTGTTCGCCGCGGACACGGCCGAGGACGTATTCCTCAACTCCGCGGAGGTATTCATGCGCCGCACAGAGACCCGCATCGTCACCTCTCAGGGCGCGGACGTGCGCTGGGAGCGGACTGACGTGTGGGGCGAGTACGTCTGCCAGTGCCCCGCGCCGGTAGACGTGGAGACCTATCACCAATTCAGCTATCGCGCCCCGGAGACAGACGCGCTGACCGCCGCCGTGGCCCACGCCTTGGAGATGACCCGCGCCCGGGCCAACGCCCAGGCCGCCCCCAAGACCGGGACATATGAGCTGGTGCTGGATCGGGAGCAGATGCGCGAGCTGATGAGCTACTACGTGAACCGGGCCAGCGCCAGCATGATCTACCAGAAATACTCTCCCTTCCAGCTGGGCGACAACGTCCAGGGGGAGGATATCGCCGGTGACAAGCTCACCATGCGCCTGAAAGCCACCGAGCCCTACACCGGCTTTGGCGTGCCCATGGCCGACCGGCCCCTGGTGGAGCAGGGCGTGCTGCGCACCATCCACGGCGGGCCCCGCTTTGCCCACTACCTGGGCGTGGAGCCCACCGGCAGCTACCGGGCCGTCTGTGTCCCCGTGGGCACGACGCCCATGGCAGAACTCACAAAAGAGCCCTGCCTGTACGCGGTGGCCTTCTCTGATTTTCAGATGGACCCTCTCTCCGGCCACTTCGGCGGGGAACTGCGCCTGGGCTTCCTCTATGAAAACGGCATGGTCACCCCTGTCACCGGCGGCTCCGTCAACGGCAGCATCCTGGACGGACAGGGGAACATGGCCTTCTCCGCAGAGCGCTACCGCAGCGCCGATTACGACGGCCCTCTGGCCGTGCGCATCAAGGGCGTGAACGTGGCCGGGATCTGAATCCGCACTCCACAGCGGCTCCCTTAAAAAGGGAGCCGTTATTTTTTTTGCGGGAACAGTTGACAAAACTGTTATAACTGTGTATACTCAATATGAACAGTTCAAATGCGAGGATACGTCATGACCATCTTCATCGACAACAAGAGCGGCGCGCCCATCTATGAACAGATCTACACCCAGCTGAAGGCGCAGATCATCAGCGGCGCGCTGGCGGAGGACGCGCTGCTGCCCTCCATCCGCAGTCTGGCCAAGGATCTGCGCATCAGCGTGATCACCACCAAACGGGCCTACGACGAACTGGAGCGGGAGGGATTCATCTACACCGTGGCGGGCAAGGGGTGCTTCGTGGCGCCGAAAAACGTGGAGCTGCTGCGGGAGGAGAATCTGAAAAAGATCGAGTCCCTGCTGGCCCAGGCGCTGCACCTGGCCGCCATGTGCGGTCTGAACCGCCAGGACATACTGGATATGCTGGACATCATGGAGGAAGGGAAAAACATATGAACGCCATTGAGACAAAAGGATTGACCAAACGCTACGCGGGCTTCACCCTGGACGGGCTGGATCTGACCCTGCCCGCCGGGTGCATCATGGGCCTGGTGGGGGAAAACGGCGCGGGCAAGAGCACCACCATCCGCCTGCTGCTGGGTATGACGAGGCCGGACGCCGGCACGGCCACGGTGCTGGGCGCGGCCGTGGGATCGGATATGCGGGCGGTGAAGCAGGACATCGGCGTGGTGCTGGACGACGTGGGCTTCCCCGTCGGGCTGCGGGCCGGTCAGATCGGGTCGATCATGGCCGCGGCCTATAAAAACTGGGATCAGGCCCTCTTTGAAAAATACCTGCGGGATCTGGACATCCCCACGGACAAGAAATTCTCCGCCCTCTCCCGGGGCAACAAGATGAAGCTGGGCATTGCCGCGGCCATGAGCCACGACGCAAAGCTGCTCATCCTGGACGAGCCCACCGGCGGGCTTGACCCGGTGGTACGGGACGAGGTGGTGGATCTTTTCAGCGATTTCACCCGTGATCCCACCCACTCCATCCTCATCAGCTCCCACATCGTCAGCGACCTGGAGAAGCTGTGCGACTATGTGGCGTTTCTGCACAAGGGAAAGCTTCTGCTGTGCCAGGAGAAGGATCGCCTGCTGGAAGAGTACGGCCTTATGCAGTGCGCCCGGGAGGATCTGGCGGCGCTGGCCCCCGGCGCGGTGCTGGGCAGGCGGGAGACGCCCTACCACATCGAGGCGCTGGTGCGCCGGGACGCGCTGCCGGCGGGCATAGAGGTGCGCCCGGTGACCATCGAGGAGCTTTTTGTGCTGCTGGTAAAGGAGGATATGCAATGAAAGCGCTGCTTTTGGCCGATCTCTATCAGGCGTGGATCAACTGCAAGTTCTATCTGCTGTTCGTGGCGGTGGCCGCCTTCGTGGTGGCGACCACCGGCGGGACGGACGATAACAACACGGGCTCGTTCATGTCCGTGTATCCCATGGTCATGTGCTCCATGATAGGCATGAGCCTTACGCAGCTGGACGAGGCCAGCCACTGGAACATCTACTCCCAGGCCCTGCCCGCCACCCGGCGGGATCAGGTAACCAGCAAGTACGCCGTCTCCCTCGTCTGCTTTGGCGGCGTGTGGGCGCTGTTCGCGTTGATATTCGTGACGCTGGCCCTGCTGGGCCGCATGGCCTGGGCCATGGCGGGGTTCCAGATGACGACCCTGGCGTCGCTGGGCCTGCTGGCTCCGGCCTTCAGTCTGCCGACCATATTCCGCTGGGGCACCAACAAGGGCCGGGTCATCTTCATCGCCGTGATCGTCGCCGTGGGCTTCGGCGTGGGATTTCTCTACAGCACCTTTCCCTTTGACTCGCCCAGCCTGCCGTCCATCTCCGGCCCGGTGCTGATCGTCCTGGCAGTGCTCGTTTCCGTGGCCCTGTTCATCGGCAGCTGGGCCCTGGCCGTGCGCTGGTACGAAAAGAGGGAGCTTTGATCTAGCCCCGCGGGGGCATGTAATAAAACCGGGGCGCGTATGCGTCCCGGTCGTTCTATGCTTTACCCTTATGGCTGCTTGATATCTGTCCAATCGCCCACGTCACATTGGCCATACCCGTTGTGTCCCACGGCCACTGCCGTGCCGTCGGACTTCAGGCCGACCGTATGATAATCCCCGGCAGATATAGCCACAATATCCGTCCAATCACTCACGTCACATTGGCCAATTTGATTGTACCCAACGGCCACCACTGTGCCGTCGGACTTTAGGCCGACCGTGTGGCTGCCTCTTCCCATCCCATAGCCGCTGCTGGTAGCAACTGCCACGATGCCCGTCCAGTCATCCACGTCACACTGGCCGCGATACTTATAGAGCAAACTTTCGTTAAACTCAGTCGCAGCCACCGTTCCATCGGATCGCAGACCTACCGTCTGGCAGTCTCCTGCGGATATGGCCGTGATATCCGTCCAGCCGGACACGTTGCATTGGCCATTCCCGTTGAATCCCACAGCTACCACTGTGCCGTCGGATCGCAGACCCACCGTGTGAACATATCCGGCGGATATAGCTACGATGTCCGTCCAATCATCCACGTCACATTGACCATCGTGATTGTCCCCAACAGCCACTACTGTGCCATCGGATCGCAGACCCACCGTGTGAACATATCCGGCGGATATAGCTACGATGTCCGTCCAATCGCCCACGTCGCATTGGCCGGCGTCATTATTTCCCACAGCCACTACCGTGCCGTCAGACCGCAGACCCACCGTATGGCCTCTGCTGCCATTTGCCGCGTCGCCGCAGCTGGCAGAAACCGCAACGATATCTGTCCAGTCATTTACCTCACATTGACCGTCATATGTATTGCTCTCGCTCTTGATAAACGTTGTTGCCACCACTCTTCCGTTGGATCGTGACCCACTGTATGGCCCCTCCGGCGGACAGCGTTTCCCCCTGCTGAAGGTGTTCATCCGATGGCTCCTTTTCAGCGCCTCCACATCCTGCCAGTGCCAGGAGCATCAACAAAGCCAATACCAGTGATAACGTCCTTTTCATCTTTTTACTCCTCTAATAAAAAGTGCGCAGCGGTCGCTGCGCACGAAAAACGCAGTCTCCGTTTGCTGCGACACAAACCTCTAGTCAACGCACAAAGCGGATACGAGAAGGAGACACGTTTTTACCACGTAAACGTATCCACTCCGCGCGTCGAATATTCGGTTTGTGTCGCAAGATTAGTATATCATGTCTAAATCCCCATTACAAGCGGCTTTTCTCCGAAAGGGAAAAGCCTCCCCTGTGTAAGGGGAGGTGGCGCGGCGTTCTATGGGGCCCAAAAAGGCACGTCTGCCTTTTGGGGAGAGGAGGAGCCGCGAGCCATTCGAGCCATGCCGCTTGCGGTACGGTGAGACTGGCTGCGCGTGCTCCGACGACGCGGCTGGAGGGGTTGTCGCTGCGCAGTTGGATCAGCGTTACAATCCCCCAGTCTCCGGCTGACGCCGGAGCCAGCCCCCTTTGCACAAGGGGGCCTTTCAAAAGCGACACCTCCGATTTACGGATGCCTTTCAGCACCCGGTAAATCGGAGGTGTTCGTTGGTTTGGAAAACTGCCGCGGCTTATGCCATGCGATCCTTCCGCCGCAGGGTCAGAGAATCGGCGATCATGGCGATGAATTCCGAATTGGTGGGCTTGCCCTTAATGTTGGACACGGTATAACCAAAGAACTTCTGCAACGTCTCCAGGTCGCCCCGATCCCACGCCACCTCGATGGCATGGCGGATGGCCCGCTCCACCCGGCTGGGTGTGGTGGCGTATTTCTTCGCCACGGCGGGATACAGCACTTTTGTGACGGCGTTGATGGCGTCCATATCGTTGACGGTGAGGATGATCGCCTCCCGCAGATACTGGTAGCCCTTGATGTGGGCCGGCACGCCGATCTCGTGGATGATGTCGGTGACCACCGCCTCCAGACTGGGCTCCCGGGGCACCTGTTCAATGGCCACCCCCTGGGACGCGGGCATACCCAGCCGGCGCCGGTCGGCGGCTACCTGCCGGATGCGGGTCAGCAGATTGGGCACGTCGCACGGCTTGGGCATGAAGTAATATGCCCCCAGCTCGGAGCAGCTGACCACCACCTTATCGTTAAAGAAGCCAGACAGGACAATGGGCGCCGGGCCGTTTTCCAGCTTGGACACAGCCTCCAGAAGCCCCAGTCCGTCCAGTCTTGACAGCACCAGATCCGTCACCAGCACATCCGGCTGAAGGCTCTCCGCCATCGCCAGCGCCTCCTGACCGTCTCCGGCGCTGCCCACCAGGAGCAGATCCTCTTCACCGTCGATGACATCCGCAAGCAGCTTGCGGAAGTCGTCGCCAGAGTCAGCAATAAGAACGCGTGTCATAGTTTCCATTCGTTATTCCTCCCTTGTATCAATTTCGGACCGCTTCTCTCTATCTTGCGAAACTCCGCTGTATCAGCTTTTACAATTTACCATAACACTTGTTCATTTGCAACAGAAAACCGGTAAAATAGGGATATTTTTTGTTGACATAATTTTACATTCTTCGACCGGATTCGACATTTGCGTGTCAGAAAAGACCGCCGCCCGGGTCAATTTGCCGGGCGGCGGGCATGGTCAGTCGGCGCGCAGCCGGCGACGGACACGGTTCAGGTGGCGCTCGAAATGTCCCTGGTCGATAAACTGCGCCAGGGCGTACTGTTCCAGCACGGGCACGGAGCAGGAGTACATCCCCACCCTCTGCTGATACGCCGACAGCAGCGCCGGCGGCAGGATCATATATCCCATACGCATGGAGGGGGCCAGGCTCTTGGAAAAGGTGTTCAGATAGATCACACGCCCCCGCTTGTCCATGCTGTAGAGGCTCTCCGGCGGCTTGCCGGACACGAAAAACTCGCTGTCGAAATCGTCCTCCACGATATACCGCCCCGGGCGGCCGGCCCATTGCAGGTATTCGTACCGCTTGGCGGCAGGGGCGGTGACGCCGGTGGGCCAGCTGTGGAAGGGGGTCACATGCAGCACCTCCGCCTCCGTGGCGGCCAGGGCGCCGCTCTCCACGCCCTCCCGGCCGATGGGCAGCCGCTCCACCCGGGCCCCCGTGCCCCGGTAGACCGCCTCGATCTGCCCGTAGGAGGGCCACTCGATGGCATAGAGCTTGTCCTGGCCCAGCATCCGCACCACCGCGCCGTACAGCTGCTCCGCGCCGGAGCCCACCACCACCTGCTCCGGCTGGGCGTGCATCCCCCGGTAGCGGAGAAGGTATTTGGCAATGGCGTTGCGCAGCACGGCGCAGCCCTCGTTGGGGGAGCGGGCCACCAGCCGCCGGCCCTGGTCACTGATGACCTGGCGCAGGATGCGAAACCACAGGGAGTAGGGAAAGTCCGTCTCCCCGTCGGCTGTCTCCTCCGGCAGCAGCCGCAGCGGCTCCCGGCCTTCGGCGGGCTCCGGCGCCGGCGCGCCCACCGCCCGGACATAGTAGCCGCTCCGCTCCCGGGACACGGCATACCCCTCGTCCACCAGCATCCGGTATGCCGCCTCCACCGTCACGGCGCTCACGCCCAAATGCTCCGCCAGCGCCCGCTTGGAGGGCAGCCTCTCCCCCGCGGACAGAACCCCCGCGGCAATATCCCCCCGGACGGCTCGGTACAGCGCGTAATACAGCGGCTCCCGGCTCCGGGATGTCAGATCATAGGTCAGCATCTGATATGATCGATCCCTCCTGTTTTGTAGTTTTTCCCTTACCAGATCCCATTATAATATGGAAATGCGGATCGGTAAAGGCCCGGCGCATATTGTGATTGATGAATGGGGGGAAAGTGTGGTAAACTAGGGAAAGCATTTGGAAAGACCAACTATGAAAAGTCAACCCCTACGTGAAAAATATTTTTCACATAGGGGTTGATGGAAACGCAAGCAAGCCAAAAAAGCCCGTCGTTCGGCGGGCAAAATGAGAACAGAATTAGTGCTTGATGTAGGGGCGGTTTTCTTTTAAAATGGCAAAAATGATGTAGCAGAGCTTGCGTTCAACAGCACCGATAGCGGTTTTATGATGCTTGCCTTCGGCAATCTTCTTTTTATAGAACTCAGAAAGCTCAGCATCGTTGAAAGCAGCCACAGTCGCAGCTTGGAAAAGCGCTTTTCTTAAGTATGGCGAACCACGCTTGCTCATTCTGTTGTTCGTAGAAGCAAATTCTCCAGACTGCGAAACAGAGGCATCAATGCCGGCGTAGGCAACGATTTTTGACGGATGGTCGAAACGACTGATGTCGCCGAGTTCTCCAAGTATTACCGCACCTGTGATTTTGCCAATGCCGGGGATCGTAGTGATCGGAGAATCCAAATCATCCATAACACGCTTGATCTCATTCTCCGTGTCCTTGACCTGCGATTCGATAAATTTCATCTGTTCGATCATCATACGTAGCTGAAAAGTGAAGCTGTCACGGCAAAAGGTTACGCCAAAGGAATTAGCGGCAAGCTCAGAGAGATTTCGTGCGGTATCTGCATTGATCTTCTTGCGGCTAAGATCTGCAAGCAACCGTGCCAATGTGTCAACAGAAACGTTTTCAAAATCCGCAGGACTTGAGAATTGAAGAAGTATTTCCTTTGAGGTCTTGCCGAAAATATCTGAGAACACGCTTTGATATTCCGGAAATACTTGATCGAGGACACACACGACCTTGCGTTTTAAATCTCCGATAGAGTCGATCAGATAGCTGCGGAAACGTGTCAGATTCTTCAAGGTAAGGTATGATTCATCCGATAGCTGTGTTTCGATAAAATCACCATACCGGATAAGGTCGGCAATCAGCTGGGAATCAATGATATCAGTCTTGCGCTTGCGTATTTCGACACCTTTTCTCCAGCCGTCCGTCTGAATCGGATTGATGACATGTATCTTGTAGCTTTTGTCATGGAGATACGAATAGACGGATAGCCAGTAATGTCCCGTTGCTTCCATGCCGATCTCCAGCTCATCAGGAACTGCTCCGAACGCTTCAAGCTGTCTAAGCAGGCTTTCGCCGCCCTCGACGGTGTTTGAGAAAGAGAACGCTTTGAAAACGACTTTGCCGTCGCTGTTAAGCATGGACGCTACGTGTGTGTTTTTTCCGATATCGATGCCAAGATAAAACATATCCTACCTCTTCTTTCTGTCGGAGAATGTTTTCCTCTTGACCGACAAGCGCCACAACCTTGTGGTAGATTCGAAGCGATACTTAATCCTTCATCCAACTCATTCGCAGCCTGCCTGCAGGCAAGAGGCGCCACTCTTTCATTCACGAGACTTTCTCTCAGGGAGGCCGCGGCGCCACTCTTCCAACAGGTCAATTATACCTCACCTGAGGCACATTGAGCAAGGTTATTTCAGGTTTATGGGTTACCTTCAACAACCTAAATACATTATACAAGGAGGCGCGCCCGTGGCGGGAAAGAACAACAAGTACTGGACTCTGGGCACGCTGAAAAGCCGCGGCTGGACGAACACGCTCATCAAGGAGCTGCTGCCCCGGCCCCGGTTCCGGCACCTGAACGGCGGCACTGTCAAGACCTGGCAGACGGACGTGGTGCTCACCGCCGAGCAGACGGAGCGATTCGTCCGGGTGGCCCAGTCCAACAAGGCCGCCCAGGCGGCGCGGCAAAAGACCGGCGTCACCGCCGCGGACATAGAGCCCGCCCTGGCGGGCGCGGCCGCGTTTCTCACCCAGGCCTGGGAGAGCCGGCAGCCCGCCGGCGGGCCGGAGGACATGCTGGCCCTGCGGTATCACCAGGCCATCATGCGCCAGGTGCCCGGGGTGGGCTGGGCGGTGGTGCTCACCCCCGGCCAGGCCGCCGGGCGCATCGAGAATTTTCTGACCCTGGCCGCCCCCAAGGCCGAGATCCCGGCCGGACGGGTCATCAAGAATTTCATCACCGCCGCCCCCTGGCTGGGCCTCAACAGCGAGGCCAACATCGCCCAGAAGCTGCTGCGGCTTTACGGGGACACCCTGCGGGCCATAGCGGCCCGGGAGATCGACCGGTTCGCCGCCGCCCAGCCGGAGGCGGATCTGAACGGCCTGCTGGCCATGGCGGACTTTCCCGTCCAGGAGCTGCTCTCCAACGGGCTGGGGTACGTCTACTCCGTGTTCTACGTCCCCCGGGCCATACGCACCAGTCTGGACGTGCTGGTGGCGCTCAACCCCAAGGACGAATACCCCCAGGCCCGGGCCATCGCCCGGCACTTCGTGGTGCACATCGGCGGCACCAACACCGGCAAGACCTACGCCGGATTCCAGCGGCTGATCCGGGCCCGGACGGGGGTGTATCTGGCGCCCCTGCGGCTTCTGGCCCTGGAGGCCCAGGAGATGCTGCTGGACGAGGGGGTGGCCTGCTCTCTCACCACCGGCGAGGAGGAGGATCGGCAGGAGGGCGACACCCACGTGGCCGCCACTGCCGAGAAGCTGGAGCTGGATCAGCCGTACGAGGTGGCCGTCATCGACGAGTGTCAGATGATCGCCGACCCGGAGCGGGGCTATGCCTGGACACGGGCCATACTGGGGGTGCAGGCGCCGGAGGTGCATCTGTGCGCCGCGCCGGAGGCCAAGGGGCTTCTGCTGCGCATCATCCAAAGCTGCGGGGACACCTACGAGGTCATCGAGCACAAGCGGAAGACGCCGCTCATCTGCATGAACCGGACGGTGGACTACTCCGACATCCGCCCGGGAGACGCGCTGATCACCTTCTCCAAGGTGGGGGTGCTGTCGGTGGCGGAGGATCTGCGGGCCCGGGGCAAGGAGCCGGCCATCATCTACGGCGCGCTGCCCTACGCCACCCGCCGCAAACAGGTGGAGGGCTTTCTGTCCGGTCGGATGGAATATGTGGTCAGCACCGACGCCATCGGCATGGGGCTCAATCTGCCCATCCGGCGGATCATCTTCATGGACTCGGAGAAGTTCGACGGCCATGAGCGCCGGCAGCTCAAGCCCGAGGAGATCCAGCAGATCGCCGGCCGGGCCGGGCGCTACGGCATGTACGACAAGGGCTTTGTGGGCGCCATGGAGGATCTGAGTCTGATCCGGGCCGGTCTGGAGACAGTGGTGCCGCCGCTGCAGACCGCGGTGGTCGGCTTCTCTGACCTGATCGCGTCGGTGGACTTTGACCTGCTGGAGGTGCTGGAGGTCTGGAACCGGATGCCCACCGCCGACCCTTACGTCAAGCTGGACATCAGCCGTTACATCACCATCATCTCCCGGATGCGGGAGGCGGGCTTTGCCCTCGACCGCCAGTTGGAGCTGCGGGCAGCCAACATCCCCTTTGACGAGACAGACCCGGCCCTGAACGACCTCTTCTTCCGCTTTCTGCGCCTGTGGGCCGCCGGGGAGCCCGTTGAGCGGCCTGTCCTGCCGGAAAAGCAGACGGCCTTCACCCTGCCGGAGCTGGAGACCCACTACCGAAAGCTGGATCTGTTCTTCTCCTTTGCCAAGGCCTTCGGCTGCCCGGTGGATCAGCAGGGCCTCCGGGACGAGCGGGCCCGCACGGCGGACGAGATCAACCAGATCCTTCTCTACAACCTGAAAAACAACATCCGCTTCTGCGCCAAGTGCGGCCGTGCCCTGCCCCTGCACCACCGGGGGCGGCTGTGCAACGCCTGTTTCGGCCGCAGCAGGGCCCTGCCCCGCCGCCACCCGGGGAGAAGAGGCCCATGATGCGGCTCATCACGCTGCTGGCCGCGGTGTGCCTGCTGGCCGGATGCGGCCGGGGAGAGGGTGCGCCGGAGACCTCCCAGCAGTGGCAGGCGCCCAGGAGCGTCAACCTGCCCGTGCTCATGTACCACCACATCGACGATAGCGGCGGCGCGGACGCCACCATCTCCGAGGCCGGCTTTCGCCGCCAGATGGACGTGCTCCGGGACAACGGCTATACGCCCGTGCGTCTGGACGAGCTGCTGTCCTTCGCCGACGGCACGGGGGATCTGCCGGAAAAGCCCGTGTGTATCACCTTCGACGACGGGTATATGAGCACCTACCAGCGGGCCTTCCCCATCCTGGGGGAGTACGGCTTTCCCGGGATCGTGTTCGTCATCGGCTGCTCCGTGGGCCACCATGCGTATTATAAAGACACGGACTACCCTCTGACGCCCCACTTCGGCCTGGAGCAGATGGACGAGATGGCATCCTCCGGCCGGATGGCCGTCCAGTCCCACACCTACGATATGCACCAGTGGGCGCCCTTTGAGGACACCGACGCCCCCCGCACCTCCATGCTCCCCCTGGAGGGGGAGTCGGAGCAGGCCTATACCCAGG
Source organism: uncultured Oscillospiraceae bacterium (assembly GCA_947591105.1). Classification (GTDB taxonomy): domain Bacteria; phylum Bacillota; class Clostridia; order Oscillospirales; family Oscillospiraceae; genus CAJOIG01. The sequence continues at coordinate 11,784 of CANQDL010000014.1, forward strand.
CGCTGGAGGAGGACTTCCGCCTGGAGGCCGACGTGCTGGCCGAGGGCGGGGTGGAGCGGATCGACGCGCTGGCCTTCCCCCTGGGGCGGCACACCGATCTGACCGACCAGGTGCTGGCCCGGCTGGGCGTGCGCGCCACCTTCACCGTGGACGAGAGCCGGATCAACACCCTGGTGCAGGGCCAGGCGGACTGTCTTTTCGGTCTGGGCCGGATGAATATGAGCGACAGCGTCACCGACGAGGCGCTGCTGACCTACCTTGGGCAGTGAGGAAACGACTGTGAACGAGAGAAGAAAAGCATTCAGAGAGGGTATGCGGGACGGCGTGCCCATCGGATTGGGGTACTTTGCCGTGTCCTTTTCCCTGGGCATCATGGCCAGGAACATCGGCCTGACGCCCCTGCAGGCGGCGGTGATGAGCATCCTCAACAACGCCTCCGCCGGGGAGTACATGGGTCTGACCATGATCGCCGCCGGGGCCAGCTACTGGGAGATGGCCCTGGCCACCTTCATCACAAACGCGCGATATCTGCTCATGAGCTGCGCCATGAGCCAGCGGATGGATCCGGCCACCCCCTTCCGGCACCGGCTGTTCATGTCCTTTGACATCACCGACGAGCTGTTCGGCATCAACATCGCCCGGCCGGGATATCTGAATCCCTGGTATATGTACGGAGCCATGGTGCCCTCCATACCTGGGTGGGCCATCGGCACAGCTCTGGGCACGCTGGCGGGGAGTCTGCTGCCCCTGCGGGTGGTCAGCGCCTTCAGCGTGGCGCTGTACGGCATGTTCATCGCCATTTTCATTCCCCCCGCCAGGAAGGATCGCGTCATCGCCGTGCTGGTGGCGCTCAGCTTTGTCTCCAGCTGGGCCTTCGCCCATCTGCCGGGCATATCCGCCCTGTCCGACGGCACCCGCACCATCATCCTGACGGTGGCGCTCTCGGCGGGCGCGGCGCTGCTGTTTCCCCGAAAGGAGGCCGCGGAGGGATGAAGGTGTATCTGTACATATTGGTGATGGCGGGGGTGTCCTACGCCATCCGGGCCATTCCCATGACGGTATTCCGCAAGCCCATCAAGAGCCGGTTTATCCAGTCCTTCCTGTTCTACGTGCCCTACGTGACTTTGGCGGTGATGACCTTCCCGGCCATCCTGAACGCCACCCAGAGCCAGATCTCCGGCGCGGCGGCGCTGCTCGTGGGCGTGGCCGCCGCCTGGCTGGGGGCGGATCTTTTCAAGACCGCCGTGGCCTGCTGCGCGGTGGTATTCATCCTGGAATTTTTCGTGTGATAAAATAACAGCGCGGGGCGACGCCCCGCGCTGGCTGTATTTTATTTTTCCTCCCCGTCTATGTAGCACTCCTCCGCTTCCTCCAGGGCCCGCTGCAGAAGCTGTCTTGCAGCCTCGTTGGACTGGGTGGCCGGGAGCAAGTCCAGCGCTCTGCTCGCCGCATCGCACAGGATGCTGTACATGTGTTGATAATCTGCCATTTTCCTCTCCTTTGTTGTCGATATCCTCCCCGCGCCGCCAGGGAAAACCGGCGTCAGGGATGGGCGTTCAAGCCCATAAAAAGGCCCCCGCTGTGTGGCGGGGGCTTTTCTATTCCGGTGTGTCTTACTTGGCCAGGCCGTACTTGCGGTTGAACTTGTCCACGCGGCCGCTGGTGTCTACCAGCTTCTGCTTGCCGGTGAAGAACGGGTGGCACTTGGAGCAAATCTCCACGGTGATGTTCTCCCGGGTGGAGCCGGTCTCGATCACGTTGCCGCAGGCGCAGCGGATGGTGGTCTTATAATACTTGGGATGGATGCCTTCCTTCATTGTCAGTCACCTCTTCATAGGCTGTCTTGAGTGCGGACGGCGCCCGCCGTTACAAGACGCAACAGGTATGTTACCACAGCTTTGGGCAAAACGCAACGTTTTTTTGCGCAAATCGGACTATTTTTTATCCGGAAGAGGGCACAGGGCCTGTTTTCGCAGCCGCAGATACCACAGCGCGGCCTGGCGGACGGGCTTTTGGAAGATACGCTCCATGGCGGCGGCATAGGCCTGCAGCTGCCCGGCGTACCGCTCCGGCTCCATGCGGCCGTCGGTTTTGAAGTCGATGACGGTCAGCTGGCCACCCTCCTCCATGCAGCAGTCCACCACGCCCTGGAGCAGCACGTTTTCCTCCTCCGCCTGGGGATACCACAGCGCCGTCGGACACAGCAGGGAGAACCGGAACTCCCGGATCACCCGATCCGCCCCCAGCAGCCGCCGGCCCAGCGCCGAGCGGAAGAAGGCCAGAATGTCCTCCGGGTCTACCGCGGCCGCCTGCCGGCTATCCAGCAGGCCCATCCGCTCCAGACGGGCGATCTCGGCGGCCACCTCCCCGGCGGAGCCGGTCTTGGCAAAGTCGATGTACTGCATCACCAGGTGGGCGGCCACGCCCCGCTCCGGCCCGGTGAGCGGCCGGGTCAGGCGGCCGAAATCCGGCTTGCGCAGCGTTCTGGCCGGGGCGATCTCTCCCCCGGGCAGCTCCGCCGCCTCCCCGTCGGCGGCGCCGGGGGCCAGCTCCCGGGCGGCGGTGGCCGTCAGCTTGGAGGGCAGGGTCACCCCGGCGGGGTGGGGATATGTCCAGGCCAGCCGCCGGGCGATGGTCTGGGTCAGCTCCGGGTCGGCGGCGGGCATGGCCGGGGCAGGCGTCTGCTGCGCCTGGGCGGCCTGCTCCGGCGAGACGACGCGCACCTGTATCGTGCGCCCCCCGTCTCCGGCGGCCGCCGCCAAAAGCCAGGGCGCGGCGCTTCTGGCCCGCAGCAGCGCCCGGGGGTCTACCGGCTCGTCGCTGGCCGGGCCCCAGGCCTCCAGGGCCTGTAGGGCGTTTTTCTGCACGCAGGTCATGATCAGCCGCTCCCGGGCCCGGGTCATGGCCACATAGAGCACCCGCTCCTGCTCGGACAGCTCCTCCCGGGTGTTCATCCGGTCAATGGCGCGCCAGGGCAGCGTGGGCCAGCGCACCCCCCGGGCCGCGTCCGTCACGCGCATGCCCAGCCCCAGCGTCTCGTGACAGAGCACCTGCCCGCTCGTGAGGTTCCACTGGTGGCTGTTGTCGCACAGAAATACCACCGGAAATTCCAGTCCCTTGGACTTGTGGATGCTCATGATCTGCACCGCGTCCCCTCCCGCGGGGGCGGGTGGTTCGATCCCCCGGCTCTCCAGATCCTGGAGCCAGCGCACAAAGCGGAAAAGTCCCCGGCCGCCGTCGCTCTCGAACTTCCGGGCGTACTCATAAAGCTGCATCAGATCCGCCACCCGCCGGGGCGCGTCGGTCATCACCCCGCAGATGGTCAGCAGATCCGTGCTGTCGTAAAGCCGCCGGAGCAGGGCGTCGGTGCTCTCCTCCCGGGCGTAGCTGCGGAGCTGGCGCACCAGCCCGACGAACTTCTCGCACCGCCTGTCCGTCTGCGCCCGCAGGCACAGCGCGTCCCACAGCTCCCCCTTGCCCGCGGCGCGCACCGCCGCCAGCTCGTCCGGGGAAAAGCTGAAGGGCAGCCCCCGCAGCGCCGCGATCAGCGGCACGTCCTGGCGGGGATTGTCCGCCACCGCCAGCATGGCGATGGCAAAGCGGATCTCCGGCTGGGAGAAAAACGCCCCGCCCTGCCGGGCGCTCACAGGCACGCCCGCCTCGGCCAAGGCCCGGCTGTACGCCGACCCGGCGGCAGTATTGGGGGCGCGCAGCAGCAGGGCGATGTCCCCATACCGCACCGGCCGGACGCCGCCCGCGCCGTCGGACACCGGCTCTCCCGCCTCCACCATGGCCCGGATGCGGCCGGCCACATACCGGGCCTCCAGCATCATCTTGTCGGGGGCATCCTCCGCCCCGTCGCCGTCGGGGTCAAGCACGCACAGCTCCGGCATGGGCGTCCCCTCCGCGGGCTCGTCCGTCCGGCCGCACACAAGCCGCGCCTGCTCGTCATACGCCACGTCCCCCAAATCCCTGGACATGATCCGGCCAAACACCCCGTTGCAGGCGTCCAACACACTCTTCCGGCTGCGGAAATTCTCCCGCAGCAGCACCCGGCGGCCCGCCGTCCCGTCCGCGAACGCCTCATAGCGCCGGATGAAGATGGCGGGCTCCGCCAGGCGGAACCGGTAGATGGCCTGCTTTACGTCCCCCACGGTGAACAGATCCTGCCCCTCATGGGACACCCGCTGGAAGATGAGCTCCTGCACCGCGTTCACGTCCTGATACTCGTCCACCATCACCTCGGCAAACCGGTCGGAGACCGTCTTGGCCAGGGGGGTGGGGTCGCCGTTTTCGTCGCACAGCAGACCCACGCACATGTGCTCCAGATCGGCAAAGTCGCACCCGTCCGCCCGGCGTTTCCGGGCGGCGTACTCCTCGTCCAGCGCCTGCACCAGCTCCATCAACGCGGTCAGCGGCGGACGGGATGCGCTCACGCCCGCCAGCAGCTGGGCGCTGTCCCCGGCCAGCAGCTTTTGGAGCCTTCCCACCGCCCCCCTGGCCTCGTCCCAGACGGCCTTGACCGCGGTCTTTGTCTGCTCGTCCTCAAAGCCCCGCAGGGACTTGAGCTTCGGCATAGGCCGGGCCAGCACGCGCCGGGCGCCGTCCCAGCTCTCCGCCGCGGCCCGGGCAGTGTCCCGCAGATCCAGCGCAAGCTCGGCATAGGCCGAACCGTACTTCTCCCGGATCAGCTCGTTGCCCGGCCGGGCCATGATCTGAAGGGCCCGCTCCAGCTCCGCCGCCCGGTAGGCGGCCTCCGCCGCCCCGTCCTCCAGCAGATACGCCCCCCAGGGGGTCTGGGCCGCGTCGGTGAGGCCGGTCACGTCCAGCATTTTCAGCGCGTCTGCGGCCCACTTTTTCGGGAAGGCCCGGCTCTGCATCTGCCGGTGCAGATCCAGTACCAGCTCCGCCAGACGGCCGTCGTCCCGCCCAGCGCCCACGCTGTCCACCAGCGTCCGCAGGCCCCCGTCCCCGTCGATCCGCTGATAGGCCCGCTCCATCACGTCCTCCAGCGCCCGGGCGCGCATGGTCTCCGCCCGCTCCTCGTCCAGGGTGGAGAACCCCGGAGAGATGCCCAGCAGGTGGGCGTTCTCCCGCACAAGATCCCCGCAGAAGCTGTCGATGGTGCCGATCTTCGCCCTGTAGAGCAGCGCGCTCTGCTGGCGCAGCCGCCGGTCGGAGGGCGCCGCCGCGGCCCGGGCGTTCAGTTCCGCCATGATCCGGCCCCGGAGCTCCGCCGCCGCAGCCCGGGTGAAGGTGATGACCAAGAAGCGGGAGATGTCCTCCCCCTCCAGCACCCGGGCCATCAGCCGCTCGGTCAGCACTCTCGTCTTGCCGCTGCCCGCCGCCGCGCTCACCAGCACCGGACAGCCCCGCAGCGCAATGGCCTGGCGCTGGGAATCGGTAAAGCAGATGTCATTCATGGCTCTCTATCCTCTCCCACGCCTCTTCCGGGGACAGCTTCTGGCGCACACGCCAGCCGTCCTCCGTCTCGTCAAACATACACGCCTGCCGGAAATCGCAGAAATCGCAGGCCGTCTCCCCGCCGGGTTTGAACCAGGGGTCGGCGGTCACGCTGCCCTGCTTGAGCTCTTCCGCCAGGGCCCGCAGCGTCCGGTCGATGTGCCGGCTCAAAGCCCCAAACTGCTCCAGGGACGCCAAACTCGCCGCGCTGGCCTTGGTATAGCCCCCCGTTTTCAGCACCGACACCGGCAGATAGCGCCTGTCCGGCCCGGGTTCCATGGCCTGGAGCACCGCCTCGTCCGCCAGCACCAGGCCGCTGCGCCGGGCCGTCTTTTTCCGCAGAGCCTCCAGCTCCTCGTCCGTCACGTCGCTGTCCGCGCTGACGATGTCGAACCGGGCCGGGGAGTACAGCACCCCCGCCGGCCGGATGGTGTCCGCGCCGAAATACCGGCCGCCCCGCTTTTGCAGGGTGAACAGGTACAGCAGCATCTGCATATTCAGGCCCTGGCATACGTCCGCCAGATCGAATTTCTTCTTTCCGGTCTTATAGTCGGTCACCCGCAGGTAGAGAACCCCGTCGTGCACCCAGCCGTCCACCCGGTCAGCCCGGCCCGCCAGAGGCGGCTCTCCCTCCTGCCCCGGCTCCAGCACGCCCTCGGCGCGCAGATCCAGCTCCAGATCAATCGGCTGGAACTTGGAATCCCGCAGCTCCTGCCACATATCCTCCGTCACCTTCCGCATCTCTGTGCGCAGCCGCCGGAACAGGTAGGCAAAACGGGCCGTCTTGTCCGCGAAGCCGTGCATCTGCTCCTGGATATACCTGTCCACATACTTGTCCGTCAGAGCGCCGATCTGCTCCGCCGCAGCGTCGGCAAAGCCGCCGGCGTCCATCACCTCCCGGGCCACGTTCTCCAGGATATAGTGCACGAAGGTGCCATAGTCTCTGGGATCGAACACCGCCTGCTGCCGGGGGCGGGCCTTCATCCCGTACTGGAGGAAGTACCCGAACCGGCAGTCGGCGAATTTTTCCGCCCTGGTGGCGGTGAGGGTGGGCTCCTTCCCATACAGCGCCCGGACGGCACCCGGCCCCAGCGGCTCCCGCACAGAGCGGGCCGCCCCGGCAAGCCGTGTCAGATCCCCGCCCCGCCCCATGCCGATAAAGTACGCCCTGGCCGCCAGACACTCCGGCTCCCGGCCGCCCGTCTCCCCCCGCAGCGCCAGAGAGAACGCCGCCGCCGGGGAAAAGGTGCGCGCCGCCGTCAGATCCCCCCGCCGGGGCTTGACCCCCAGCAGTTCCTCCGCCCGGGTGACCAGCAGGGAGGGCCGGCCCTCGCCGCCCTCGCTGTCCGTGACCGGCCAGCTCATATAGAGGCTCTCCGACGGCAGGGTCAGCACGCTGTAGATCCGGCCCAGCTCCCGGGCCATATCGGTCTCCGCCCCGCCCATGGGCAGGCCCATGCCGGTCAGTTCCTCCCGCTCGTCGGCCGTGAACACCCCGCCGTCTGTGTCCGGCGCGGGGATGCGTCCGTCCGCCGCACCCAGCAGCAGCAGATGGCGGATATGCCGCCGGCGCATCCCGTCCACGTCCCCCGCGCTCACCCGATCCAGGGACACGGGGATCACATTCACGTCATATTTGGACAGCATCAGACAGAACAGCTCCTGGAACCGCTCCCCGTCCATGGGCATGTCCCCCAGCAGGGCGGCAAACTGTTCCAGCGCCGTACACACCGTCTCCCACAGCCGGGCGCACTCCGCCGCCGTCTCCTGCCGGCCCTCCGCCAGCAGCTCCAGCCGCCGCTGCTCCAGCCGCTGGCCCAGGCCGGCGCGCTCCAGAAAGTCCGCCAGCGCCACCGCCTGCTCCGCCGCCGTGGACGCGGCCCTCACCTGGCGCTCCAGCTCCCGGAGAGGGCCGATCACCGTCTGGCGCATGGCGTTGAGCTGCTCCAGCGTCTGTTCGGTCTGCTCGTCCCGCTCCCGGTTATACCCCTCCGGGTGCATGTTCCAGGGCCGATCCCACTGTCCGCCCCGGACGCCCCAGAGCAGCGCGTAGTTTTCCAGCCTGTCCACATCCTCCAGATCCAGGGGCCCCAGGCCGGTTTTGAGATAGCCGAACACCGCCTCATATTCATACCCCCGGTTCACCGCCTCCAACGCGGAGGCAATGGCCAGCGGCACGCTCTTTTGCAGGGTGTCCCCCCGGCCGGACATGAAAAGCGGCACCCCATACCGGGCGCAGGCGCTCTCCAGCGCCGTGCGATAGTCCCCGAAGCCCCGGACGGCCACCGCCATATCCCGCCAGCGGCACCCCTGCCGGGCAAGCTCCGCCATCCGGGCAGCCGCCAGCTCGCACTCCGCGGCCGCGTCCTGGGCAAAGACAGCCGTGATCCGGCCGCCGTTTTCCGGCGCCGGAGCCGGGGTGAAGTCGAAAAGCCGCCCACAGTAATAGGACAGGGGATCGTCCTCCGGCACGGGGGGCTCCAGCCACGTCTCGTCCCACCGCATGCCGTACTGCTCCGCCGTCTGGGAGAGCCAGCGGGCCGTCTGCCGGGGCAGCTCGAATATCCCGCCGCCGCTGTCCCGGCCGCAGGTCAGGCACACCGTCAGCTCCGCCCCGGCCCGGATGAGCTCCGCCAGCACCCGCTTTTCCAGCCCGGTGAAGTCGGAAAAACCGTCCACATAAAACCGGGCCTTCACAGCCGGGCTGTCCCCGATCAGCGCCGCCAGCGTCTCCAGCCGGTCGGCGGGATCTGCCCCGCTCCGGGCCCTCACGGCGGCATACGCCTCCATCACCAGGGCGATATCCTGAAGCTTGTCCCCCAGAATCCCCCCGGCGCGGCCGGCGGCCTGGGTCAGCGCCTGGGCGTCAACGCCCGCATTCTCCAGCTCCTCCACCGCGCGCACAAGCCCGTCCAGCGCCCGGGCGTCCCGCCGGCTGCAGCGGTAGACGTTCAGCCTGTCCGCCACGGACTGCACCGCCACCGCCATGCACAAGAGCCGACCGCCGCCGTCGATCACCGGCCGGCCGCCGCCCACCTGGGAGAACACCTTCCGCGCCAGCCCGGTGAAGGACAGCACCTCCCCGTACCGGCTCAGGGTGTCCCCCGCCGCGGCGCACAGCTCCCGCTCCGCCTCATGGCTGTACTGCTCCGGTACCAGCAGGATCATGTTCCCCTGGCCCCGGCGCACATATTCGCTTATCTCCCGGAATACCATACCCGTCTTGCCGGCTCCGGCCCGGCCCAATATCAATCGTACCATAGGCCCATTATACTATATATTCATCCGGATGTCATGGGTTTTCGCGGCCGGCGGCAGGGCCCTGCCCGAGGGCAGAGCCGCCGCGCCTTTCAAAATCCGATGATCCCCGCCGCGCCCAGCAGCAGCTTCAGCCCCAGCAGGCACAGGATCACGCCGCCGGCGGTACGGGCGGCCCGGCGGCGGGCCCGGCCCACCCGGCTGCCCAGAAGGCTTCCTGTCAGCGAGAGCGTCACCATCACGGCCCCCATGAGTCCCCCGGCCAGCGCCGGGCCCACCTCCATCAGGGCGAAGGCCGCCCCCACCGTCATGGCGTCTACGCTGGTGGCCAGGGACAGCGCCGCCATGCCGGCCAGATCGCGCCGGCCGCCGCAGGTCTCCTCCGCCCCCGCCGTGCGGATCATATGGGCCCCCATGGCCGCCAGGATCAGCCCCGCCGCCCAGGGATAGGCCGCCGCCAGGCTGTCGGGAAGGCCGGCCCCCAGGGCGTAGCCCGTCAGGAGCATGAGCACGTGAAAGCCGCTGACCAGCCCCACGATGGGCCATATCCGCCGCCCGGCGGCCATGCCCATGCACACCGACGCGGCGAAGCCGTCCATGGCCAGGCCAAGCACCAATAAAAACTGTTCCAGAATATGCAAGACATTTCCTCCATTGTCCGGACGCAAACGTCCGTATATGGCAGGATATGTCGTTTCCGGCAGCGCTGTGAAAGGCGGCCGCCGGCCCATCCGGCGATTGACCGCCGTGGGAAACAATGTTATAATACAATGTCAAATTATCTCGCCGAGAGAGTGTGCGTATGTGGCTATCGGACAAATGGAAAGATTATGAACTGATCGACGCCTCCGGCGGGGAAAAGCTGGAGCGCTGGGGCAGCCATATCCTGCTGCGCCCTGACCCCCAGGCCATTTGGCTCACCCAGCGGGCCGACCCCCGATGGAAGCGGCCCGACGCGGTATACCGCCGCGCCAGCACCGGAGGCGGGGCCTGGGAGAAGAACAGCCTGCCGGCCAGCTGGAAGATCGCCTACGGCCCGCTGACCTTCCAGGTCAAGCCCATGAGCTTCAAGCACACCGGCCTGTTCCCGGAGCAGGCCGCCAACTGGGACTGGGCCATGGAAAAGATCCGCGCCGCCGGCCGGCCCATCCGGGTGCTGAACCTGTTCGCCTACACCGGCGCGGCCACGGTGGCGTGCCTGGCGGCGGGGGCGGAGGTGTGCCATGTGGACGCGGCAAAGGGCATGGTCGCCTGGGCCAGGGAAAACGCCGCCTGCTCCGGCCTGCAGGACAGGCCGGTGCGCTGGATCGTGGACGACTGCGCCAAGTTCTGCCAGCGGGAGATCCGCCGGGGCCGGCGCTATGACGCCATCATCATGGATCCGCCCTCCTACGGCCGGGGGCCGGGAGGCGAGGTCTGGCGGCTGGAGGACGATCTGTGGCCCTTCGTGTCTTCGGTGACGCCCCTGTTGAGCGACGAGCCGCTTTTCGTGCTCATCAACTCCTACACCACGGGCCTGTCCCCGTCGGTGCTCACCTACATCGCTGAGAGCCTGTTCACCAAAAAATTCGGCGGCCGGAGCCAGGCCCAGGAGCTGGGACTGCGGGCCACCGCCTCCGGCCTGGCCCTCCCCTGCGGGGCATCGTGCAGATGGGAGCGGTAAGGCGGCAGCGCCGCACACCGCTTTGAAAGCCTCCCCTGTGCAAGGGGAGGTGGGCGCCGCTCCACGGCGCTCGGAGGGGTTGTGCGTAATCCAACAACAATCCCTCAGTCAGCGCCTTCGGCGCTGACAGCTCCCTTTACACAAGGGAGCCGGCAACAAGGTATTTAATTTTTCAATAAGGCAGCATATATGAACCCTTTCATCCGCATCGAAAATATATCCTACACCTACCCCGACGCCGGCCAGCCGGCGCTGGACGGGCTGTCACTGGAGATCATACCCGGCTCCTTTGTGGCCGTGCTGGGTGCCAACGGCAGTGGCAAATCCACCCTGGCCAAGCACCTCAACGCCATTTTGACGCCCGACGCCGGGCGCGTGCTGGTGGACGGCATGGACACCGCCGACGAGCAGAATCTTCTGCCCATCCGCCGCCGGGTGGGTATGGTGTTCCAGAACCCCGACAACCAGATCGTGGCCAACGTGGTGGAGGACGACGTGGCCTTCGCCCCGGAAAATCTGGGTGTGGAACCCGCCCAGATCCGCCGCCGGGTGGACGAGGCCCTGCGCCAGGTGGGGATGTATGAATACCGCCTGCACGCGCCCCATCTGCTCTCCGGCGGCCAGAAGCAGCGGGTGGCCATCGCCGGGGTACTGGCCATGGAGCCGCAGGTGCTGGTGCTGGATGAGCCCACCGCCATGCTTGACCCCCGGGGCCGCCGGGAGGTCATCGCCGCGGCGGAGACCCTTTGCCGTCAGCGGGGGATCACCGTGGTGCTCATCACCCACCACATGGAGGAGGCCGCCCGGGCGGATCGGCTCCTGGTCATGGATCGGGGCCGGATCGTCATGGACGGCGCACCGCGGGACGTCTTCACCCGGGGACAGGCGCTGCGGGCGCTGGGGCTGGACGTGCCGGAGACCACCGCGCTCATCCAGCGGCTGAACGCCGCCGGGATGGCGCTGCCCGCCGACGCGCTCTCCCCCGAGGACTGCGCCGCCGCCATAGAGGAGGCCCTATGTCACTGATAGAGATACGGGGCCTGACCCACGTTTACAGTCAGGGCACCCCCTTTGAAAAGACCGCTATAGAGGATCTGGATCTCACCATCGAGTCCGGCCAGACGGTGGCGCTCATCGGCCACACCGGCAGCGGCAAATCCACCCTGATAAGCCACCTGAACGCCCTTTTGAAGCCCACCGCCGGCACTGTGCTGCTGGACGGGGAGGACATATACGCCTCCAAGGCCGCCATACGCCAGGCCCGGTTTCGGGTGGGCGTGGTGTTCCAGTACCCGGAATACCAGCTCTTTGAGCAGACGGTGTTCGCGGACATCGCCTACGGGCCGAAAAACCTGAAGCTGCCCCAGCCGGAGATCGACCGCCGGGTGCGGCAGGCCGCCGGGTTCGTAGGTCTGGGGGAGGAACTGTTCGCCCAGTCCCCCCTGGAGCTGTCCGGCGGGCAGAAGCGCCGCGCGGCCATCGCCGGGGTGCTGGCCATGGAGCCGGAGCTTCTGGTGCTGGATGAGCCCACAGCGGGCCTCGATCCGGCAGGCCGGGAGGATCTGCTGGAAAAGCTCTTCGCCTGGCGGCAGGCGCGCAGCGCCACCATTTTGCTGGTCACCCACGACATGTCCATCGCCAACCGGTGCCAGCGGCTGCTGGTCATGGCCGACGGGCACATCGTCATGGACGGCACCCCCCAGCAGGTCTTCTCCCGAGAGGAGCAGCTGGTCTCCATCGGCCTCGACCTGCCGGCGGCCGCCCGGATCGCCCGGCTGCTGCGGCAGCGGGGCGTGTCCCTCCCCCCGGCCATCTATACCACCCAGCAGCTGGGCGACGCCATCCTTGCCCTGTGGGGAAAGGGGGACGGCGCATGCTGAAGGACATCACCCTGGGCCAGTATTTCCCCGGCGACACCCCCGTCCACCGGCTGGACCCCCGGACAAAGCTGATCCTCACCTTCGTCTATATCGTGGCCGTGTTCCTGGTGGGCTCCTGGGGCGGCTACGGTCTGGTGATCGCGGCGCTGGCCGCCGTGACGGCGGTGAGCCGCATCCGGCCCAAGGCCCTGCTGCGGGGGATGAAGCCCCTCATATTCATCATCATTTTCACCGCGGTGCTCAACCTGTTTTTCACCCCCGGGGAGGACTACCTCTTCCGCTGGCGGTTCATCAAGATCACCTATACCGGCGTCGACCGGGCCATATCCATGGTGCTGCGGGTGATGCTGCTGGTGTCGGGCACGTTCCTGCTGACCTACACCACCTCGCCCCTGGCCATCACCGACGGGCTGGAGCGGCTGCTCTCACCGCTGAAAAAGCTCCATGTGCCCGTGTACGAGTTCAGTCTGATGATGTGCATCGCCCTGCGGTTCATCCCCCTTCTCATTGAGGAGACCGACCGGATCATGTCCGCCCAGAAGGCCCGGGGGGCCGACCTGGAGACGGGCACCCTTCCGGAGCGGGCCCGGGCGCTGCTGCCCCTGCTGATCCCCCTGTTCGTGTCCTCCTTCCGGCGGGCTGACGAGCTGGCGCTGGCCATGGAGTGCCGCTGCTACAACGGCGGCGAGGGCCGCACCCGGATGAAGCAGCTGCACATGGCCTGGCAGGACGGCGCGGCCTTCCTGCTGGGGGCGCTGCTGGTGGCGGGCATTCTGCTGCTGCGGAGGCTGGGGATATGAGAAACATCGCTCTGCGCCTGTCCTATGACGGCTCCGCCTACCACGGCTGGCAGGCCCAGGCGTCGGAGGCCACCGTACAGCAGACCCTGGAGCGGGCGGTGGAAAAGACCGTGCAGCACCCGGTGCATATCACCGGCTGCGGCCGCACCGACGCGGGGGTGCACGCCATGCGCTACTGCGCCAACTTCCGCACGGACAGCGCCATCCCCACCGACCGCATCCCCCTGGCCCTGAACAGCCGCCTGCCCGCGGACATCGCCGTGTCCGCCGCGGTGGAGGCGCCGGAGGACTTCAACGCCATCGGCTCCTGTCTGCAAAAGGAGTATATCTATAAGATCCACAACAGCCGCATCCGCGACCCCTTTTTGGATCTGCGGGCCTGCTTCTGGCCGGCGCCCCTGGACGCGGACGTCATGAACGCGGCCGCCGCCGCCTTTGTGGGCCGGCATGATTTTGCCGCCGTGCGCAGCGTGGGCACCCCCACGAAGACCACCGTACGCACCGTGCACTGGTGCCGGGTGGAGCGGGACGGGGACATGATCACCGTCTGGGTCTGCGCCGACGGATTTCTGTACAACATGGTGCGGGCCATCGTGGGCACGCTCGTATACGCCTCCGACGGAAAGCTCTCCCCGGCGGACATCCCTCTGCTGCTGGAAAAGGGCGACCGGCGGCTCACCGGGCCCACCATGCCGCCCCAGGGGCTCTATATGCACCGGGTATGGTACGAGGGGGACGTGGGGCGCATGATGGCGATCCCGTAAGACAGCTTTTTTCCCATCTGGAAACGCCATCCATAGACAAAGCTTGACGTTCTGTGATAGAATATATAGTTGATATATAGTCGCGGGCATCGCGGCTTTACCAAGGGGATAGCCCATGGCAAGCAAACATCTGAAAAAAACCGAGAGCGCTCCCCAGCAGGAGGACAACAGCCGGGCCAAGCGCGCCAAGGCCGGAAAGGGCAAGGAGCCGGAAGAACCCCAGGGCCGGCACGCCGCAGCCCCCGCCGAACAGGAGCAGAAAAAGCGCGCCGGGGCAAAGAAGCCGCCCAAGGCGCCCAAACCGTCCAAGGCTTCCAAGGCCGCCGGCAAGAAGGCCGACAAGGCCCCTGTCCCCACACCGGAGCCCGACCAGGAGGAGGCGGCCGTCCAGGCCGTGCTCCAGGTACTGGAGGGCGGCGCGGCCAAGCCGCCGGCCTCCCGGGAGCAGCCCCCCGCGGTCAAGGCGGCCGGCGCTGACGCGCCGGAGAAGGACGCCGGCCAGGAGCAGACGCCCTCCAAAAAGCGGAAAAAGCCGGTCGTCTTTCGCCGGGATCGGGCCAAAAAGACCCCGGACGAGAAAAAGCCCCTGCTGTCCCACCGGGACGCGGTGGGCGCGATCATCTCCCTGACCGCGGCGGTGGTGCTGCTGGCGGCGGCGGTGGTCATATGGTTCTACCGGGACAGCTTCTCTCCCGACGGGCTGATCTATTCGGCGGACACCAAGGCCGTGGCCAAGGACGAGTACATCTTCGACGCCGGCTCCGGCGAGGCCTTTGCCGCCGCCGGACGGGGCCTGGCCGTGGCCAACGCCTCCGGTCTGGAGCTGCTGGACGGCTCGGGCACCCCGGTCACCAGTATGCTCATGCAGATGGAAAGCCCCACGGCCGCCGGCTGCGACGATTTTGCCGTGTTCTACGACCTGGGCGGCAAGCGGATGGCCGTGGCCAAATTCGACGGCACCGTGGAGGAGCTGTCCGTGCCCGGGGAGATCCTGTCGGCCACCGTGTCCGAGAGCGGCTACATAGCCCTCACCACCGAATACACCGGCTTCCGGGCCCTGGTGACGGTCTACGATCCCCAGCTGGAGGAGATCTACCGCTGGTACTCCTCCTCGGCCTGGGTCATCAGCGCCAACGTCTCCCCGGACGGGCGGAAGCTGGCCGTGCTCAGCTACACCGCCACCGGCAGCGAGGTGCGGTTTTTCAACCTGTCCCGGGACGAACAGCAGTCCGCCTTTTCCGTATCCGGCACCATCCTGCTGGATATGCACTGGTTCACCTCTAACCAGCTGTGCGCCATTTCCAGCGACCAGGCGCTGTTTTTCAACGCCGACGGGGAGTGGCTGAACACCTACGGCTTCTCCGGGCAGTATCTGATCGGCTACACCTTTGACGGCGGCACCTGCGCCTCCTTCGCCCTCAGCCCCTACCGGGCCGGCACCACCGCCACCCTCGTCTCCCTCGATCCCTCCGGATCTGTGCTGGGCACGGTGGACATCCAGAGCGAGCTGGTGTGCCTGACGGCGAAGGATCTGGAGATCATGGCCCTGTGTTCCGACGGGGCGGTGCTGTACAACAGCTCCCTGGCAGAGAAGGGCCGTCTGCCCGGCCTGACCGGCTTCAAGTACGGTCTGCTCCGGGCCCGGGGCGAGGCGCTGCTCATCGCCTCCAACTACGCAGAGGTATATACCTTCTGACCATTCCACCGACATTTTCGACTTCATTTTGTGAGAGGTAACCGCTATGAATGTCAATACCATCATCAACATCGTGCTGATCGCCATCCTGGTCATCTGCGGCTGGCAGGGCTATAAAAAGGGCATCATCATGGGAATTATCGAGGTGCTGGTGATAATACTATCTCTATACGGCGCACAGCTGCTGTCGGACACCTACTCCTATGAGGTGATCCCGGTGCTGAAGCCCTTCATCAGCGGCTATATGGAGAATCAGGTGGAGACCACCGGCTACACCGTCTTTGGCTACCAGCCGGATGAAAACGGTGCCTTCAATGTCTCCCGCTCTCTGGCCGACCTGCTGGCGGAACAGCCGGGCCACGAGGAGGAGGTCGCCCGTCAGACCTTCCAGAGCCTGGGTCTCTATGACAGCATGGCCGACACCCTCACCGCCCGCACGATGGAGTACATCAACGACAATGCCGCCTCTCTGTCCTCCGCGGTGGTGACCATCAGCTGCCAGGCTGTCACCTGGTACGGCGGTTTCCTGCTGGCGTTCATCATTCTGTTCGCCGTTCTCACTGTCATCGTCAACCTTCCCAACCTGAGCTTCAAGATCCCCTATGTGGGCATCGTGAACGATATCGGCGGTATCGCTATCGGTGTTTTTGCGGGCTTGCTGTTCTGCTCCATCCTGGTGTGGGTCTGCCAGTTCGCGGGCCTGCTGCTCAGCGAGCAGACACTCCGGGGCACCGGCCTTGCCGCCTTCCTGATGGACAGAAACCTGTTGGCCAACTACATAACCCTCTGACCGCCTCATAAGGAGATTCTCATGCAACCTACTCTCTGTGCCCGCTGCCACAAGAACATGGCCGTGATCTTTATCACAAAAATCGAGAACAACCAGTCCCGCAACGAGGGGCTCTGTCTTTCCTGCGCCCGGGAGCTGCACATAAAGCCTGTGGACGACATCATCTCCAAGATGGGCCTGTCCGACGAGGATCTGGAGACCTTCTCCGGCGAGATGACCAACGCCTTTGGCGGCGCCGAGGGTCTGGAGGGCCTTATGGACTCCGACTCCAACGACTCCGATTCGGACGCGGATCAGGGAAAGACCGCCACCTTCCCCTTCCTCAACCGGCTGTTCGGCGGCCCCCAGGGCCAGAACAACGGCGAGGACGCCGGCCAGTCCCCTGGCCCCGGCCCCGCCGCCCCCGGCGCCGAACGGCGGGGAGGCAAGAAAAAATTTCTGGAAAATTACTGCCTGTCCCTGACCCAGCGGGCCCGGGAGGGCAAGCTGGACGCCATGATCGGCCGGGCGGAAGAGCTGGAGCGTGTCATCCAGATCCTCAACCGCCGGCAGAAGAACAACCCCTGTCTCATCGGCGAGCCCGGCGTGGGCAAGACGGCCATCGCCGAGGGCCTGGCCCAGCGCATCGCCAACGGACAGGTGCCCTATAAGCTCCAGGACAAGGAGGTCTATCTGCTGGATCTGACCGCCCTGGTGGCCGGCACCCAGTTCCGGGGCCAGTTTGAGAGCCGGATGAAGGGCCTCATCGACGAGATACGCCGCCAGGGCAACGTGATCCTGGTGATCGACGAGGTGCACAACATCGTGGGCGCGGGGGACGCCGAGGG
>CANQDL010000015.1 GCA_947591105.1 uncultured Oscillospiraceae bacterium
ATCTTCTGGTTGGCGAAGATGATCAGCGCCGCCAGGGCGATCAGCACCAGGCTCATGGCGTAGCCCACCGCCTGGGGTGAGCCGTTGATGAAGGTCTTCATCTTGGTGGCCAGGGTGAAGTAGCCGATACGGTTGCCCAGGTTGGCCGCCACGCCGTAGGTGCCGATGGACTTGGACAGCGTCATGACGATGGAGGAAAGCACGCTGGGCAGCACCAGGGGCAGGGTGATGGACTTGAGGATCTGGATCTTATTGGCGCCGCAGATCTCGCCCATCTCCTCCAGTTCGGAGTTGATGCTGCGCAGGGCCGAGGACACGTTTATGTAAGAGAACGCGTAATAGTGCAGGCTCATACACAGCACGATGGCGATGGGGCCGTATGCCAGCCAGTCCGGTATGGGTACGCCCAGACCGGCCAGAAAGCCCAGCGATCCGGATGTCTTGTTGCGGAACACCGCCAGCCAGCTAAGGGCCTTGCACCAGGAGGGCACCATGTAGGGGATGACCACCAGCATGCCCAATATCTTCTTGCCGGGGATGTCGGATCGGACGATCAGCCAGCCCAGCACCGAGCCCAGAGGCACGGAGACGAGCACGGTGAAGAAGCCCACCACCAGGGAGTTTTTCAGCGGCCCCCACAGGGTGGCGCTGGCCATGCCGCTGGTGAGGATGTACTTCCAATAGTACAGGGTGAAGTCTCCCACCTCCGCCCCGCGGATACGGCGCAGCTCGCCCTTGGCCACTGTGAAGGTGGTGGCGATCATCTGCAGCAGCGGGATCACGATCAGGCAGAACAGGATCACAAGGCTGATGGCCACGATCATGTTGAACGGGTTCTTCACCACGTTCAGGAACTGGTTTTTCAGCCGGGTGGCGTTGAACGGCCTGTGTACTCTCTTCCTTTTCACATCTGGACGCTCCTTTCACTGGGTACAACGAATACGTTTCCGTTGTCTATTACACGCAAAAAATTATAACAAAGTCAGTAGTTTTCGTCAATAAATATTGTTTTGCTGGAGGCATTTTCAGCAAATTGAACATTCAGAGGCGCTCCAGATTGGTAGGTTTCAAAGGCGATTGGATATTTTCCGGAAATATTACGGAAATTTCTCCGCAAATTATCCCTGAAACTACGAAATTTCTCCAAATTATTCCAGCTCCGATCCAAACGACAGCCGGTGCGGCCCGCACCGGCTGTTGTTCCGCTTACGGCTGTTTTTCCAGCCACTGATATTCGGGCAGATTGGGGCCCCGATGCCACACGTCTCCCGGCAGGTGCCGGATGATCCAGATGACGTACATCCGGTAGCCGGGCGCGCACGCCTGGGGGTGCATGGCCCCGTGGGCCAGCAGGGACACGCTCCGGTCACGGATCATGTACGCCTCGTCCCCGATGCCGCAGAAGCCAAAGCCCTCCGGCCGGTCGATGCGGTAATAATACACCTCCGGCTGGGGGTGGCTGTGGGGCGGATAGCCGCACCACTTCCCCGGCCGGGGAAAGATCTCGCCGAGAACCAGGTTGGAATAGGGCGCGGTCACATCGTCAAAGGCTGTGCTGACCTTCCGCTCCGCCGTGCCGCCCAGGATACCGGCGCAGGAGGTGGTCACCTCCACCTCTCCGGCGGCGTAGAAGCGGGCGGGAAAGTCCCGGTCGTTCTCCGTGTGGGCCACAAATACCTCGCTCTGCCGGACGGCCGCGACGGTCACCTGCACGCCCCGGGGCAAATGCAGGTAGCTGGCCTCCGCCCCGTCGTCAAAGCAGCTGGCCCGCTCCGCGGGGGCGCTCTGCCCATCCCAGGAGAAGGTGACGGCGCCCTCGATGAGCAGAAACACGCACTCCTCCCCTTCATAGCGGAAGGCGCGGCTCTGGCCGGGCAGCAGGCGGATCACCGCCGCGTCCATCAGCGCGTCGGCCCAATGGCCGCCCGTCTGGCACAGGGTCTGGACGCCGTTTTCGTCAAATTCCGGATAGGCAAAGGGTTTTTCCATCTTACTTCCCCAGCAGCTCCCGCTCGATGCGCTCCCGGGCCTCGGGGGCCTGTTTGTCCATCTTCTCCGGGAAGCCGAAGTAGCTGACGCAGGCGATGTTGTCGCCGCCCACCTTGGGGGCGTCGGGCTTCAGCTGCTTGTTGGCAAAGTCCATCTCACGCAAAGTCTCAAAGATGCCGTCGAAGTCCACCTCGCCCTCGCCCATGGCGGTGTGCTGGTGGATGGTCGCATCGGCCCGGCCCCGGGCGTTGAGCCAGGGCGGGTTGAGGATATACCGGCAGTCCTTGGTCTGGTTCCAGGTGTCGGCAAACAGCACGTGGGTCAGCTCGTCCCCGGCATACTTGAGCATGTGGCGCACGTCGCCCTTGCCCTGGTCGTAGAAGAAGCCGTGGGACGCGGAGTAGACGTAGCCCAGGTTCTTGGAACGGAAGGACTTGACGATGTCGCACGCCTCGTCGTTCAGCTCGCAGAAGTCGTAGGGGTGGGACTGCACCTCCACCCGCAGGCCCTCCCGCTCGATGATGGGCAGCAGCTCCTCCATGGAGCGGAAGAACATGCCGTTGCAGATCTCCTGCTGGTTGGGGTCGCCGGAAAACTCCGTGTTGATCACCGGCACGCCCATGTCCACCGCGATCTGGATCATCCGCTTCCAGTTGGCCACGGCGTGCTGCCGCTGCTCCTCGGTGGGCCCGCTCCAGCGGTAGACCACGATGAAGGAGGAGATCTCCACCCCCGTCTCCTTCAGCGCCTTGCGGTACTCCGCCTCGCACTCTTTGGAAAACAGCGGGTGCTTATAGAAGGGATTGATCCGGGGATGGGGGGACTGCTCGATGTATTTGTAGCCCCAGTCCGCCACCTTATGTACCATTTCCGTGATGGGCATCTGTTTGGCCAGAACGTCCACGTCAAACGCGATCTTCATCTGTTGAAACAGCTCCTTTCAGCATTGCTCTTTTTTCCTTTTTTCAATATACCCTATCTCTCTCCCCTTTTCAAGATTTTTCCGGGGTAGGGCCACGTAACTTTGTTAATATTATCTAGCCAGCGCCCCGCTATTTTGTATGATTGCTCAAATTTGAAAAGAAATATTGATTTTCAAAATATTCAAATGGTATAATTGCCCATAAGCTATTTGGCGATGATGTGGACGTGTTTTCGGAATCGCTTCCGGTATCGCTACCGCGCACAGGCGGCGATCCGTCCGCAGCCGTTTTATTTTCCGTCTTTTTGGCAGGACTGGAAAGGAGGAAAACCGCGTGGAATACATATTGGAATTAAAGGACATCAGCAAGACCTTCCCCGGCGTAAAGGCGCTGGATCACGTGCAGCTGCAGGTGCGTCCGGGCGAGGTGCACGCCCTTATGGGGGAGAACGGCGCGGGCAAGTCCACCCTGATGAAGATCCTCATGGGCATCTATAAAAAAGATCCCGGCGGAGAGATCCTCTTCAACGGACAGCCCTACGACGTGTCCAACCCCAAGGAGGCCATCGACACCGGCGTGGCCATGATCCATCAGGAGCTGAACCCCATCTACGATATGACGGTCTATGAGAACATCTTCGTGGGCCGGGAGATCCGCAAGCACGGCATCGTGGACAAGAAGGCGGAGATCGCCGAGGCGCAGAAGCTCATCGACCAGTGCGGCCTGCACGTCTCCCCCACGAACACCCTCCGGGGCCTGACCGTGGCCCAGTGCCAGCTCATCGAGATCATCAAGGCTATCTCCGTGGACGCCAAGGTCATCATCATGGACGAGCCCACGGCGGCCATCACCGACCGTGAGGTGGAGATCCTCTTCGGCCACATCCGCCGGCTGAAGGAGCAGGGCGTAGCCATCATCTACATCTCCCACCGGATGGATGAGATCTTCTCCATCTGCGACCGGGTGACGGTCTATCGGGACGGGCAGTACGTGGGCAGCGGCGAGACGAAGGATCTGGACGAGGCCCAGCTGATCAAGATGATGGTGGGCCGGGAGATCACGGACGTGTTCCCCAAGCTGGAGGCCCAGATCGGCGACGTGGTATTCGAGGCCAAGCACATCGTCCGGGCCGACAACAAGGTCAAGGACGTGAGCATCTCCGTCCGCCGGGGCGAGATACTGGGCATCGGCGGTCTGGTGGGCGCCGGGCGCAGCGAGCTGGTGGAGGGCATCTTCGGTATGCACCGCATCTCCGGCGGCGAGATCATCGTCAAGGGCGAGAGCGTACACGTCCACTCCCCCAAGGACATCATCCAGAAGGGCGTGGCCCTGGTCACTGAGGATCGGAAGGGCACCGGATTGAACCTGCGGGGCACCATCAACGACAACATCGCCGTTGTGGCCATCAACAAGCTGCTGGAGCACGGGCTTTACAGCAAGAAGAAGGCCCGGAACGCCTCGGAGGAATACATCGACAAGCTAAAGATCAAGACCCCCTCCTCTGACCAGATCGTGGGCGACCTGTCCGGCGGCAACCAGCAGAAGGTGGTCATCGCCAAGTGGCTTTTGAGCGAGCCGGACGTGATCATCATGGACGAACCCACCCGGGGCATCGACGTGGGCGCCAAGCGGGACATCTACCTGCTCATCGGCAGCCTGGTGCAGCAGGGCAAGGCCGTCATCATGATCAGCTCCGAGATCCCGGAGCTGATGGGCGTGTGCGACCGGATCGCGGTCATGAGCGAGGGCGTGCTCTCCGGCGAGGTGCAGCGCAAGGACTTCTCCCAGGAGCGGATCATGGCGCTGGCCTCCGCCATCGAAGTTTAATGAATGAAAGTGGGGATGTGAGAAAATGACTGAGAAAAAATCTTCCTTCAACCTAAAGACCTTTATCGGCAAATACTTCATTTTTGTGATCTTTCTCTTCCTGGTGCTGGTGCTGACCATTATGAAGCCCAGCTTCGTCAGCCCCAAAAACCTGGTGAACATCCTCAAGCAGGTGTCCATCAACGGCATTTTGTCCTTCGGCATGATGTTCGTCATCGTGGCGGGCGGCTTCGATATGTCCGTGGGCTCCACCATCGGCCTGACCGGCGTGCTGGCGGCGCTGCTGGGCAAGGGCCAGGTGCCTCTGGTGGTGCCCCTGTTCGTGGCTATGCTGGCGGGCCTGGCCGTGGGCATCATCAACGGCGTTGGCATCTCCCTGGGTGACATCCCGCCCTTTATCATGACCCTGGGCACCATGACCGGCGTGCGTGGCATAGCGCTGCTGATCACCAACGGCAACCCGGTCACCGGCATCTCCCCGGAGTACAAGGCCATCGCCGCCAGCTCGATCCTGGGCATCCCCACGCTGGCCATCGCCCTGCTGGTGGTGGGCATCGTGTGCGCCTTTGTGCTGGAGAAGACCGTCTATGGCCGGCGGGTGTATGCCTGCGGCGGCAACATCCTCTCCGCCCGGGCGGCCGGCATCAACACCAACGCCATCAAGATCTCCACCTTCGGCATCGCCGGTATGCTGGCGGGTCTGTGCGGCTTTTTGATGAGCTCCCGCGTCACCATCGGCCAGCCCAACGCGGCCGAGGGCTATGAGATGGACGCCATCGCGGCCTGCGTGGTGGGCGGCGTGTCCATGTCCGGCGGCGTGGGCAAGCCCATGGGCGTGGTGGTAGGCGCGCTGCTGATCACCGTCATCGCCAACGGCCTGGACATCCTGGGCGTTTCGTCCCACTGGCAGAAGGTGGTCAAGGGTCTGATCATCGTGTGCGCCGTTTTGATCGATGTAAAAGGAAAAGGCAAGAAGAACTGATCCGCCGTTTCCACGGCCGATCTCTCCGCTGCCTGATCCCTATACATAAAATATTATCAGGAGGAACCCAACCATGAACAGCAAGAAACTCATCGCGATGCTCCTGGCCGTTCTCATGATCGTTGCCCTGGCGGTGCCCGCCATGGCCGAGGGTGAGGAAGAGGCCGAAGAGGAAAAAGAGCCTGTCGTTGCCAATGAGAAGTATAAGATCGCTCTCATCCAGCAGCACCAGGACAATGCCTTCCAGATCACCGTGTCCGAGGCCGCCCAGGCCAAGGCCGACGAGCTGGGCATTGATCTGACCATCCTCAGCGCCAACCAGGACGCCGCCACCCAGATCAGCCAGATCGAGCAGTGCGTGGCCGAGGAGTATGACGCCATCCTGTACGAGCCGGTCAACCCCGACGCGCTGGGCGACGCCTCCAAGGCTGCCGTTGACGAGGGCGTGGTCGTCATCAACATTATCTCCGCCGTCACCGACTGGCAGGACTATGGCATTTCCGCCATCTCCCTGGGCGATAACGTGACCGCCGGCGAGGCCGAGATGCAGGCCGTGTGCGATCTGCTGGACGGCAAGGGCAACTACGCCATCCTGACCGGCCCCTCCGCTGACTCCGGCGGACTGGATCGTCTGCAGGGCTATCGCAACATCCTGGAGAACTACCCCGACATGGTCGAGGTCGTGGAGCCCAAGGACTGCGCGTGGGATACCGCCCAGGCTCAGGCCGCTGTGGAGACCTGGCTGAGCGCCTATGATCTGGACGCCATCATCTGCGAGAACGACGGCATGGCCGTGGGCGCTGGCAACGCTGCCGGCGCTGACAGCGGCATCGTCATCACCGGCGTGGACGGCACCCCCGACGGCTTTGAGGCCATCAACGACGGCCGCATCACCGGTACCGTCTCCCAGGACGGCGGCGCCATGGCTGCCAACGGTCTGGAGGCTGCGGTGATCCTGCTCAACGGCGACGAACTGGAGGAGAACGAGATCATCACCACCAACATCTGGATCGATGCGGAGAACGTGGCCGATTACGAGTAATTCCAACGCACAACAAAAAGGAGCCTGCCGCATGGCAGGCTCCTTTGCTTTATCCTTTTCACTCCCCCGGGCGGGTGACGGAGCGCACCCACTTGAAGCTGTGCAGACGCAGGGCCACGGGGATGATCTTATAGAGCTGATCCCACTTGAGCAGGAAAAACACCACCGCAGGACTGGCCCTCCACCGAAAGGCGGCCAGGGCCGACAGGGGCACCACGATGAGCCACATGCTGATCAGGTTCATCCGGGCGCTGAAGCCCGTGTCTCCCCCGCCCCGGATGATGCCGTTATCGCAGGCCATCTGGTAGGCGGTGCCCACCGTGCACACGGCGATGATGACCACGAACTGCCCGGCCAGCTGCCGTGCCCGGGAGGTGAGGCTGCCCCCCATGAGCGCGAGCATGGGCCCCCGGGCCAGGAATATGGCCCCGCCGGACACCAGCCCGATGGCGAGAAACAGCGCCTGCAGCGTGCGCACCAGCGGGCGGAGCCGCTCCCGCTCCCCCGCACCGATGGTCTTGCCCACCACGATGCCCGAGGCGGAGGCCGCGCCGTAGGCCACCACGCTCAGCACCTGGTAAAGCTGCACCGCCAGGGCGTTGGCCGCGGTGGCGTCGCCCCCCAGGTGCCCCAGGATGCCCGTCTGCACCATCTGGGCCACGCCCCACAGGGCCTGGTTGATCAGCACCGGCGAGCAGACCCGGAAGTAGTCCCCCAGGTAGCTCTTGTCGATGCGCACCAGCTTTTTCACCGTCAGGCGGAGCTTCTTCTCCCGGTATTTCAGGTAGTACGCCACGATGGCCAGCTCCACCGTCCGGGACACCAGCGTGGCGATGGCGGCCCCCCGCACCCCCAGCTCCGGGCAGCCCATGTGGCCGTAGATGAGCAGGTAGTTGAGGCACACGTTGATGCACAGGGTGGAGAAGCTGATCACGTAGCCGATGCGCACCACGCCGATGGAGCGCAGGGACGCCACCAGGATGTTGGTGACGGTGAAGATCACATAGGAGAAGCAGATGATGCGAAAATAGGCCATGCCCTGGGCGATGACGGCCCTGTCGTTGGAGAGCAGCGCCAGGATCTGCTCCGGAAAGACCAGCACCAGCGCAAACAGCGCCACCGCCAGCGCGCCGCCGAACCGCAGCGCCGCGCCGATGATGTGCCCGATGGGCTCCAGGCGGTTCTGGCCCCAGTACTGGGAACCCAGCACCACAGCCCCTTCCCCCGCGCCCACCACCAGCATTTGCAGCAAATACTGCACCTGGTTGCACAGGCTCACGCCGCTCATGGCGTCCTGACTGTACCGCCCCAGCATCAGCGTGTCCATCATGTTCACGCCGTACACCAGCAGGTTTTGCAGTGCCAGACTCAGCGCCAGCGCGAAAAAGGAGCGGTAAAAGCTCTTCTCCCGGATCATAGGGAACCTCCTGAAAGGGGCGCGGCCATCGCCGCGCCCCGCAGATTCAGCCAATCTTCACGATCTTGCCCGTCTTCCACGCCTCGGTGGTGGCGTAGCCGATAAGGGTGGATCTGGAGCCGTCATAGACGCTGACCCCGGGCTGTCTTCCCTCCAGGGCGCAGTTGGCAAACTCCTCCATCTCCGCCAGGTATGCGTCGGCGAACCGCTCCGGGAACCCCTGCACGCACTCGGTGCACACCCCGTTGGTGTTGTACAGCTGGGCCAGATTCTTCTCCGGCACGGCGGAGATGCGGATCGACCCCTCGGTACCCACGATCTCCGTCTCCACGTGGTAGCCGTAGGGCGCGGTGCGCCCCACATGGACGATGCCCATGGCCCCGTTTTCGAACTTATAGGCCGCCACGGCGGTCTCGTCGTCATCGGACTGCTTGAACTCCGGGTGCTTGAAGGTGGCGCCCATGGCGTACACCTCCGTGGCCTCGCAGCCCAAGAACCACCGCATCAGGTCGATGTCGTGGATGGCCATGTCCAAAAAGATGCCCCCCGAACCGGCGGAGATGCGGATGGCGTTCTGCACCAGAACCTCCGGGTCAACGCCGGTGGCCTTCACCAGATAGGGCGTGCCGATCTCGCCCGCGTCGATCTTCTGCTTGGCGTAGGCGTAGGACTTATCGTACCGGCGCATGAAGCCCAGCATGAACGTCAGATCCGGGTGGCGCTCCACGGCGGCCTCCGCGATCTTGCACTGCTCCACATCCACCCCCAGGGGCTTTTCGCAGAACACGTGCTTGCCCGCGTCCAGAGCAGCCGCGATCTGCCAGCAGTGCTCCCCGGAGGGGGTGATGATGACCACCGCCTCGATGTCGGCCTCGGCCAGCATCTGGCGGTAGTCGGAATAGACCTCCGTCACGCCCAGCTCCGCCTTGGCGTACTCCAGCTCCTCCGGAACCAGCGAGCAGGCGGCCACCAGGGTCATGTTGGGGATTTTATAGGCGATGTTGGCGGCGTGGATGCGGCCCAGGCGGCCCAGGCCCACGATGCCCGTACGCAGTTTTTTCATATTCGTTCTCCCTTTCTGTTATCCGATCTTCACGATCCCGCCTGTGCGCCAGGACTCCACGGCGGCAAATCCCATCTGCGTGGAGCGGGTGCCGTCATAGACACTGACCCCGGGCTGTCTGCCCCCCAGGGCGCAGGACACAAATTCCTCCATCTCCGCCAGATAGGCGTCGGCAAACCGCTCCTGGAAGGACTGCACGCACTCGGTGCACACCCCATTGGTATTATACAGCTGGGCCAGGTTCTTCTCCGGCACGGCGGAGATGCGGATGATGCCCTCGGTGCCCACGATCTCCGTCTCCACGTGGTAGCCGTGGGGGCCGATGCGGCCGATGTGCATCATGCCCATGGCGCCGTTGGCGAAGCGGTACGTGACCACGCCCGTCTCGTCGTCCCCGGCCTGGCGAAATTCCGGATGCCGGAAGGTGGCGCCCATGGCGTGCGCCTCGGTGGCCTCGCTGCCCAGATACCAGCGCATCAGATCCATGTCGTGGATGCCCAGATCCAGAAAGATGCCCCCGGAGCCGCCGGCCTTGGCGTAGCGGATGAAATCCGCCGCGGCGCTGGCCGGATCCATGGCGGTGCACTTGACCAGATAGGGCACGCCGATGGCCCCCGCGTCGATCTTCTGTTTGGCATAGGCGTAGGACTTATCATACCGGCGCATGAACCCCAGCATGAAGGTCTGCCCCGGGTGGCGCTCCACGGCGGCCTCCGCCCGTTTGCACTGCGCCAGATCCACCCCCATGGGCTTTTCGCAGAACACGTGCTTGCCCGCGTCCAGGGCCAGTCCGATCTGCTCGCAGTGGTCGGCGGAGGCGGTGACGATGGCCACCGCGTCGATGTCGGCCTCGGCCAGCATCCGCCTGTAGTCGGTATACACGTCCTGCACGCCCAGCTCGTCTTTGGCGTAGTCCACCCCTGTTCCGGTGACGGTGCAGGCGGCGGTCAGCTCCGCGTTTGGAATGCGGAAAGCAAGATTGGCGGCGTGGACCCGGCCCAGACGGCCCAGGCCGGCCACGCCGACGCGCAGCTTTTTCATGGTTCCTCCCTCTGTAAAAGGGCCCGGCGTGCACTTCACACCGGGCCCGCTTTCAATATGCCAGAATATACGCGGCAGAGATCACTTGCCGGCGGCCAGACGGCGGCGCTTGGCCTCCATCTGGGCGCGGATCACGTCCATGAGCACGGCCAGGATGATGACCAGGCCCAGAACGATGTTCTGCACGGAGGAGTCGATGGCCAGCAGAGTGAAGCCGTTGCGCAGCACGGCGATGATCAGGCAGCCAAGCATGGTGCCGAACATGGTGCCCTTGCCGCCGGTGAAGGAGGCGCCGCCGATGATGCAGGCCGCGATGGCGTCTGTATCATAGGGCTGGGTGGCGTTGGCGCCGTTGCAGATGCCGCTGCGGCCGATGGAGTAGATACCGGCCAGAGCGGCCATCACGCCGGACAGGGTATAGCAGAAGGTCAGCACGTTGGCGGTATTGATACCGGACAGACGGGTGGCCTCCATGTTGCCGCCGGCGCAGTAGATGCTGCGGCCCAAGGCCGTCTTGCTCAGGAAGATGTGCATGACGATGTACAGCACAAGAATTACGATGAAGCCCACGGGGAAGCCGCCGCCCCAGCCGCCGATGGTCTGCTTGCCCAAGAACTGCACGGAATTGGGGAAGTTGTTGATCATCTTGTTGCCGGTGACCACCAGGGCCAGGCCCCAGAGCACGTTCTTCATGCCCAGGGTGGACACGAAGGGGTGGGGCAGGTGCAGACGGGTCAGCAGGGTGCCGTTGACACAGCCGATCACGCCGCCGGCGACGATGGCGATGAGCATCAGCAAAAAGCCGCTGGAGACGCCCGCTTCCTTCAGCGCGCCCATCAGGCAGGCGCAGAACACCGCGTTGGCGCCCACGGACAGGTCGATGCCGGCGGTGATCAGGCACAGCAGCATGCCCGTGGCCAGGAAGGCGTTGAAGGCCGTCTGCTTCAGGATGCTCATGATGTTGCTGGGATTGTAAAAGTTCTTGTTGGTGATGGCCAGGAAAGCGCACATGATGACCAACGCCAGGATGGTGCCCAGCTGCAGGCCGCCGCTCTTTTTCTTAGTTTTCGTCATCTAAACTCCCTCCCCAAGCTGCCTTCATGATGTCCTCCTGGTTGAAATGCTTGCTGTCCCGGTCCACGGTGGCCATGACCCGGCCGCCGCGCATGACGACCACCCGGTCGCTCATGCCCAGGATCTCCGGCATTTCCGAGGAGATCATGATGACGCATTTTCCAGCCTTCACCAGGCTGTTCATAACGTTGTAGACCTCGACCTTCGCGCCCACGTCGATGCCGCGGGTGGGCTCGTCGAAGATGTAGATATCCGCGTCGGCATTGATCCACTTGCCGATGACCACCTTCTGCTGGTTGCCGCCGGACAGCTGTCCCACGATCTCGTCGATGGAAGGGGTCTTGATGCGCAGGGACTCGATGTTCTCCTGGCCGCTCTGCTCGATGCGCTTTTCGTCCAGGAACAGGCCATTGCTGTGCTTTTTCATGCTGGACAGCACCAGGTTGGTGCGGATGGACTCGGGCAGCACCAGACCGGAGCCCTTGCGATCCTCCGTCAGAAGCGCGATGCCCGCGTTGATGGCCTGCTTGGGGCTCTTCAGCTTGACCTCCTTGCCGTGGATGAAGATCTTGCCGCCGTCCAGGGGGTCGGCGCCGAAGATGGCGCGCACCGCCTCGGTACGGCCGGCGCCCACCAGGCCGGACATGCCCAGCACCTGGCCGCCATATGCCTCGAAGCTCACGCCGTGGAGCACGCCGCCGATCTCCAGATCCTCCACCTTGAGCATGCACTCGCCCTTGGTACCGAACTCCTTGGGATACTGGTTCTCCAGGGTACGGCCCACCATGGCGGTGATCAGCGAATCGTTTGTCCAGTCCTTGATGTCCCGGGTGTCTATGTACTGGCCGTCACGGATGACCGTCACCCGGTCGCACAGCTCGAACAGCTCCTCCAGCTTGTGGGACACGAACAGGATACCGATGCCCCGGTTCTTCAGCTCCCGGCAGGTCTTCATCAGCTGCTCCACTTCCCGCTCGCCCAGGGAGGAGGTGGGCTCATCCATGATGATCATCTTCGCGTCGATCAAAACGGCCTTTGCGATCTCGATCATCTGCTGCACGCCCATGCCGAAGGTGCCCGCGGGTTTGCGGGGGTCGATGTCCTGGCCCAGGCTGGCCATGACCTCCTTGGCCTTCTCGTGCATGGAAGCGTAGTCCAGAAGGATGCCCTTCTTTTTCCACTTGTTGATGAAGATGTTGTCCGTCACGCTCAGCAGCTTTTCGATGTTCAGCTCCTGATACACGCAGGCGATGCCCGCCGCGGCGGACTGGTTGGGGTTGTGGAAGACCATCTTCTCCCCGTTGACGTATATCTCGCCCTCGTCGGCGGGATGCACGCCGGTGAGAACCTTGATGAGCGTGGACTTGCCCGCGCCGTTCTCGCCGATCAGACCGTGGATCTCGCCGGGCTTCACGGCCAGCTGCATCTTATCCAAGGCCAGCACACCGGGGAAGCGTTTGGTCACGTTTTTCAGTTCAACTACGTATTCTGCCACCTGTGTATCACCTCCGCTCTCTACTTATAAAGGACGGGAGCGCTCTCCCGTCCGGGGCCGCGTAAATCGGCGGCCCAATAGGAATCGGGCCCCGGCCCAGTCAATCCGGGGCGGGGCCCATTCTGTTTTTTATCGTACGATGGAGATCGGCTTATTCAGCAGCCTCTTCCTCAGCGGTGTCCTCGGTGCCATCGCCCAGATAGCCCTGGAGCTCGGCCAGACGGGCCTCGGCGGTGTCGGGATCAACGACAGTGGCCTCGGCGGGGATGAACTCCTCCAGCTCCTCGCCCTGCAGAGCGCGGATGACGGCGTCAACGGACTGATAGCCCATCAGATAGCCCTGCTGGCAGACGCTCATGGTCTCCTCGCCGGCCAGGATGGAGTTGCAGGCGGACTGGATGCCGTCGAAGCCCAGGAACACGGTGTCCTTGTAGGCGTCGTTGCCGGCAGCGGCACGGGCAGCGGCCATAGCCATATCGTCATTGTTGGCGCAGATGACGGCGATGCCCTCGGGGTGGTTCTGCATAATGGCCTCCATGCAGGTCACAGCCTGGTCGGCCACGGCGTTGGCATACTGGATCTCGTCGTCCAGGAAGGTGCCGCCGGCCTCTTCGACGCCAGCCTTATAACCGGCCATACGGGCCTCGTTGGTGGAGTCGCCCTGCACGCCGGCGATCTCGATGCAGTAGATCTCTTCCCAGCCGCGCTCCTTGGCCAGCTCAGCGGCAGCCTTGCCGCCCAGCTTGCCGGCGTCCTCGTTGCTGGTGCCCACGAAGGACAGAACCTCGGGAGCGTCGATGTTGGTGTCCACAGCCACGATGGGCTTGGTCTGGCCGGCGATCATGTTGGCGACCATGTCGGCCTGCAGGGGGGCGATGACGTAGCCGTCGATGTCGGCGTTGGCCATATCGGTCTCGATCATGTTCTGCTGCTCGTCATAGGCGGTCTCGGAGGTAGCGCCCTTGACCTCAACATGTACGTTGGGATGGTCGGTCTCATAGGCATTGGCGCCGGCGACCACATACTGCCAGTACTCGGAAGCAGTGGTCTTCAGGATCACGGAAATGTTGTACTCTTCCTCGGCGTCGGCGGAAGCCACAACGCACAGGGACAGCACCATCATCAGTGCCAGGATCATCGCAAGGATCTTTTTCATGGTTTGGTTCTCCTTCATAAGATTTTCCAGAAAAACCCGCCGTTTTTCCGGTTGGATGGTACCATTTTAGCATAACTGCACAAACAAATCAACGCTTTACCTCTTTGCAGTATGTAAAATTTTACACACCGGTTTTTGGGGAAAACCAATAAATCTTTTCCCCTTTCCCCTTGTCAGAAAGAAAACGATTGCTTTTTTCAGGAAAACGAGGTATGTTTAGTTATAAATAAAAAGTGCATTCCATCCGGCAGGTATTTCACGGCGAGCGGAACCCGCTCGCTGTGGATGATTTTGTCACATCAAAGGAGGTTTTTCCATGTTTGACCCCAAGACCGTATCCCTGGGTATCGCCCCCATCGGCTGGTGCAACGACGACATGCCCGAGCTGGGCGCAGAGAACACCTTCAAGCAGACCGTCAGCGAGATGGCCCTGGCGGGCTTCACCGGCTGCGAGATCGGCAACAAGTACCCCAAAGACCCGGCGGAGCTGAAAAAGGCCCTGGATCTGCGGGGCATGCGCATCGCCAGCCGCTGGTACTCTTCCTTTATCCTCACCCGGCCCATGGAGGAGGAGATCGCCGACTTCAACGCCAATCTGGACTTTCTGGCCGCCGTGGGCGCCAATCGCATCAACGTCAGCGAGCAGAGCTATTCTATCCAGGGCCAGATGGACACGCCCATCCTCACCGGCGGCCATAAATATATAATGAATGACGCGGAGTGGGATCGGTTCTGCGCCGGGCTGAACACCCTGGGCAGGATCGCGGCGGAGCGGGGTTTCAAGCTGTGCTTCCACCACCACATGGGCACGGTGGTGCAGACCAGCGCCGAGACCGACCGGATGATGGCCAACACCGACCCGAAGTACGTCTTCCTGTGCTACGACACCGGCCACTTCACCTTTGCCGGGGAAGATCCCCTGGCCATGCTGAAAAAGTATGTGGATCGGGTGGGCCACGTCCATCTGAAGGATATGCGCCTGGCCGTGGTGGAGCAGGTGAAGAAGAACGACTGGAGCTTCCTGCAGGCCGTGCGCAGCGGCGCCTTCACCGTGCCCGGCGACGGGGACGTGGACTTTGACCCGGTGTTCCAGACCCTGGCCGCCGCGGGGTATCAGGGCTGGCTTCTGGTGGAGGCCGAGCAGGATCCGGCCAAGGCGGAGCCTCTGGAGTACGCCATGAAGGGCCGCCGGTATATTCGGGAGCACACGGGACTTTGATCTTCATCAAATATAATTCAAGGAGAACGCAGCCATGAGTTATTTCAATAAGAACGCACAGCTTGTCCGGGGCTACAACGCCTACATCGACGCCAGCGTGGACGATATGGGCACCCAGATGGACGTGGGCCTGCTCATCATGGAGCCGGGCGACGAGTACGTGATCCAGGAACCGGAAAAGGAGACGGCCGTGCTGCTGTTCGCCGGCAAGGTGGCCTACGCCTGGAATGGGCAGACCGTACTGGCCGACCGGCCGGACAGCTTCCACCACGCCGCCTACTGCCTGCTGGCCTCCAAGGGCACCAAGATCACCCTCACCGCCCAGGCCCACAGCGAGCTCTACATCCAGAAGACCCTCAACGAGCGGGACTATGAGCCCGTCATGTACACCCCCGAGACCATCCAGGTGCAGCACGCCGGCGCCAACGGCGAGCTGATGGGATGCATGCGCCGGGAGATCATCACCTTCTTCGATTACGACAACGCCCCCTTCTCCAACATGGTGCTGGGCGAGGTGCTCAACTTCCCCGGCAAGTGGTCGTCCTATCCCCCCCATCACCACCCCCAGCCGGAGGTCTACTTCTACCGCTTCGACTATCCCGACGGCTTCGGCGCGGGTTTTGCCAACGGGGAGATCTTCAAGACCGGCCACAACGGTCTGGCCGTCATCAACAACGGCTTCCACTCCCAGGCCGCCGCGCCCGGCTACGCCATGTGCTATGCCTGGGGCATCCGGCACCTGGAGGGCGACCCCTGGCGCAAGACGCGCATCGACGATCCCGAGCACGCCTGGCTCTGGAAGCCGGACGCCAACGACCACATCTTCCAAGGCTGAACCACCCGCCGGTCGGCCGTTAAGATCCCCGGTAAATAACGCAAGTACATACTTGATCACATTTCATATTTAAGGAGGAACTGTCCCTATGAAAACCGTTCGCTTGACTATGGCACAGGCTCTGGTACGTTTTCTGGAGAACCAGTACATCGAGGTGGACGGACGGCAGAGCCGCTTCGTCCGCGGCGTGTTCATGATCCCCGGCCATGGCAACGTGGTGGGCTTCGGCCAGGCGCTGAGCCAGGAGGCCAAGCACCTGGAGATCTATCAGGGCAAGAACGAGCAGGGCATGGCCCAGGCGGCCGTGGCCTTCGCCAAGCAGATGAAACGCAAACAGATCTTTGCCGTCACCTCCTCCATCGGACCTGGGGCGGCAAATATGGTGACCGCCTGCGGTACCGCTACCGCCAACAACGTGCCCGTGCTGGTGCTGCCCGGCGACACCTACGCCTGCCGCCAGCCCGACCCGGTGCTGCAGCAGGTGGAGCACACCCACAACCTGTCCATCTCCACCAACGACGCGTTCAAGGCCGTGTGCCGCTACTGGGATCGGATCGTCCGGCCCGAGCAGCTGATGAGCGCGGCCATCTCCGCGTTCCGTGTGCTCACCGACCCGGCCAACACCGGCGCGGTGTGCCTGGCCATGCCCCAGGACGTGGAGGGCGAGGCCTATGACTATCCCGTGAGCTTCTTTGCCAAGCGGGTCTGGCGTCTGGAGCGCCGTCCCGCCACCCAGGCCGCCCTGGCCGACGCGGCGGAGGCCATCAAGAAGGCCAAGCGGCCCATGCTGGTCTGCGGCGGCGGCGTGCGCTATTCCGAGGCCCATGCCGAGTTCCGCGCCTTCGCCGAGGCCACCGGCATCCCCTTCGGCGAGACCCAGTCCGGCAAGGGCGCCGTGGAGTGGACCCACCCGCTGAATCTGGGCGGTCTGGGCGTCACCGGCGGCTCCGCCGCCAACGAGATCGCCAAGAAGGCGGATCTGGTCATCGGCGTGGGCACCCGGTATACCGACTTCACCACCAGCTCCAAATGGCTCTTTAAGGACAACTGCAAGTTCGTCAACATCAACGTCAGCGAGTTCCAGGCCCTGAAAATGGAGGCCATCCCCGTGGTGGCCGACGCCAAGGACGCCCTGCCCCGGCTTCTCAAGGCCCTGGACGGCTACAAAGCCCCCTACACCGACGAGGTGAAAAAGGCCCAGAGCAAGTGGTTCAAGGAGCTGGAACGCCTGGACGGCATCAAGTTTGAGGACAAGGATTCCTGGAAGCCCGAGATCAACGACGCCAACGCCGGTTCCGCCCGCCGCTTTGCCCACGATCTGGGCGCGGAGCTGACCCAGACCGCCGCCCTTGGCGCCATCAACGCCATGATGGACGACGAGGACGTGGCCATCGGCGCGGCCGGCTCCCTGCCCGGCGACATGCAGCGTATGTGGCGGGCCGTGGGCCAGGATACCTACAACATGGAATACGGCTACTCCACCATGGGCTACGAGATCGCCGGCGCCCTGGGCGTGAAGCTGGCCATCGGCCCGGAGCACGAGGTCTACTCCTTCTGCGGCGACGGCAGCTTCAACATGCTCCACGGCGAGCTGATCACCGCGGTGCAGGAGCACAAGAAGATCAACATCTGCCTGTTCGACAACGCCAGCTTTGGCTGCATCAACAACCTGCAGGTGGGCCACGGCAACAAGACCCTGGTCACCGAGCTGCGCTACCGCAACAAGGACGGCCTGTTCGGCAACTTCATGAACATCGACTACGCCAAGGTGGCGGAGGCCTACGGCTGCAAGAGCTGGTCCATCCACACCATGGACGAGCTGGTGGCCGCCTTCGCCGAGGCGAAGAAGGTCAAAAACTGCCCGGTGCTGTTCGACATCAAGGTGCTGCCCAAGACCATGACCGACGGCTACGGCTCCTGGTGGCGCGTGGGCGACACCCAGGTATCCGAGCGGCCGGAGAACGTGGCCGCCTACCAGGATCACCTGGCCCATGAGAAAGACGCGCGCAAGTATTAATCCGAATCGACTATATAAAAAGGAAGGTATCTACCATGGATAAGATTCTGAAGATCGGCATCATCGGCTGCGGCGCCATCGGCAAGGATCACTGCCGCCGCATCATGGACACCGTCCCCGGCGCCACTGTGGTGGCCGTGAGCGACTATGTGGCCGCAGCGGCGGACGATCTGGCCGCCAAGTACGGCATCCGCTCCTTCGCCAACGACTGCGACGGCATGATAAAAGACCCCGAGGTGGAGGCCGTGCTCATCACCTCCATCGACCCCACCCACCACGATTACGTGATGAAGACCCTGGCCGAGGAGAAGTGGTGCTTCTGCGAAAAGCCCCTGAGCCAGAACGCCGCCGACTGCGAGGACATCATCAAGCGGGAGCTGGAGATCGGCAAGCGGATGGTCCAGGTGGGCTTCATGCGCCACTACGACCGGGGCTATGCGGAGATGAAGCGGATCATCGACTCCGGCGAGCTGGGAGCGCCCCTGCTGATCAAGGCCTGCCACCGCAACGTCTCCCAGGGCCCGGGCTTCAAGACCGAGAACGGCGTCACCAACGTGGCCATCCACGAGCTGGACATCTGCCGGTGGCTGCTGGACGACGAGTATGAGGACGTGCAGTGCGTGAAGGTGCGCCAGTCCGCCAACTCCAACAAGGGCTACGACAACCCCCAGGTCATGCTCATGCGCACCAAGAAGGGCTGCTTCATCGACGTGGAGGTACAGGTGGCCGACGGCTACGGCTACGACATCCAGTGCGAGGTGGTCTGCGAAAACGGCACCGTCAAGCTGCCCGACCCCTACGCGGTGGTGCGCCGTTCCCGCCCCGATCCCAACAAGGAGCCGGGCGAGACCATGCCCATCATGACCGACTGGAAGGAGCGCTTCATCGAGGCTTACGACATCGAGCTGTGCAAGTGGGTGGAATCCGTCCACGCCGGCAAGCTGACCGGCCCCTCCGCCTGGGACGGCTACGTGGCCTGCGTGGCGGGCGACGCGCTCAACGCCTCCCGGGGCACCTCCCAGTTCTACAAGGTCGAGACCATGGAAAAACCCGCGCTGTACATGTAAGGCGCGGCGGTAAGGAGGACATATTTTGAAAGAGCTGAACGTAAAAGAGCTCCAGATCCTGGCGGCCCGCATCCGCCTGGAGACCCTGAAGGTCATCCACTCCCGGGGCTTCGGCCACGTGGGCGGCTCCATGGATCTGGCCGACCTGATGGCGGTGCTGTACGGCGCGGTCATGAAGTACAACCCCGAGAACCCCCGCTGGCCGGATCGGGACTGGCTGGTGCTCTCCAAGGGCCACGCCGGCCCGGTGGCCTACGCCACCTTCGGTCTGATGGGCTTCTATCCTCTGGAGGACGCCTACACCCTCAATCATCCCCACACCCACTTCCCCAGCCACACCGACCGGAAGCTGACCCCCGGCGTGGATCTGACCACCGGCTCCCTGGGCCAGGGCGTATCCACCGCCACCGGCGCGGCTCTTGGCAACAAGATCGACGGCCGCGATAACCACGTGTTCTGCGTGGTGGGCGACGGCGAGGCGGACGAGGGCCAGGTCTGGGAGGGCTTCCACTTTGCCTATGCCCACAAGCTGGACAACATCGTCTATTTCATCGACAACAACGGCTACCAGCTGGACGGCCCCACCGCTACCATCCTGGATCACGGCGACATCGCCCGCAAGGCGGAGGCCTTCGGCCTGTACACCCAGCAGGTGGACGGCCACGACGTGGCGGCCATCTATAACGCCATCGTCAACGCCTACGCCAAGAAGGGCGTGCCCAGCTGCATCGTGCTGAACACCAGCAAGGGCAAGGGCGCCACCTTTGCCGAGGTCAGCCACGAGCACAGCTCTCAGCCCAGCGAGGAAAAGTGGGCCGAGGCGCTGGCCGCAGCGGAAAAGGCCCTGGCGGAAGCGGAAAAGGCTTAAAGGAGGGGCAGAGCAATGAATGTGAATCTGATCGGAAAGCATGAGAAAGACTCCCGGGCCAGCCGGGACGCCCTGGCGCTGACCCTCAACGAGATGATGGCCCAGGACAAATCCATCTGCTATGTGGACTGCGACCTGATGGGCTGCATCAACACCAAGCAGCTGATGAAGAACTACCCCGACCGGGCCTTTGAGGCGGGCATCGCCGAGGCCAACGGCGCGGGCATCGCCGCCGGTCTGGCGGCCACGGGCAAGAAGGTATTTTTCCACTCCTTCGGCACCTTCTCCTCCCGCCGCTGCTATGACCAGATCTATATGTCCGCGGCCTACGCGGGACTGACCGTGCACGTGCTGGGCTCCGACGCGGGCGTGACGGCCGCCTTCAACGGCGGCACCCACATGCCCCTGGAGGACGCGGCCATGTACCTCAGCATCCCCGAGTCCACGGTGCTCGATCCCTGCGACTACGAGCAGCTGAAGAGCATCACCCAGCAGCTGCCCGGCATCACCCGCGGCGTCACCTTCACCCGCTTCGTCCGCAAGGACGTGATCCAGGTGTACGGCGAGGGCACCCAGTTTGAGATCGGCAAGGGCGTGGTGCTGCATGAATCCGACAAGGACGTGTGCACCATCGTCACCTCCGGCATCATGGTGGACGAGGCCCTCAAGGCCTACGAGTCCCTCCAGGCCGAGGGCATCGACGTGCGCGTCATCGACATGTTCACCTGGAAGCCCCTGGACGAGGCCCTTCTGCTCAAGGCGGCCAGGGAGACCGGCGCCATCGTGACGGCGGAGAACCACAACACCGCCTGCGGCCTGGGCTCCGTGGTGGCCAACTGCCTGGCGCACAACTGCCCCACCCCCCAGGAATTTGTGGGCGTGCAGGATCAGTTCGGCCAGGTGGGCCCCCAGAGCTTCCTGATGGACGAGTACGGCCTGCGGGCCCCCGTCATCGTGGAGGCCGTCAAGAAAGTCATCGCCCGCAAGTGAGCGGACAAATTATAAACTGCTAGGAGGAGATTCAATAAAATGGCTATGGACGCATTTTCCGCCTCTCTGATGGCGGACAAGAGAGAGATCATCTTTGCTCCCACCGTGTATAAGTTCCAGACCTTCGCCCAGATGGCGGAGGAGTTCAAGCTGGGCGCGCGGGACGTGGTGCTCACCAACGAGTTCATCTATCACCCCTTCATGGAAGAGCTTGGCCTTCCCTGCCAGTACGTGTTCCAGGAGAAGTTCGGCGCCGGCGAGCCCAGCGAGGCCATGATCCAGACCATGTACGACGCCATCCCCTATGAGAGCTATGACCGCGTCATCGCCGTGGGCGGCGGCGCCATCATGGATCTGTGCAAGCTTCTGGGCTGCAAGCGCCCCGACACGGTGCACAACCTGTACTTCAAGCGCTTCCCGGTCGTCCATGAGAAGGACGTCATCGCCGTGCCCACCACCTGCGGCACCGGCTCCGAGTGCACCAACATCTCCGTGGCCATCGTCAAGGACGAGAAGGACGGCGTGCTCACCGGCGGCGAGACCAAGCTGGGCCTGGTTTCCGACGACATCATCCCCAACAAGGTCTGCCTGATCCCCGATCTGCTCAAGACCCTGCCCTACAAGCCCTTCGCCTGCAGCGCCATCGACGCGCTGGTGCATGCCACCGAGTCCTTCCTGAGCCCCCACCGCAAGACCATGACCAGCGAGCTTTTCTCCGTCAAGGCCATGGAGCTCATCCTCAAAGGCTTCAAGCTGCTGGACGAGAAGGGCCAGGAGGCCCGGTTCGAGTACATGGATCAGTTCGTGACCGCTTCCTTCTACGCCGGCATCGCCTTCCTGAAGGCCGGCTGCGGCCCTGTGCACGGCATGAGCTTCCCTCTGGGCGGCACCTACCATGTGCCCCACGGCGAGAGCAACTACATGCTGTTCGGCGCCATCCTGGACTACTATGACGAGCACAACCCCGACGGCGAGATCATGAAGTTCAAGGAGCTGATCGCCTCCATCGTGGGCTGCGAGGCTAAGGACGCCATTCCCACCCTGAACGCCCTGCTGCAGCGCATCCTGCCCCTGCGTCCCCTGCACGACGCCGGCTTTAAGGAGAGCGACTTCAAGGCCTTCCCCCTGTCCGTGGAGGCCAACCAGCAGCGGCTCATGACCAACGCCTACTATCCCTTCGATCTGGAGAGCGAAGAGGCCATCTACCGCAAGTGCTTCTAAGAGAAACCCATAAAAAGGGCGTGCTGCCATACGTGCACCGCCCCATAAAAAGTAGACAGTAGACAAAAGGCCCCCTGTTGTAGGAGAATGACTACGACAGGGGGTATTGTTATGGGAAAACGGAAGTATACACACGTAAAGGAGCTTGAGCCAGTAATTCTGCAAATGCGGAAGGAAGGAAAAACACGGCGGGAGATCGCAGAACATCTGGGCTTGACAAAGAGACAGGTCGAGAAATGGGTGACCCGCTATAACCGCAGGCAGGAAAGAATAGCCGCAGGGATACCGCCCAAGCCAAAAGGACGGCCCAGAAAACGTCCGTTGAGCAATACAGAGGAATACGAGAAAGAGATCGCCAGGCTGCAGATGGAAAACCAGCTGTTGCGGGATTTTCTGCAATTCACAGAAAGGAAGTGAGGCCAAGAGCGAAATACCATGTGATCTATGCCCACCGGGATCAGTACCCGGTACAGGTGATGTGCCGGTTCTTTGAAGTTTCCCGCAGCGGGTATTATGCCTTTGTCAAGCGATTAGGAAAGCCAGAGACAGATGCAGACCTTGCAAAAGCCATCCAAAAATGTCAAGATAGCTGTGACAGGACATATGGTTACCGCCGCGTGTGGCGCTGGCTGGAGACGCAGGGCATTCACCGAAACAGGAAAACCGTCCTCAGAGTCATGAAGAAGTATGGGCTGCTGTCCGAGATCCGCCGCCGCAGGAAGTGGGTACAGCTGGGCCAGCAGGTACACAAGTACGAAAATCTTCTGAACCGGCAGTTCCATGCGGACAGACCTAACAGCAAGTGGGTAACAGACATCTCTTACATCCATACCGGCCAGGGTGTGCTGTTCCTGTCCATGATCCGGGACATCTATGACAACAGCATCGTGGCCTACAAGACAGCGACACAGCAGACCGTGAACCTTGTCCTGGACACGATACGGCTGGCGATGAAGCGGGAGAAAAAGAAGGTCGCCGCAGAGCTTCACCTCCACAGCGACCAAGGCTTTCAATACACATCCCAAGCATATTTCCAGCTAACTAAAGAATACGGCATAACGCCGTCTATGTCAAGGCGCGGAAACTGCTATGACAATGCTATGGCTGAAAACTTTTTCTCCATCCTCAAAACAGAGTGCATTTACAGGCACAAGCCGAAAACATTCCGTGAGGCCAATGAACGTATTGACAGCTTCATCCACTTCTACAACCATGAGCGCATCCAGTTAAAGACTGGAGTGGCGCCGCTCTCGCTGCGCCACTCCGCTTAATTCTTATTTCCTACACAGGAACCTTTTCTTTTCCCTGTCCACTTTCCTTGGGGCAGTTCAGTACCGCGCCAAGATGCACCTTTTTCGTCGCCAAATGGCCTGAAACATACCACGAGCGAAGATCGAGAAAAATGTATCCGTCGGCGCAAGAGGGCGGCGGACTGATGGAAGGGCGGGGAGAAACCCCGCCCTTCTGCTGTTCACTGTTCATTTCGTGTAGCCACCATTGATTGACGAATCCGCCGTTTCGCGGTATAATGCAGTATAATGACAGCTGGATTGGAAATTTTATCCTATTTTTTGGCCAAGTCACTTGATAGGGAGGTCGCCTATGCCTGAAAGATATACCCGGCGGCGGATGACGGATCGGAAGGACGGCCGCCGTCTGCGCACCGTATCCCCCATCTTCCAGCTCTCCCCCTTCGCCGTGCGCACCCCGGCGGACGCCGCGTGCTCCTTCACCGACAGCGCGGACGCCGCCAACCTGGAGGCGTGGCTGCGCAGCCGGCGGCAGGAGGGCACGGAGAACATGTCCCTGCTGCACGTGATCATCGCCGCCTATGTGCGTACCCTGGCCCTGCGGCCGGCTATGAACCGGTTCGTGGCCGGGCGGTTCATCTACGCACGCAGCGGCATCGACATCGTGCTGTCCTCCGGCGGCAGCGGCACGCCGGACGCCACCAGCATGTCCGTCAACGTGCGCTTCCAGCCCTCGGATACCGTATACGACGTGTACCGGAAGATCAACGCCCGGGTGGACAACCTGAAGGCCGACCAGTCCGCCGACCGGCTGGAGCGGCTGGCCTCCACCCTGGTCAAGACGCCCCGGTTCGTGCTGCGGTTTGTCATGTCCGTGATGCGCTGGCTGGACTACCACGGCTGGCTGCGGGACTCCCTCACCGAGAAGAGCCCCTACCAC
Source organism: uncultured Oscillospiraceae bacterium (assembly GCA_947591105.1). Taxonomy (GTDB): domain Bacteria; phylum Bacillota; class Clostridia; order Oscillospirales; family Oscillospiraceae; genus CAJOIG01. Next base: position 24,417 of record CANQDL010000015.1, read on the forward strand.
GGCTCCGCCCTGATCACCGACGAGGGCAGCTTCCATCTGCCCCCCGTGCACCACAGCCTGAACAGCACCGGCGCGCTGCCCGTGACCCTGTCCGTGGGCCGCATCCGCGGCGCCCTGGAGCTGGACAAGGCCGGCCAGCTTACGGAACGCAAGTACATCGACTACGCCGTCACCTATGACGGGCGCATCGCGGACAGCGCCTATGTGGGCTCCGCCTTCCGCTACTTCCGCTATTTTCTGATGAATCCCGACGCGCTGGAGACAGCGCCGGAGCGGGTGGTGGAGGACGCGCTCTGATCCGAAAAACCGCGCAAAAAAGGTACGCCGCACAAGCGACGTACCTTTTTCTTTTTTCACAGCGCCCGCTCAATCCGTCTCCGGCAGCTGGATGAGAAACGCCAGCGCGTCCTCCGTGACGTCCTCCGCCACGGTGCGGGAGACCAGATAAAACGCGCTCCCGTTCACCGCGCACAGGTAATGGGCGCTGTCGTAGGCCCTGAACCGGATGGTGACGGTGGGGAAGGCCTCGTTGTCCTGGCGGAAGGTGAGGCAGAAGATCTCCTGCCGGTCGGTGTCCCCGTCCGCCCGGCTCTCCGCCGGCAGCTCTGTGAGCTGGCGCAGCCACCTGGCCACCGCGTCCGTGTCCAGACTTCTCCCGTCGCAGGTGTAGATATCCTCCGGCTCCTCCCCCTCCTGCTGAGGGGTGGACACGGAGCGCACGATCTCATAGCTGTCCCCGTCCAGCTCCAGCGTCACGCTCTGGAGCCTGTCCCAGTCCAGCGCGCAGGGGTCAAGGGTGGCCATCCCGGCAAAGTCCGGGTACATGAGCCCGTCCAGCACCGTCCCGCTCACCCGGTAGACCATTTTGGAGCCCTCCAGGCGCACGTATACGTCCCCGTCCGCGTAGTCCCCAAACTGCAGGGCCACGGACTGCTCCTTGCCGTCGTCGGACACATACCCCAGCAGCACCGTGCCCTGGGGCTCGTCCAGGCCGTACTCCGCCGGGTCGGTCAGATTCCACTGCTGGCAGTTGCGCAGCTGAAGCTGGCTGGCCAGCTCATAGAGCTTCTGCACCTTTTCCGTGTCCAGCGGCTCCACGGGCTGGCCCTCCCCGTCCATGAGAAACCAGGGGTCGGCGGAGGTATACCACTGCTCCGCCGCGTCGGAGAGATACCGCAGCTCGTACACGCCCGCGTCCGTCTGTACCGCCAGGCCCGTGACCATATCTATGTCCTGGGGCATGGTCTCCAGCTGGAGCACGTCGTCCAGGGATATCCCAAAGGCCGGGCCCAGCACGCCCGTCTCCACGTACACCACGTCCTCCCCGTTCAGGCGCACATATTGCCCGCCGGTGGCGGCGGTGTTGCCGATCTCATAGGTGACGATGTTGTCCCCCGCCCCGGCCACCACCGTGAAGGGGCAGTCCTCCAGCCCGTACTGGGCAAAATCCGTCACGTCCTCGATCCTGTCCGTGGCCTGGGCCGAGGCAACCGCCTCCGCCAGCGCCGCCGCGGCGGCCTCGTCGATGGGGCAGGTCTGGTCGTTGGCGTTCTCCCAGGAGCCGCTGGATTTTGTCAGACTCACCGCGTCGCCGAAATAATCCCACGCCACGGCAGTCACGTCCTTCGCCTCGCCCACGGAGATGTCGATGGTCTGGGTATGCTGCTCCGCCTGCTCCTGCTGCTGGCGGCGGGACACGCTCGCGGCCAGATACCACGCGCCCACCAGCACCCCCAGCGCCACCAGCAGCACCGCCAGTCTCGCGCCACGCTTCATCAGCGCCGCCTCCTTCTCATAAAGATGACTATGCCCGCCGCCAGGAACAGCACCGGCACGACCACCGCCACCGTCACCTTGATGATATTGGCCGTGCTATCGGTAAAGGTCAGGTACGTATTGGACAGGGTCTTGGGGTGGATGGATATGCTCTGCTGCTGCTCGATGAGCCAGTCCGCCCCGTTCAGGAACAGATCCAGATTGGCCCCCGCCACCATGTCGCTGAAGTCCGGCTCCATGAACCGGGTGGCGCCGAACACCACCAGCCGTCCGCCGGTCTTGTCGTTTTGGGCGGCCGCGGCCACCATGAAGGAGCCGGTCTCGTCATCGTCGTCCTGGGCGTAGCTGACGGCGCCCGCCACGTCCTGCTTGACGTAGCTGGTGGCGGAGCTGCTGAGCAGGGGCGTGACGGTCACGTCGTCGTTGCCCTCGGTCAGCACCCGCAGCGCCTGGGCGTCCGGCATGACCACCGTATAGCCCCCCTCCCCCGCGGTCAGGGGCGCGGTGATCGTATGCACGCCCAGATCCGGCAGGATCAGGTCGATATAGCCATAGTGATAGTACCGGTTATCGCTCTCCATCACATAGCCGCCCACCAGCTCAATGGAGAATTCCTCCAGCAGCTTGTCCAGGTTGGGCAGCTTTTCCTCCGTATAGGCGGTGGTGATGAGCAGCCGCCCGCCGGTCTCGGCGTATTGCTCTATCAGCTCCAGCTCCCGGTCGGTCAAATCGCTCACCGGCCCGAACAGCGCCAGCACCGCGCAGTCGGCGGGCACCGCCTCCTCCGTCATCAGGTTCAGGCTCTGGGTGCTGATATTCTCCAGCGCCAGGGAATTGAGCACGCTCTCGGACACGCCCGTCTCCCCGTGGCCGGTCAGATAGTACAGCGCCGGCAGCTCGTCGTTGGTCACGTACAGTATGGCGCCGGTGAGCTTTTCCTCCCCGGTGAACACGTCCAGATATTCCTGGCCGTAGTTGGACAGATAATAGGTATAGGCGTCGTAATCGGAATATGTCCACACATCGTCGTAGGGGATGTACATGCTCCGCTCTCCGCAGACCACCGCCAGGCTGTTGTCCTCCACCGTCTGATCGGTGTACGCCGCGGCGAAGCCCGGATAGCGCACCGGATCGACCTGGGTCACGCTCACCCGGTCGTACTCCGCGTACCGGGAGAGGATCTGCTCCATGGTGTTGTTCTCATAGCCGCTCTGGACGAGCCAGTAGATCTCCACATCCCTGTCCAGGCTGGCCAGCACCTGCTCCGTGCCGGCGGAGAGGGTATAGAGCCGGCCCTCGGTCATATCCAGCTGGGTGACCGAGGCGGGCAGCGCGGACACGGCCAGGTTCGTCACCACCGCGATGGCCGCCACCAGCACCGCCGCGAACACGCTGTAGGCCCCCGCCCGCCAGGAGCGGGTGGTAAAGGAGGCCCGGAGCTTTTTCCAAAGTCCGCTCATACCGCCCACCTCCTGCGCTCCATGGTCTGCACCGTCAAAAACAGGAACACCGCCGCCACGGACAGGAAATACACCAGCACCCGCAGGTCGAATATATCATAGCTGAAGTTCTCAAATTTGTCGAAAACGGCCGTCTGGCTCAAAACTTCGGCAAAAAGCCCGGCAAAGCGGGTCTTATTGAGGGCGTAGCACACCCCCAGCGCCCCCTCCAGCACAGCCGTGAAGCCCAGGGCAAAGGGCCAGTGCCGGGTCAGCCGCCACAGGATCACCCCGAACAGCGCCAGGATCACCCCAAAGGCGATCAGGCTCCCCGCCGCCGAGGCGGTGATGTAGTTGGTCAGAGGGGTCATGAAGTACAGCAGCAGCATCACGATAAAGCAGCACCCCGCCGCCAGACCCACATTCTCCATCAGGGAGGATATGAAAAGCCCGATGGCCGTCAGCGCCGCGCCCAGAAAGAAGAAGCCCACCATGGCCCCATAGGCCGCCTTCAGGGGGATGGCCCCGGAGCTGGCAAGGCCGTTGATCAGCAGCGGGTACAGCGAGAGCACCAGCAGCGGCATGGCCATCACCGTCACCAGGGCAAAATACTTGCCCAGCACGATCTTGGTCATGGAAAGGGGCAGGCTGTAGAGCAGCTGATCGGTCTTCTGGTGCCGCTCCTCCGCCACGGAGCGCATGGTCAGCAGGGGTATGCCGATCAGATAGATGAAGGAGAGGCTGTACAGCACATAGGTGAAGTCTGTGGCCCCCTCCAGGTGGTACGCCATCACATAGATGCCGCCGAACAGCAGCATCAGCGCGCCGAACACATAGCCGGTCAGGCCGTTGAGCTGGCTGTCCAGCTCCCGCTCGTATA